>CAZOVK010000003.1:0-88422 GCA_964583165.1 uncultured Defluviitaleaceae bacterium | reverse complement strand
GCGGTTTCAAGGCTTCTGAGGTTGAACGTGAACAAATCCATCAGCTCTTCCATGATATAACCGCCGAACATCTTCAGCGCTGAAAACATCGCTAGAAACATGACCGCCGTACTGATTTCGGGGCTTTTCGCGACTTGCCCCTCTTCACGCGCCTTTTCGCGCTTCTTCGGCGTTGCCTTCTCCGTCTTCTCCCCCGCTTCAAAGAACGAGAGATTTAGCGGAATCAGCGGCCGCCTTGTTTCATCCGCCTCAAAATGTATCACGGGGACATCATCCCCTTAACTATATTATAGAAATACACCAATGTCATATCATAAACATAGCGATAAATAGACGAGAACATCGGGAAAATCATATATAGAACAATCAAACCGATAAACAGCTTGAGTGGCATACCCACAACGAATATGTTCATCTGTGGCACAGCCTTAGTCAGAATACCGAGCGCGGCATCTACAACGAGAATCGTTGCTATCATCGGTAAAGCTATCTTTATGCCGATAACAAAGAAGCTGACCATCATCTCCATCAATACGGCGGGAAGATTCGGGTTGTTCAACAACTGTGCCTGCCCGAGCGGCAATGATTCATAGCTATAAAACACCGTTTGTATTAGCTGTTCAATACCATTCGTCATTACAAACATCATTGTACACAACAAGTAGTACAAATTACCCGTAATCGGCACCTGAAACTGCGTCACGGGGTCAAAGACGCTGACCATTGAGAAGCCAATCTGATAGTCCATGAGTTGCCCGACAAAGTAGAACAGCGAGAACATCATGAACACGACGAAGCCCATAATCAACCCAACAATAACCTCAACCATGAGAACGACCGCATAACCGAACAAATTGGGCTCATACGCTGGTATTGTCACATTACCCGAAAAGAAAACAATCGCACCAATCGCGGCGGCGAGACCGATACGCGTCATAACGGGTATGTTTCGCCCCGAAATAACAGGTACGACAAGAAAAAACCCAAAAAAACGCGCCATTACCGCCAGTAGGACATCGATATTGTTATATAATGAAACAAGCGCATTCAAGTTAGTTCCCATGCGCTACCTCAAAAAGAACATTGCCAAATAAGAGGGCAAATTCTCGAATATTGTCATCGTGAAACCCGAGATAATGTCCATCATCCACTTGCCAAACAGGAAAATCGCCATAAAGACCGCCAGAATCTTGGGTACAAACGCAAGCGTCGGTTCTTGAATACTCGTGACAGTCTGAAAGATACTGACGATAACACCGACAACAAGCCCCATCAGAAGCGGCGGCGCGGCCGCATAAACAACTGTTTTCAATGCTTCCTGAACAACGCCTATAGCATTAGCTTCAATCACGCGTTCGCCCTCCCCTTAACGAAATGTCTGTAGTAGCATTTTCACTGTAAGATTCCAGCCGTCAACCATGACGAAAAGCAAGACCTTGAACGGCAGGCTAATCATAGCGGGTGGCAACATCATCATGCCCATTGCCATAAGCACAGACGCGACGACCATATCAATGATGATAAACGGTATATAGATGTAGAACCCAAAGCTGAACCCTTTCGTGATTTCACCGAGCAAAAAGGCTGGTATAAGTACCGTATTAGGCGCATCTTCTTTTTCAGCATAACTTACGCCGGTTATTTTCGTGAACAGCGCCATGTCTGACGTTTTGACTTGGCGTAACATGAACCCGCGAATCGGTTCCATGCCTATGTCTATCGCCTGTGATTGTGTTATTTCGCCCCGTGAATACGGCTGAAAGGCTTTGTCGTTGACCTCCGTAATAACCGGGCTCATGAGAAAGAACGTCAGGAACAGCGCCAACCCAATCATTATCTGGTTCGGGGGCATCTGCTGTGTGCCTAGAGCCGAGCGCAGGAAGTGCATCGCAATGATTATCCGCGTGAACGATGTCATCATTAGAAGAATCGTCGGCAGTAATGTCAAAATCGTAATCAGAAACAACAATTGGAGCGTACTCGCCGTGCCCGTCGCGTTTGTGGGGTCACCTATGTTGATACTGACATTCGGTAATAACGGCGCTTCCGGCGTAACGGGAGCTGTCGGTGTCTGAACGGCATAAACAGAAACCATGCCAAAGGTAAACACCGCCGCCACAACAGCCACTGACACGAACAACCTCATCCAGTGTCGTTTCATCAAAATAAACCTGTCGCGCGTAACATCACCCCCCAGCTACTCCGTTTTCTTTGGTTTTATGAACCTTTTCACATAGTCATCCAACGTCATAGGCTTTTGAATAACCTTATCCGGGCTTAAATCTATGATGTTCTGGTCAATTTCGGTCAGACAGACAACCTTGTCCTTCGTTACACCGATGAGCACGTACTTAGAACCCACGCGCACAAGCTGAACCGACGACTGGAAGCCCACTGACATGGCTTCGATTAACTCAATATTTGTACCGCGTCGATAATTACGCGAGCCTGCCAACAGCTTTGTTCCGTAGTATGCCAAAAAAAGCACAAACGCAAATACCAATACTAAATACAACATCTGTAGGGCTGACGACAAAAAGTCAGAGCCGATGTTTTTAGAAGCTGTGTCGGTTGTGCTTTCAAGCAGGCAAAGAATATCGCGCGGTAAGAAGAGCGCGAGGGAATTCATTAGCCAATAACCTTCTGGACGGCCTCGAGTACGCGGTCAGCCTGGAACGGCTTAACGATGAAGTCACGCGCTCCGGCTTGAATAGACTCGATAACCATACTCTGCTGCCCCATTGCGGAACACATAATGATGAGCGCGCCCGGGTCAACGGCTTTAATGCCGCGCGTCGCCTCAATACCGTTCATGATGGGCATCGTGATGTCCATAATGACGAGGCCGGGGGTCAGCTCCTTGTATTTCTCAACTGCTTTTTGGCCGTTCTCTGCCTCGCCGACTACCTGATAACCATTCTTTGTCAATATGTCCTTTAACATTATGCGCATAATCGTTGCGTCGTCTACGAGCAGAATGGTTTTGTTTGCCATGCTTTTCACTCCTTAATTAAATTCTATGCTCCGCTTTAATTATATCGGTTATTCTTATGCAGAAGTTTTCTTCCACTACAACGACTTCACCCTTGGCGACAAACTTCCCGTTTACGAGAACGTCTATCGGCTCACCTGCCAGTTTATCCAGTTCGATGATAGAACCCGGCGCAAACTCCAATATATCCTTAATTCTCTTGCTTGTACGCCCCAACTCAACCGATACTTCCAGCGGCACGTCCATAATGATGTTGATGTTCTCGCGCGGTTGTGATGCGCTTGAGAAGTCAAACGACTGGAACTGCACGGGTTGCGCATCTATGCGCTTCTGTGGTTCCTGCGGGGGTACCGGCTGCTGATACGGCGGATAATACGGGTACGGCGGGTATGGATAAGGTTGTTGACCCTGTTGAGGGGGGTATTGCGGGTACGGCATCTGGGGGTAACCCTGTTGCGCGTACATATCTTGACCGGGATATCCTTGTTGCGGATAAGGCATTTGTGGCGGATAGCCGGGCATTTGCTGATTCTGTGGTTGTTGAGGATAACCGCCCTGCATTTGCTGGGGCTGTGGCGCCGGAGTTGGAGCCGGTGAAGCCTTAGCAGGTTCCGGCGCGCTCGGTGTTGAAGATACCGATGTGCCAAATAGTCCCTCTTGCATTATATCGGTAATCCTAAGCGCGAACGAAAGCGGAATTACCTGCATTATGTTGCTGTCAACCATTGTGCCGATTTGCATTCTGAACGAAATCGTTACAACTATATCTTCGTGCAGACCGATATTTTCGAGAAAACTGTCATCATGCCAGTCTAGAACAAATGCGCGGGGTGTGTCAATGTCTATCTTCATCTTCACAAGCGACGACATACTCGTTGAAGCCGAGCCGACCATCTGGTTCATGGCCTCGCTAATGGCGGATAAATCCAAATCCGTCAGTTCGCCGTCAATATTTTCCAGCCCTGTGCCACCTAACATAAGGCTGGATATGACCTTTACGTCGCTTTGTTTTAGGATAAGTATATTCGACCCTTCGATACCCTCTGTATAGTCAACGCGAATACCGACACACGGCCTGTCATAACCGTCAGCGACTTGCGCCCACTTCATAATACGAACCTGCGGCGTTGTAATGTCAACCTTTTGACCCAGAAGCGCGTATAGCGTAGTGGCAGAAGTGCCCATGCTGATATTGCCGACTTCGCCGATTACGTCCTTCTGTATGTCTGACAATAAACTGTCTAAATCTTCTTCAGGCGCGGGCGGTGCAGAGTCAGTATTGCCCAGATTACCCAACAGCGCATTTATTTCAGCCTGAGATAACATCTCGCCCATATGGCTACTCCTCCTTCTCCGCCTTAGCGGTGATGCAAACGGCGTTTTTACCTCTGACCGTACCTGGTTTACCCTTGAATGTCAATAAATTTCCTACCATAATATCCATTTCAGAATTGATATAGGCATCCAGCGGGATAATATCGCCCACTGTAAGGCTGTTGAAATCGCTGACAAGAATCGTTGTGCGCCCCAAGATTACGCGTATAGGTACGCTCGTTTTATCAAGCTCACCCTCTATAACCTCACTGCGCCCGCGGTTTTCTTCCTCGCGCTTAGAGAACCAGAAGCGCGTATTGATTTTGTTCATTATCGGCTCTATTACCAAATGCGGGATACAGAAGTTTATGAAGCCCTCGACAGAACCCATTCTAATCTTCATGGTGACAAGCCCGGTGATTTCGGTAGGTGGGATAACCTGCGCAAACTGGGTATTCGTTTCGACATCACTGACCACGGGTTTCAGCGCAATGACGTTCTGCCACGCCTCCGGGATAAAGGTTATCATCTGGCTGACTACCCTGTCAAGCAGTATCTTTTCCATCTCGGTAAAGTCACGCAGTTTTCTGAGCCCCAAGCCGGGGCCGCCCAGTATGCGGTCAATAATGGCATACCCCACGTTCGCTGATAACTCAAACGTCGCGCTCCCCTTTAGCGGTTGCATTTCAACTATCGAGAGTACAACAGGGTTAGCCAGCGAGTTACTGTATTCGGCATAGGTCACCTGTTCAGCGCCGACTACTTCAATATGAATGTTCGTGCGCAAATACCCGGTCAGATAGGTCGCGAGTGCGCGCGAAAAATTATCAAAAATCAGCTCAAGCGCGCGGAGTTGCTCTTTCGAAAACTTTGACGGATTTGCGAAGTCATAACGCTTTGCCTCGTCTTTCTTAGCCTCGGGTTCAGCGGTAATTGCGCCGCCGCCCGCCGCCATGCTGCGTATGAGTTCATCTATCTCGGCCTGAGATAGCAAATCGCTCATTGAAAAACCCCCAATCCGTTTTGCAAACAAGCTTTTATCATTATATCACTATACTTTCCAAATAGCTACAAAATTACATATGAATAACGTTACCGAAATACACCGCGACAATGAGATTTGACGTGAACTGTTGTTGAATACCCGAGAGGATATTGGCTTTAAGCGTGTCAAGCCCACCATCGGCAATCAGGTCTTCATACGTCGCCTCTCTTATTACTGTATTGGCTATATCGCGTAAAATCGTAAGCTTTGTCTGCAAATTCGTTATCTCAGTCGTTGCCTTCTTCTCGTCTGTCGTGTCAATGCCGATGGATATATCAACCTTTAACACATGGTCTTTGCCGTCAGCGCCTATTTTTAGGTTTGTCGCGAAAGATTCGCCCAAAGACAGCTCTGTTATCTTGTCAGCCGTGAGCTTGCCGCTGGTGTTTTCGGGCTGTTGCTGTGAAGTGCCGACTTGCATTTTCGACAGCTGGGTAAGCGCGATTACGCTGACCGCCCCGATAGCCAAGAGCAGCACCACGAGCAGCGCGATAACAATAATCATTAAGCCCTTGTTGTTGTTCTCCAAGTAAAATCGCCCCTTTAATTATATTGAAGATACTTCGTCTATTGTGCCTTTGAGTAAGTGCTGGAGTATATCTTAATTTCAACGCGTCTGTTCTTCGCGCGTCCCTCGGGTGTGTCGTTTGACGCAACGGGGTTGTTTTCACCGTAACCACGCGCACTGACTCGCGTAGAATCCAGTTGTTGCTCATCAATCAGAAATGACGCCACACCAATGGCACGAGCTGACGACAGATAAAAGTTGTTCGGGAATTGAGCCGTCTTAATAGGCACATTATCCGTAAAGCCCTCAATCTCAACATCACACTCGGGGTAACTTCTAAGCTGAACCGCAATTTGTTCAAGCACAGCGATAGCGCCCGGCTTCAAGTCCGCCTTACCTGTGTCAAAGAACAAGCCATCCGCGAATGTTAAAAGCAGATACTGGTCTTTGACCGTGATATTCATTGTATTCGAGAGATTGTTCTGAGCCGCATAGGTCTGGAAATCAGACGCCATGTCCTTTAACTCTTCTTGCGCGAGCTGTTCCTCCTTGGGCGTATCGGGCTGATTATTCGCTGTGGCATTCGGCACAGGCATAATCCCACTGCCAAGATTGTCAAGTATACCCTGGCTACCCGCCATATCAAGTATCGACATTGGGTTGCCGGATAGTGACGCGGCCAGTTGTTGATACTTCGCTACATCAATTGACGACATAGAGAACATCAGCACGAAGAAGCAGAGCATCAGCGTTATGAAGTCGCCGTAAGTACTCATATACTCAGGCGCACCCTTTTTTGGTTCTTCAGGTCTTGCTTTCTTTGCCACGGCTATTCACCTGCCCCGGCTGAATCATGCTTCACGAGTTCGGGCGATAGGAATACCTTGAGTTTTTCCTCAATAATACGCGTGTTCTCACCGGCCTGAATCGAGAGCATACCCTCAATCTGCATCTCTTTTATCAATATTTCTTCAGTCATATATATCTTCATTTTATTACCAATGGGGTTGGCGACGAAGTTCGCGAGCAACGAACCGTAGAATGTCGTTATCAAAGCAACAGCCATGTTCGGGCCTATAGTTGTGATGTCGCCCATGTTTTTAAGCATGAGAACCAACCCAATAAGTGTACCAATCATGCCCCAAGACGGCGCTTGACCGCCCAAAAACTCCCAAACCGCGCGTTCTTCATTTCGGCGGTTCTCTATATAACTCATTTCCGTTTCCATAATACTGCGAACGAGTTCTGGGTCTGTCGCGTCTACTATGAGCTTCAGCCCTTTTTCAAGGAATTCGTCGTTGAGTGAACCGATATGCGAGTCGAGCGCAAGCACACCCTCTTTACGTGACAGCGCCGACAACTGCCGTATCTGCTCAATAACCGCAAGTGGGTCAGTCTTAGGCGGAGCAAAAACCACCTTAGCGCCCTTGGCCGCTCTGATAAGCTTACCGAGCGGATACCCGATAAACGTTGATGCCAAAGCGCCACCTATAACAATCATGACGGATGGCGCGTCTATAAAGGAGGTTGAAGCCTGACTAAGGTTAAATTTAGCTGTAATCAGAATCGAGAGCACCAAAAACACCGCGCCCGATATAAACCCAATAATTGACGATAAATCCACTACTTCTCCTCCAATCTACCGGTTAAACCACCGGTTAAGCCATTCGCCTTGCGTTTGTAATCTATGGTCTTTTTCACTATATCTGAAACGGACTCACGGACTATGTATTTTCTGCCGTTTGTCAGCGTAATTGTCGTATCTGGGTTGGCTTCAACAGTTTCTATCCATTCACAGTTTATAACAAATCCCTGTTTGTTCAGCTTGGTTACCTCAATCATACGCACCCGCCTGATTCTTAAACGGGGGCGGCGGTTAGGCCGCCCCTAACTTTGCGCCGTAGCGCGGTTATCTCTTCATATTGACAAGTTCGGTTATCATCTCGTCACTTGTCGTGATTATACGCGAGTTCGCCTGGAAGCCGCGCTGTGTCGTTATCATTTCGGTAAATTCTTGCGCAATGTCAACCTTACTCATCTCCAGCGTACCCGGCAGTAACGCTGTTGGCGCAACGCCCACACCGTCAAACGTGCCGGAGTTGTTCGTTGCCGCGAAGAGGTTGTTACCCACCTTTTGTAAGCCCGCGGGGTTCACAAACTGGGCTAAGACTAACTGCCATAAAGGCTTGGTTTTCCCGTTCGAGTATGAACCTGTTACAATACCGTCAGGGCCAATGCTGACACCATTCAAACTCCCCGCTGTGTAACCATCTTCCGCTGTCGCTGTCGCGTCAGTCGGAGATTCAAACTGTGTTAAGGAAGAAAAATCTATTCTCAGCGGACTTGCAAATGTAGATTTTGGATTTAGCTGATTCGCGTCTGTGATTGTTACCCCAAGGCTTGACAATGCCTTGCCGATAACGGTACCTGCCGCATCAGTAGTTACAAGATAACCTGCCGTGCTAAAATTCAGCTGTACATCCTTCAACAGAACATAATCGGCAGCCGGTTTAGTACCTGTTGTTGCAATGGCTAATGCACTCGCACCGGAGGTAATAGTACCAGGGTCGCTTACACTCAGGTAAACCGCCCTAGTTTTATCATTGTTAGGAATCATCTGTGTTCCTAATTCAATACCCCAGTTTTTAGCTGTCCTGTCATACACAAATCGAGCCTTCATCTGCCAACTGTTACCTATCGAATCAAAGAAGCTGATAGAACTTTCAATAGGCGAATCTGACACATTGATGTTGTCGTTAAAGCTAATAAGCGACGTAGATTGCGGAGGTGAAAACTTGTCAGTACCTGTGATTGTTATACCCCTTGCGGCCGTTCTGGCTATATCGTATGAACCCGGGGTTGTCGTGCTCTCTGTCGCCTTCCAGCCCATGACCTTTAAGCCCTGCGGGTTAGTCAAGTTGCCGAACTCATCTAATCTAAACGCGCCCGCGCGTGTGAAGTAAGTGCCCGAATTATCGCCGACAACGAAGAAACCGTCGCCGTCTATCATAACGTCATATGCCCAGCCTGTGACCTGTGCCGCGCCCGGGTCCATAATCATGTCGATACTCGCGACATTAACGCCCAAGCCAATCTGCATGGGGTTCACGCCACCGCGCCCTGTCGACGCATTAGCGCCTGCCGCACCCGAAATGGTCTGGCTGAAAATCTCGTTGAATGTAACACGGCTGGGCTTAAAGCCCACCGTATTTACGTTAGAAATGTTGTTGGCTATTACGTCCATCTTCGTTTGGTGTACCCGGAGCCCTGAAACGCCGGAAAACAACGAACGCATCATAATGAATTTCCCCCTTAATTTCCCATACCCCATCAATCAGTCAGAGGTACCGCTTCCAATAAAGGGCCGGCGGTTTTGGGATTATACTATTACCGCGCCGTCAATGTTTGTGAACACGCCTTCCGGCGCCTGTTCTGACAGCATCGCGGTTACTACCAATTTCTTCGGTACATTTACAACCAGCGCCATATTATCAACGAGAACCAAGCTGTCACGGATGCCCTTTGCGCTTGCCGTGCTCACGCCGCGTTCTATGCGTTCAAGTTGGTCGCTCGATAGGTTTATATCGCGGCTTTGAAGCCTTGCCGTCGCGTGTTTAGAGAAACTGACGGGCAAGCGGCTGATTTCTCCGCCCAGAACCTGCGCAAAACTGGCTCCCTGTGGCTGTGATTTTGTTACGAGCGGAGTACCCGAATTTATGGGTTTGACCGCTTCCGGCGGC
This sequence comes from uncultured Defluviitaleaceae bacterium, assembly GCA_964583165.1. Lineage (GTDB taxonomy): Bacteria > Bacillota > Clostridia > Lachnospirales > WRAX01 > CAZOVK01. The sequence goes on along the minus strand of CAZOVK010000003.1, from coordinate 78,823 downwards.
TTTATGTTGTTGACGATAACCATAAGCGCCTCCTATTTTATCGTGCTATCGAAGAGGATTTCCTTATCTCCCACACGGTAATAGACCTTGCCCTCTTTGACGAGTACGCTGTCTATCTTACCTGTGGTGTCGCCGTGTGTGATTGTCTGACCCACGCGACGCACGGCTTCTGTCACTCTATCGATTTTGTCAATCAGTATTTCCTTGCCGCCGACAATCAAGTAACCCTTATTGTCTTTGAATATGACATCGGTAATCTTCCCTGTGACTTCTGCTGTGTTCTCATTATCGATAGCATATGTGCCCGTAATCGTCTTATCCAACAAGAGTTTATCATCCGATACAGAAATCATCTCACCCGGTAAAACTTCCTTGTTGCCGACAACGAGAATCGGAACGCCACCGGCGAGCTTCACATAGTCAACCTTACCTTCTACATAGCCCGTCACATTCTTGTCCTTATCCACTGTGAGCGCCTGAATTGTCTTGCCAATCATCGCCATATTCTGTGAATAGAACGAATTCATTGACATGTTGCTCAGTACATCAATCGCGCCGTCAGAGAATACATCAGTCACGCTTTCAAGCGGCACTTTGTCCTTGCCGACCATCAAATACGCCTTGTTGTTCTCGACATACACAGAGTCAACTACACCATAAACCTCTTTGCTCGAATTGCCTGCTTCGTTGCGTACATTAGCGAAGATTGTCTTGCCAATCATGGAGTAAGCCTGCGCGTTCAGTGCCGTTGCATTTAGGTTCTGCATCTGTTCAAGCGCAGAGAATTGCGCCATTTGCGCCACAAATTCCTTGTCGTCCATGGGGTTTAAGGGGTCTTGATATTTCATCTGCGTAATCAAGAGCTGCAAAAACGCGTTTTTGTCCAAATCCGAATTGGGCTTGCGCATGTCCTTTTCCAACGGCGAAGTCGCTGTACCATAGGTATAGTCGCCCCAAATCAGACCGTCCGTCTTTGCCATTTCATCACCTCTAATACTTAAATACTGATGTCAACCTTAGCTTCTATGTCGCGCTGTTTCTCCGGCTCTTCCTCAACCAATTCTGGATGATTCGACGTTCCGTTTATGCGGATTCTTCGACCTTGCACGCGGTTTTGTTGCTCGCGGAATTGCGCCATGCGAGAATTTTGTTCGCGCTCGCCGCCCACTTCAACCGAAAGCGCCGTAACAGCTATACCCTGCTCATTGAGCGCGTCGCGAAGCTGATTAAACCCCGATTCAAGAACTTCCTTCACACGCTGGCTCTCGGCCAAAAACTGAGCCGTGATAATGCCGTTGTTCGTCATAATCTTTAAGCTGACCTCGCCCAAACTCTCGGGCTTCAAAGTCATCTTAATCTCTGTCGTGTTGTCAGCGCGGAACTCTACCTTGATGCGTTCCGTCACCTGCTCGATGACCTCACGCGCAGCAGCCTGAATCGGTTCTGCCTTGAACGCCTCAACGCGTGGCACATTCGTGTCGAATTGCACCTGAGCGCCCGCAAGATTCGCGTCAACCTCTATCGGCATTTCCTCGGGCTGTTGGGCGATATTCGGGTTAGGCGTTATTATTTGCGCTTGGGGCTTATCGTGAGACTCGGTATCATCTGTGTTCTGCTCGGTCTGTTGCGGTGGGGCGGCTATTGTTACTTGTTCACCCTGCTCGGGTACTGCCGCTGTGCTCTCCACTTTCGTAAAGGCATCAGATTGAAAGCGCGATGCGGGGCGTATCTCTGTTGTCGTTGCCACCTGAACGACCTCGGGTTGTTCAGCTTCCAAATACGTCGCGAATGCTTCGGCTATGGTTTTAACTTCCGACATTTCCTGCGCAATATTCGGGACATTCAGCAGTTCAAGCGGTGTTGCCACTTCCTTAACGGCTTCAAAGAATATCCGAAGGTTCTCGGGCTTCGCCAAATCTTCGATGTTCATGTTCAACTGCTCCAGCAATGCGCGTAAAGCTTCCGCGCTAACGCCCAAAATCTGCGCAATAGCTGTCATGGCCTCATCTTGATTCTTCGGCTCCTCTTTGACCGCTTCATCTTTAACTGTCGCGCTTTCATTAACGCCGTCAGTGGTTTTCAGCGCGTCATCGCTTGGAAGTTCGGCAGGTTTCTCGGTTTTCTCCGTTTTTTCCGCCTTAGTTGCGTTATTAGCCTTCTGCGCCACATGGGTTCTCTGTGTCTGCTCAACATCGTCTTGCTTCGTGTCAGTAGAACGCCTAAGCACCTGCTCGAAACCCTTACTTTGGGTAGCTGGTTGCATTGGCAATAAACTGCCCCTTGCCGTGCTCATCTTCTCCATCAATGCTGTCGTTATCTTCATTTTTTCACCTCCTTTCAGTGTTGTTTTGCCATTTATTTAGAACGGCGACATGCGTTTTGTCACTTTCGCCGCGTTGGCCGGTGTCATGGCGGCCAGAATCTCGCCGCAAACCGTTGAATCGGTGTTCTTTAGAATTTCTACAACCAAGTTCAAATCACCCGTCAAAAGCTCCTCTAAAATCGCGGCCGCGTTCCCCGCATCCATATCCGCAAACGCCGCCACATACTTGTTGACCTCTGCCATGTTCTGGGAAATCTGGACCACCTGTTTGTAAAGCTCCTCGGCGTGTGTCGGGTCTACACTCTGATAAAACTGTCGGTACGCGTTCGGGTCTTTGAGGGCTATCATCTCGTCGAATTGCGCCTTATCCTGTACAAACTGCTGTTGTTGCGCTTCTACTTTTTGTAGTTGTTCGAGTTGCTGTAGGTATATATTATTCTTATCCGAAAGTGACTTATTCTGCTCGGTTAGTTGACCCACTTGATTAGTCAACTCCGTAATCTGTCTCTGCAAGTCCTCAACAGACACAGTAGGCGGAACATTCACGGCTTCGGCGGGTAATAGATTATTCACAATCGGGATATTCTTCAAGATGTCGGTCAGATACCTATCTCTAATACCGAGCGCATTAAAGCCGATAATCGCCACACCCGCGCCCACTATCAACAGCGCGACAAGAATGCCAAGAATCGCGGGTAAGGCACTGCGCTTCTTCTCCTTGCGAGGTTTCACGGGCACGGTCGGCGGCGCAGGTGTCGGCGCGGCCTTTGTGTTTGGGTTATCGGTTTCCGGTTGCGTTTTTACCGTTGGAGCTGCGGCAGCCATGTCACATCCCGTCCTTCATCAGAAATCATATATAATTTAGGAAGAAACTAGTCACGCGTTGAATATTTGTAACTCACAACCTCGTCTAAAACCTTCTGTTCCAAGCGTTTTTCTTCTTCCTTATAGCTTTCAAAGTCTTTTTCTTTCAAGGTTTCTAGCGTCTTGCGCTCTTTCATCGCCTCAACTAGCGTAAGCCGCGCCTGTTCAGCGAATTCTTCTGCGTCTTGAATCGCCTTGATTTGCGCCTTTATACGCTTTTTAACCAACTCGATATAGGCGTTGTACTGCGCGATTGTGTCACTTCTGGCCGATTTCTGAACAAACTCCCGTAACTCCTCGACTGTTTGCGCCAACTCATTTTCCAACTCCGCGAGTTTCTCGCGCTCGCGCTCAAGAGCCGCTAATGCCGCGCCGTACTCGTTCTCGCGGCGCTTCTCAATCTTTTCTTTGAGCGACAGAAGCCCTGCAAGCCTAAAAACGAATTTTGCCATATCGCACCTAACCGTTAATTATCGCGCTCATAATACTTTCTGTCTGGTCGTACGTAAACTTGTCATGCGTTTCCTGCGTGAGAAAGTCAATAATCGCGGGGTGTTTAGACACAGCGTAGTCAATGTCTGCGTTCGTACCTGCCACATACGCGCCGATGTTTATCAAGTCCTCCGCGTCGTTATAGACAGCCATAAGCTTGCGGATTTCGTTAGCCATGCGCTTATGGTCTTTGCTCACTATATCTGACATTACGCGCGATACACTCGCCATAACGTCAATCGCGGGGTAATGGTTCTTGTTCGCAAGTTTTCTGTTTAGTACTATATGTCCATCCAGAATACCGCGTGCTGTGTCGGTGACAAGCTCGGTCATATCGTCGCCGTCAACGAGAACCGTAAACAACCCCGTTATAGAACCAACGTCAGAAGTTCCCGCGCGTTCAAGCAATCTTGGCATCATCGCAAATACACTCGGCGTATATCCACGTGAAACAGGCGGTTCACCAACGGCAAGCCCCACTTCGCGCTGTGCCATAGCGAAACGCGTCAGTGAGTCCATCAACAACATAACATCCTTGCCGCGCGAACGGAAATACTCGGCGATACTCATTGCTACTTCCGTCGCCTTAACGCGCACAAGCGCGGGCTGGTCAGATGTCGCAATTACGAGTACCGAACGCTTCAAACCCTCTTCGCCCAAGTCCTTCTCCAAGAACTCGCGCACCTCACGCCCGCGTTCGCCAATCAGCGCGATTACGTTCACGTCTGCGTGGGTGTTTCGCGCAATCATACCCATAAGTGTCGATTTTCCAACTCCGCTACCCGCGAAAATGCCGACACGTTGACCTTTACCAATCGTTAACATACCGTCAATCGCCTTAACGCCCATTGTCAACGGCTCGGCTATGCGCTTGCGCGTGAGCGGGTTCGGCGGTTCATTAGATACGGCGAACGGCGTTCCACCCACAAGCGCGGGTTTGTCGTCCATAGGCTCGCCAATGCCGTTCAACACGCGCCCCAACAAATCGTCAGAAACATTGACCCTAAGCGATGTATCCGTAGCTTCAACAATACTGCCCGGCCCAACACCCTGCATGTTGCCAAGCGGCATGAGCAGAATTTTGTTGTCCTTAAAGCCTACGACTTCGGCGACAACAGGTTCGGCACGTTTATTCGCGCGTATGTTGCAGATGTTGCCTACGCGAACGTCTGGGCCAATGGATTCAATCGTCAGCCCGACAACCTGTGACACGCGCCCCAATCGCCTTATGAAATTCTTCGACAAAACGCCCGAATATTTGGATAAATCGGGCGGGTTATATTCCCTAATCGTTGCCATTGCCATCTTCCAAGTAGTTATTCTGTATGAACGCCAGTTGAGCGTATATGCCGAAGTACTCGTTTTCGGCATTCACTGAAAAGAAATAATTACTATACTTGTTAAACAGAATGTTGAAGCGTTCTTTGCCCTCGCATGAAAAGAGGTAATATCTGCCAAGTGTTTCGCCGATATATGTCAACTTCCCGGGGGCGTTCTCGTCCATGTTAATCGTGGGTTCGCCAAGTTTTGTCAAATATTCACTGAACGCCCGATAATGGTCAGGAATCCACTCGTCCAGCAAAACCTTAGCTTCATCCGCTGTAGTAGCCCCTTCATCCGGCTTATCAATCACCACAACATCAACATTATTCATGTAATCAAAATCTGTGCCGAATTTCAGGTCAGATATATGGTCAACCGTTGCGCCCAATATCTTCTCAACAAAACCCGCGGGTACATATGTCGTGTCGTCAATAACTGTCGCGGGAACATCCAAAATCACTTGCTCATCGTTCACATATGCGTCTTTGCTGTCGAAAACGAGCTGTGCGACAATGCCGTTATTCGTTATAGTCACTTGCTTGCCGCCATCCCAGTCAACCTTCGCGCCGAGTAACTCGCTAACCACACGTACAGGAATCAGCGACTTATCTTCAACTACCTGAATCAACCCCGGTACGAAACTCCCGTTTACCATAAGCAATGTCGCCGACTCTAACGCCAAACCCTCAACAACATACATCGGGTTGTCGAAGCAGTACAGCTCAAACATCAAGTACGGGCTTTGCTCAACAGGAATAATCTCAATTACAGGCTGATTTTCAATCCACGAGATATTCTGTTCTTCAGCTAATGCCGTTATCGCGAAACTCAACGTAAGAGCTAGAGTCATTAGACAAACTATCACGAGTTTCTTCATAATTATATGCCCTCCGCGAGAGTTTTTAGTGCGCCGCCAAGATGAACTTCAAACTGGTCTTTAGTTGCGTAAGTTGCCCGTCCAAGCTACAATCGATATTGCCGAACGCCGTTTCGATGATACAGTCAAGCCTCTGCATTGACAGGTCTTTCACAATCTCAATGTCAACGCCGCCCTCAACCGAGCGCTTGATGTCGTCCTTCTTCGCGTTCACGGTGTCAAAATCTGCCTCCGACACGTGTATTATAATCTTACCCGTAATTGTCGCGTCATTTAAGCCCTGTTTAATGAGGTTCACGACTACTCCGGGTTCAAGCATACTAATATCTGTCGTGAGCTTCTCAACCAGTTTCATAACAAGCTCAACTATTGCAGGCTCTGTTTGCTCAATAATCTCGTCACGCTCACGAATTGTGCGCTCGTAGAGCGCCTGCGCTTCGTGTTTGATGTTCTCACCCTCGGCCGTGCCCTTCGCCAAACCCTCTTGATAACCCTGGGTATGCCCGTCGCGCCGTGCCTGTTCCTTCAACTGAGCGGCTTCAGCTTCTGCATTGTATGTGATGCCCTCTGCCTTAAACTCCGCATCATGGATTAGCTGTTTCGCATTCGCGTGGGCCTCGGCTATGATTTTATCAACCTCATCTTGCGGGTCGGCAACGGGTTCTTCGGGTATGACCTCGGGTTCAGGCTGATAATGCGCAGGGTAATACGCCGCCGCCAAACGTCGACTGTCTTCCGCGATATTTACATGAGCGCCCTTTAATACTCTCGACAAAACCTCACCTCCCCGTTATGCGGTTAGACAATAAGCTCGTCGCCGCCACCGCGTGCGATAATAATCTCGTTCGTTTCTTGCAAGTGTCTGATAACATTGACAATCTTTTGTTGCGCTTCGTCCACTTCGCCTTTGCGAACGGGGCCAAGGAAGTCCATTTCTTCTTGAATCATAGCCGCCATACGCTTTGACACGTTCGCCAGAACAACGTCCTTGACCGCTTCGGGCGCGCCCTTGAGCGCTGTTGCGAGGTCTGTTGTGCTGAACGAATCTGTCTGCATAAGAATACGGCGCACAGAACGCGAATCGAGCGTGACGATGTCCTCGAATACAAACATCTTTTTCTTGATTTCCTCTGACAGTTCCGCTTCTTCGACTTCGAGTGTTTCGAGTATGTTTTTCTCTGTAGCGCGGTCTGCCGCATTCAAAATCTCGACAACCGAATCGACACCACCGACATGCGTGAAGTCGTCTGTCATCAGCGAGCTTAGTTTCTTCTCCAAAACCCTCTCAACCTCCTTGATAACATCGGGGGAAGTAGAGTTCATAATCGCGATACGCTTTGCGACATCCGCCTGTTTCTCGGGCGATAATTCAGCCAGAACCGCCGCCGCCTGCGCGGGGCGCAAGTACGCTAAAATCAGCGCGATAACCTGCGGGTGTTCATTCTGTATGAAGTTCAGTATCTGTGTCGGGTCGGCCTTTCTGACAAAGTCAAACGGGCGAACCTTGAGGCTCATAGTAAGCTTTGAGATAATCTCGTAAGCGCGGTCTGAACCCATTGCCTTTTCGAGAATCGAACGCGCGTAGGGCAAGCCGCCCTCCGTAATGTACTGCTGGGCGACGCACACGTTGTAAAACTCTTCCAGTACGCGCTCTTTGACCTCGGGCAGTATCAACGACGTGTTCGCAATCTCTAAAGTGAGTTGTTCTATCTCTTCTTCTTTAAGGTGCTTGAATATCTTCGCGCTCTTCTCGGGGCCAAGCGTTATCAGAAGAATAGCCGCCTTTTCGCGCCCGGTCATTTCCAGCGTTGCATCCGGAGCCATAACTAACCCCCCTTAGTCCCAATCGTCGTTGAGCCAGTTACGCATTAACTGCGCGACAAGCTCGGGTTTCTCGTCAACAAACTTATCTATCTGCTGTTTAGTCTGGGATTCCTGCTGCAAGGCTATAGCCGCCAATTTCTGGGATTCTGCCTGTTCGGCTTCTTGCGCCTCTTCTATTTGTGTGGAAATCAGCAAATCCTTAACCGTAAGCTCGGGTTCGGCAATAGAAATCTCGTCGGGTTTCGTAACGCGAAGCAACGCCATTGCGAGAAGCAGAATCAGAAGCGCAAGAATTGAGAACATGACAATCTGTTCAATCGCAAGCGGTTTGACCACCTTATCAACACAAACATTAACCGTATAACCGATAAGCTGAACATTGTTAATGCCAAGACCGTTCTGTATGAGCGAAATAAGCTGGTCGTCAATGTCAGTGCGAAGGGTTTTCTTGCCGTCATTCTGGTTCTTGAACTGTTCCCACGTAAGTCCGCCGAGCATGTTGTTGCGCGTGAGGAAGTCCTCTTCTAAGATATTTTCATCATATAAAATGATAGAGAAGCTGGACGCTTCGGGCACTAGAACGCCCACTGCGCCGTCCTTCGTTGTTTCGGTCACGTTATAGGCATAGTTGCGGGTCGCGCTATTTGAGCTGGCGCTGGACTGTTCGCTGTTGCCCGTCTGATAAGTGCCTGACTGGGCGTTGTTCGAGTCCATACCCGGGGCGGCGTTCGGTGTTACACCCGATGCCTTTGTATTTTCTGTCTGTTCAGAGGTCACCACACCCTGTGCGGCATCAGCTCCCGTTGGGCTGGAGAGAATCGTCATATGCTCTGACGTATTCGTCCAGTCTAGCACGATGTTGCCGAAACACTGAATCTGTGAAGCATAAAGCGCTAACATTGCGCGTATGCTCTGTGCCAAACGCGCTTCATATCGCTCTTTGGCTTCTATTTGAGTAAGCGCGCTGGAACTGCCGCCAACCTGTGACATGCCCGAGAAGATGATATTCGCGTATTGGTCGAGAATCTCGATGTTTTCCATTTTGAGGTTCACAACCGAACGCGAAACGGCGCGCGCGATGTTTTCGCCTTGACCTTTATCGAATTGGGAGTTTATCGTAAGCAAGACCATTGCCGTACTCTCTTTTGCTTCACCCATATCAATGAAGTAACTCGTTGTATTGGGTATATAGAGCTTGACACTAGCGCCCGATACGCCCTTAAACAGCCTAAGCATAGCGCCCAGTTCGGTTTGTTTTGCCTGTTTCAGGTTCTCGTTCTTTATCGTTTCCGTCGTTGACATGGTAGAATAGTTCAACGCGTCCGCATACGTAAACTCTTTCGAGCTGAGAAGCCCTTCTGTTTCTACATAGGCACGGCCGGCGTTCACGTTCTTGACGTCAACCTGTAACGTACCTGAATTGGTAATCCAGGTTTGAATGCCCTTGTCGGCCAGAAGCTTCTCCTGAATGCTCACCATTGTCGGATAATCAAGGTTGTTGAATAGCGGAACTTTTTGTGGACGCAATGCCAAATAGACCATGAGCACCATTGCCATAATCAACAAAACCGTTATCGTTATTATGCGGATTTTATTCTTTCTTTCAAGACCGTTCCACCTATCCCAAAGCTTGGAAAAGGATGAACGCAGACGCTCAACCATTGCACCACCTCATGAATGCACCAATAACGCTTGCAATATATCATGCACTTACGTAATTACATCGAAATTCTCATAATCTCTTGGTACGCCGATAGCAGTTTATTCGTCACTTGAACAGTAAAGTTCACGGACGCGAGCGCTTTTTCCTGTAGCAAACTAAGCGTCACAAAGTCATCCGTTTTCCCTAAAGCAAAATCCACTTGCAGCGCGTCCGCCTCGGCGTTCAGCGCTGAAGTCTGGTCAACAAGCCCCATGTATGCGTCAAAAATCGCCGCGAAACCCGTTTTGGGTTGGTCTGTTACTTCGGCTGTCTTGACCTGAGGCAGTGGCATTGCGTTATATGTTGAAATAGCGTTTATGTTCATAGTCAACCTCTTAGTTATGGATTATTATCCTCGCGAAATCTCCATAGTTTTGCTAATCATGGCTTTTGTCGCGTTCATAGATGTTACGTTAGCCTCATATGCGCGGGTCGCGCTTATCATGTTCACCATTTCTGTCACAATGTTTACGTTCGGTTTTGTTACATAACCGTCTTTGTCGGCATCAGGATGCCCCGGTTCATAGACACGTGTACCCGGTGTTTCGTCTTCAACTACTTTAGAAGCGTGAACACCACCGCCCTCAGTGACGCGGTGTAATGCGCTCGCAAAAACAGACTGGAAGCTAGAGCTACCGGCCTCTTGAAATAAAACAATCTTGCGCTTATAAGCCCCGCCTTGAGCGGTTCTTGTTGTTTCTACATTGGCAATATTCTGTGAAATAACATCCATGCGGATGCGTTGGGCGGTTAAACCTGTCGCTGAAACGGATAACGAGTCAAAAAATCCCATACTGTCCCCTTTCTCGGGTGTTGCCCCATACGAATTACATTCTCGCGTTGAATACCGCGTTAATGCGCCTGTAATTGGATATAACGGAGTTCGCGAGGACATCATAGCGAACTTGATTGGCGTAGAGTCTGACCATTTCTTCTTCAATATCTACGTTGTTGCCGTCTAAGCGATAAGCATAACCGGGATTGTCCATAACTATTTCGGCGCGGACGCGTGAAGTGTCGATTGTGCCCGTTTTACGTCTTTCGCCTATGGCTTTCTCTAGATATTGCTCAAACACGACGGCTTTACGCTTAAAACCGGGCGTATCTGCGTTCGCTACGTTGTTCGATATAACGTCATTGCGAACGAAAGCGGCCTGCATTGCCATACCAAGTATGTCATTTTGGGTGTATAGCGCATTCATTATCATAAATTTCCCCCAAAATCCAAATTCCTGCACTTCTTCCATAGAAAAGTCTTACAGTATTATGTGCAGAAAAGCGAAAAAGCAGATTGCAAAATTCTGGTTATTTCGCTATTTTATGTCTTTTCTATAGTACATCCCTGTGAATTCTATCTCCATTAGCGCCGCATAAGCGCGTTCGCGCGCGGCTTTAAGTGATTCGCCCATACCCGTTACGCCGAGAACGCGTCCACCATTTGTAATAACCCTGTTGTCTAATTTTTTTGTGCCGGCTTCGAAAACCAATGTGCAATCCATTGCGGAGGCTGTGTCAATGCCTGTTATCGTATAACCCTTTTCATAATGCCCCGGGTAACCACCCGACGCGGCCACTACGCATACTGCGGTGTTATCTGTCCATTCAATGTCCAGTTTGTCCAAATTGCCGTCAATACACGCGTCTATTACGTCTGCCAAATCCGTTTTTAGGCGCGGGAGCACAACCTGCGTTTCGGGGTCACCGAACCTTGCGTTATACTCTATTACCTTAGGCCCCGATTCGGTGAGCATAAGCCCGAAGAACAGAATGCCCTTAAACTCTAACCCTTCCGCCGCTAGACCATCGACTGTGGGCTTAATTATCGTTTCATATGTAATCCGCGCAAGCTCGTCTGTGTAGTATGGACAGGGTGAAATCGTACCCATGCCGCCCGTGTTGTCGCCTAAATCGTTGTCATATGCGCGTTTATGGTCTTTCGCCGAAGGCATTGCCTTGGCGGTTTTACCGTCAACAAACGTAAGAACGCTACATTCGCGTCCTACCATATAATCTTCAATTATTACGCGCTCTCCCGATTCACCGAAGACCTTCTTAATCATGAGATTGTTCAGCGCGAAACACGCCTCAACCTGATTCTGGCAAATCGCTACGCCCTTACCGAGGGCAAGCCCGTCGGCCTTCACAATCAGAGGATAACGCCTTTGCTTTATGTATGCAATCGCGTCGTCGTAGTTAGAAAACGTCACGCTGTCAGCCGTAGGTATGCCATAACGTTTCATGAACGCCTTGGCGAAAACCTTGCTTGACTCTATGCGCGCCACTTCCTTATTAGGGCCAAAAATCCTTAGCCCCGCGGCTGTGAACGCGTCTACTATGCCGAGCGCAAGCGGTTCGTCCATGCCGACTACGGTCAAGTTTACCTTGTTGTCTTTCGCGAACTGCACCAACTTATCTATATCAGACGGCGCGATATTTACGCATTCCGCCATCTTACCAATACCGTTGTTGCCCGGCGCACAGTATATGTGCTCTATGCGCGGGCTTTGTTTCAGTTTCCAACATATGGCGTGTTCTCTGCCGCCGCCGCCAACCACCAAAACCCTCATGGCTAAGCCTCCCCCGAACAACATACTATGAATATCATAACCTAATTCCATAAATAAATCAAGAAAAATTTCATTTTTATTACAATTCTTATAACCCATTGTTAATGAAACGCTCTAAAACTTCCGGATAAATCAGCCTTTCGGCATCGTTAAATACACGCTTCTGTAGAATTTCGGCCGTATCCCCTTGTCTTACAGGTACTCGTTTTTGCGCGATAATCGGCCCGCCGTCTGTGATTTCATTGACATAATGAACCGTACAGCCCGTTTCAGAAACGCCCGCATCAAGCACGGCCTGATGAACCTTGAGTCCATAAAACCCATCACCGCAAAAATCGGGTATAAGGCTCGGGTGAATGTTTAGAATGCGGTTGGGGTAGAAGTCAATGAATGCCTTGGGTAAGATACTCAAATAGCCGCAACATAACACCAAACTGACACCATGCTCCAAAAAATATGAACGCAAAACCGCCGCATATTGTTCATTGTCAGAAAAACTCTTCGGGCGTAAGACTATATTCGGTATACCGCGTGATTCCGCACGTTCAAGCGCAAACACGTTCTTTCTGTCCGAAACGACGGCAACGACTTGCGCTTGCAAGCCGTTGTCTATCGCGTCCAGAATTGCCTGTAACACTGTCCCGCCGCCCGAAACCAAACAACCAAGCTTTAACATATTTCTACCTGTCCGGAATTATCCGTAACGCTTCCTATTATATATGCGCGTTCGCCCGCGTTTTCGAGAGCCGAAAGTGCCGTTTTTACATCCTCTTGCGAGACAATCGCTACCATGCCGATGCCCATGTTAAATGTATTGAACATGTCTTGTTGCGGAATGTTCCCCTTGCTTTGAAGCAAAGAGAAAATCGGGTGAATATCCCACGAACCCAGATTAACCGCCGCTCCCAGACCACCGAGCGCGCGCGGTATGTTCTCAATGAATCCGCCGCCCGTAATATGCGCAATACCCTTAATTTTAACACGTTTCATTAAGTTTTGCACGGCTTTTACGTAAATCTTTGTAGGTGTTAAGAGGGCCTCACCCAAGGTCATGCCCAGTTCCGTCACATATTCATTTACATTCTCATGTGTCGGGGCTAAGAGCTTTCTGACCAGTGAAAAACCGTTCGAGTGTAAGCCGCTTGACGATATGCCAATAAGAGCGTCACCCGCTCTAACCGTACTGCCGTCTATTATGTTCTTCTTATCAACAATCCCGACAGCGAAACCCGCCACGTCATACTCGTCCTCGGGGTAAAAGCCCGGCATCTCTGCCGTTTCGCCACCCACAAGCGCACAACCCGCTTGAACACAGCCGTCAGCCACACCCTTGACAATTGCGGCAATCCGCTCGGGCACATTCTTTCCACAAGCTATGTAATCGAGAAAGAAGAGCGGTTCCGCACCCATACAAGCTATGTCGTTGACACACATCGCCACGGCGTCAACGCCGATAGTGTCGTGCTTGTCTGTTAAAAACGCGATTTTCAGCTTCGTTCCAACGCCGTCTGTGCCGCTCACTAGTACGGGTTCTTCCATATTCTTCGCTTTGGCTATCGAAAACGCGCCACCAAAGCCACCCAAACCACCCAGCAGTTCGGGGCGCGCCGTGCGCCCCACATGTTCGCGCATGAGTTCAACAGCGCGGTATCCCGCATGAACGTCAACGCCTGACTGCTTATAACTCTCATTCATGTTTACTATCCCCATCTTCAAACGGCATCGGGTAACGTCCGTCAAAGCAAGCCGAGCAGAACGAGCACTTAGCGTGTTGCGGGCTTGCGAGTAAGCCCTCGCCTGAGATGAAGCCCAAGCTGTCCGCGCCAATGAATCTCGCGATTTCGTCATTATTCATCTTGTTCGCAATGAGTGTATCAACATCGTGCGTGTCAATACCATAATGGCAGGAGTATTTGACCATAGGTGACGAGATTCTGACGTGAATCTCTTTCGCGCGACCAAGAACGCGCAACATATCTACAATCTTCTTACTTGTCGTGCCGCGGACAATCGAGTCGTCCACCAAGACAACGCGCTTGCCTTCAAGGCTTGAGCGAATCGCGTTGAGCTTTAGACCAACGGCCAATTCACGCTCTTCTTGAGCGGGTTGAATGAATGTGCGCGTGATATAACGGTTTTTGACAATACCTATTGTATACGGGATATTTGATTCAAATGAGTAACCCATAGCCGCCGAAAGTCCCGAATCGGGCACGCCGATTACCACGTCAGCGTCAACCGGGCATTCTTTCGCGAGCGTTTTACCCGCTTCGAAACGGGCCAAATGCACACCCGCCCCGTCAATGACAGAATCGGTACGCGCGAAGTATACGAACTCAAAAATGCACATGGCCGTCTTGTCGGCACGTTCACCGCGAAGGTACCGAATACCCATATCGTCTAATACAACGATTTCGCCGGGTGTAATATCGCGTACAAACTCCGCGCCCACTGTGTCAAACGCCACAGATTCAGAAGCGAATATGTACGTATCACCCAACTTACCCATGCAGAGCGGCTTCATGCCATAACCATCGCGAACGGCAAGGAATTTGTTCGGCGTAAGGATAAGAAGCGCGTATGAGCCTTTCAGGCGCTTCATAACCTGAAGCACAGCGTCCTCAATCGAGTGTTGGCGCAATCTCTCGCGCCCAATCATCGCGCCGATTAACTCCGCATCACTGTTAGACTGGAAGATGAATCCGTCATTTTCCAGTTCTGCGCGAAGGCATTTCGCATTCATCAAACACCCGTTATAAGAAATCGCCATTTGACCTTTCTTATAGCGCATGACGAACGGCCCCGCGTTCTCGCGCGATACATTCTCGCCCGTTAAGTAACCCACATGCCCTACGCCCGCGCGTGAGCCTGACAGGTGCCTGATGACAACCTCGTCAATGTGTGAGCTGGCAAGACCCAGCTCCTTGTGGTAAATAATACGCGATTTGTCTATAATCGCAATACCCGCGCTCTGTTGGCCTCTGTGTTGAATACCAAAAAGCCCCAGAAATAGTAGATGCGCGGCATCCGTGCCTGAGCGCGACCAACAACCTATGACCCCGCACTCCTCCTGAAGCTTATCCGAATTGAAATCAATATTCATAATAAGGTCTCCTTTACTGTCATAAATAATCTACCATAAAGATTTTGATGTGTCAAATAAAATAGTTTGGTGTAATAGGTTGCGATTTTGGGCGATATGCACTGTACAAAACAGTTGACACACAGAGAACCGCGTGTTAGATTATACATATCAACGGAATTTACTATTGGGGAGGTAATAGAAATGGATGTGCATCCGCAGTTTCGCTCTATGTTCCGCGAGTATGACATACGCGGCATGGTCAACGAACACGAACTTAATGAAGACAGCGTTTATAGGATTATTAGGGCTTACTCGATATTCCTGACAAGAAATGGTATCAACAAGGCAGTTGTCGGTTATGACAACCGCGAATGCTCACCGGGCTTTGCTGACGCGGCTATAAAAGCGCTTCGCGAACTCGGTATTGACGTTACGTACATCGGTCTTGCCGTCAGCCCGCTTGTTTATTACTCGCAATATCTGTATAAATGCGAGGGCGCGGTCATGATAACGGCAAGCCACAACCCGAACGGCTGGTCTGGCTTCAAACTGGGCAAGGGTTATTCCAAAACGCTTGAATCGGGCGACATAAAAGAGATTTTCGAGCTTGTGACAAACCCACCCGAAGTACCCAACGCCGAAAAGATGGGCGAACTCACCGTCACAAGCGCGTGGGAGAACTATGTTTCTGAAATCGCCGGGCGTATAAAGATGGGGCCGAACAAGCCGCGCATAGTCATCGACGCAGGCAACGGCGGCTCAGGGCTGTTCGCGTTTGAAGTCTTCCACAGGCTCGGATGCCCAACCTTCCAGCTCAATTGTGACCCAGACACCAGCTACCCACATTACTTCCCTAACCCGTCTAACCTTAAAGCGCGTGAACGCTTGCGTGAAATGGTTAAACACCCGTATGTTAAGGCTGATTTGGGTATCGGCTTTGACGGCGACGGCGACAGAATCGGCGTTATTGACGAAAACGGTAACGACATCTGGTCAGACATAATCCTTGCTGTGCTCTCAAAGCAACTGCTCGAAGAAGTACCGGGCGCGACAATCGTCTATGACGTGAAATGCTCGAAGGCTCTCGAAGAGGTCATCCTCCAGAACGGCGGCAAGCCGCTTATGTGGAAGACCGGGCATTCCTACATCAAGAGCAAGATGCACGAATCGGGCGCAGAGCTTGCGGGCGAACGTTCGGGTCATATCTTTATCGGCAAACATGACTACTACGGCTTTGACGACGCGTTGTTCGCCGCCGCCAAACTCGTTGAATACCTCTCACATCATGACGAGAAAATCAGCGAAATCGTCGCCGCCTTCCCGCATTACATCACAAGCCCCGAAATCAAGGCACATTGTGACGATACGGTCAAATATGGCGTAATCGACCAGATTATCGAAGAATTCAAGGCCGAATACCCGGGTCAAGTCAATGACATCTGTGGCGCACGCGTTCAGTTTGAACACGGCTGGGGCTTAATCCGCGCTTCGTCTAACCTGCCCGAAATCGTCATCATCTTCGAGGCCGACACACAGGAACACCTTAAAGAAATCCGTGCGATTTTGAAGAAAATGACGCTGAAACACCCCGAAATCGCTTCCGAATGGGAGAATGATATAGAGTAATCCCGTCATGCGGTCGATTTTTTCATCCGCAAGAATGGTCATCCAAATAAAGAGCGGGAACCCCCGCTCTTTTTAATACTCTAACCCCTGCTCTCCGCTCTGCGCTTGGGTCTTCTTATCGCATAGATTTCGTACAAGATTATGGTTTCTACAATTACGGCCAGTAACCTGTAACGCCCCCATCTGCCGCCCTCCGTGTCAAGGCATATGTCCTCAACCTCGTTGATTTCACCTTTCGCCATATCGATTATGCGGTCAACTAGCTGATGAAGGGTTTCACGGTCTAACAAATCGTCCATCGCATTAACCGTTTCAGTTAAAGCGCGCTCGATAATGGGCATCAAGCGGCTTGCTATCTCCGAATACAACGCCTTCATAAACCGCAAATCGTCCACGTCAGTCATTGAGATGTTAGCGTGAACGCCGAAATCCTCAAAAATCTCATCTTCCGGGAACGGAACCGTCACATTTGAGAACGCGCGCGGTTGCATGGGTGGCTCCATATAGGGCATGGGCTGTTCGGTGGGTTGACATGTGGGCTTCCGCATGGGCGGCTGTGTTGGCATTGGTGCGGGTGTAGGGCTTGGTGTTGGGGTTGTCGGCATTTGCGGGGTCGTTGGCATTTGGGGAGTGGTCGGTGTTGTGGGCATTCCCGGTTCTGTAGGTTGCATGGGTATGGGTTGGAGGATTGGTTGTTCGTTTGTATCCTGTGTCGGTGACTGCATAGGCGGCATGTTTTCGTCCAAAGCGCGCAACTCCCGGACCAGCAGATTCTCAAACGCTTCACGGTTGACACTCATCTGCTCGATATGTTGGGCGGGGTTTTGCTTCGTGGCGTGATAGGCGTTCACCTTAGCCGCCTTTCTGTAAATCAGATAGTCGATAAGCAAATCTTCTAAATCCTCTTGTCCGTCAAATGCTGCGTTAATACCAAAATACTGCATTTTACATCCTCCCGCTATCTTTCTTTAATGGTAAGATATGAAGCGGACAGACTTGTTGACAAAATAAAACCCCGCGTGAGCGGGGTTTTATGCTACATGCGCTTAGGCGCTTCAATGCCCAATAGCGAAAGTCCTTCTGACAGCAACAACCTTACAGTATCCACAACCGCCAAACGCGCGTTTCTCGTGGTTTCATCAGCCGAGAGTATGGGGTTATCGTGGTAGAAGCGGTTGAATGCCTGTGAAATCGCGATTAAGTGGCGGCTTATCACATAGGGCTCTAACTTGTCATAACATTCGGTGAGTTTGTCGGGCAAGTTAGCCGCAAGCTTCGCTATCTCAAACGTAATATTGTCACTCACAGCCTTAAAATCCACATTCGCGGCGTCATAACCGCCCGAGCGTTCGAGTACGCTCACGCAACGCGCATGTGTATACTGGATGTATGGACCTGACTCGCCCTCATAACTAAGTACGTTATCCCAGTTAAACACGTTGTCCTTTATACGGCTGTTATATAGCGAACTGAACGTCAATGCCCCAATGCCGACTTGACGCGCAACAATCGCTTTGTCCTCTAAATCGGGGTTCTTTTCTTCAATAATCTGCATGGTGCGCTCAATCGCTTCGTCTAACATGTCAGACAGAAGTGGCGCATTACCCGAGCGTGTCGCGAACTTACCGCCATCAGCTGACAGAATCATGCCCAGCGGTACATGAATCAAGTCTTTAGCCCAATCATAACCCATATACTCAATGACAGCGAACCACTGCGCGAAGTGCAGAACCTGTTCCGCCCCCGTCACATATAAACACTTATGGAAATCATATGTCTGCTTGCGATAAATGGCACATGAAATGTCGCGTGTCGGATAGAGCGTGCCGCCGTCACTGCGAAGAATCAAACACGGTGGCATCTTCTTTTTAGACAAATCCACAATCATCGCGCCGTCACTCTCAACGAGGAGCCCTTTTTCGCGAATCTCCTCGACTACAGCGGGCATCTTGTCGTTATAGAAGCTCTCGCCCGTGAACGCGTCAAACTTGACGCCTAAAATCTCATAGAGCCGCTCACATTCCTTAATGCTTACGCTCAAAAACCACTGCCATAACTCGACGGCTTCGGTGTCGCCGTTTTGAAGCTTCACGAACCATGCGCGGGCTTCGTCATTGAGGCTCGCGTCTTCCTTGGCGGCGTTTGAATAGAGCAAATAAATCTCATTCATACCCGCCACACCGCGCTCGTCTATCATCTCACGATTGCCAAAGCGCTTATAAGCGACAATCATCTTGCCAAAATATGTGCCCCAATCGCCTAGGTGGTTCACGCCGACAACCTTAAAGCCGAGAGCCTTACAGACATTATATAGGCACTTTCCAACGACGGTTGACGACAGATGCCCAATGTGCATGGATTTTGAGATGTTAGGAGACGAATAGTCAATGACTATGGTCTTGCCCGCGCCCTTTTCAGAAGTCAGGTAGGCGTTACCCTTTTTTTGTATCTCACCCAGCGTTGATGCGACAAAATCCGTCACGTCAACAAAAAAATTCAAGTACGGCCCGTTATTGACAATGCGCGTGAAATGCGGAAGCCCCGAAATCCGTTGCGCCAGTTGTTCGGCTATGACTTGGGGTGATTTTTTAAGCACTTTTGCGAACTTGAAACACGGGAACGCAAAATCGCCCATTTCTGGCTGGGGCGGAACTTCTAAAAGCGCTGTTAATTCTTCTTGTGAAAAGCCCGATAGCTCGTCCAACTTCAATAGGCTATCGGCAATATAATCTCTATAGTCCATTTTTCACTCCCGGTGTGCAATATATTGTGAAAACGTAATGTCGCCATCACTGTTTATGCTATAATGAAGCCCCATAATCTCGCTGAAAAACGAAATGGGTACATATGTCCGCGCGTCAGTCGCCGCAGGCGCGGCCTCAAGGATTTTCACGTTCTGACCACGTATCTGGTAACTGTTCTTGCCATAGGCAATGGTTATAAACTCCTCGAAACCGTAATTGACGGCTACGGCGTTTATGTCCTGCTTCCAGCTCAATGTATAACCGAAGCTTTCGACCACTTGCGATAAGCGAATCATCTTGACATTGTATTGAGTCAGCAAATAGTAGTCTTCACGCATGACAGTTAGGTTCACACAATCTTCCAGCGGCAATACCAACTCAACAACGCCGAGTGAACCCGCCGCAATCGCATACTTATCAAACGGGAAGCAGATAGAACCGCCGTCTATATAGAATTTTGCCTGAGCGTTAATACCTGTGAAATTCGCGTTATAACCCTTTGTTTGCGCTACTTTCAATGAAATGAAGTCATTGGCGAGCTTAACGCCGTTCGGCCCCAAAACATCAGCAAGATTCACAATGCGTTCGTTTTCTGTATCGACGCAAACCGCGAACACAAGCGACGGTGATACAACAGAGGTTACATTGGCGTAAACCAGCAAAGAGTAATACTGTTCATACTCAACGGCCTTATAGCTGAACGCTATTGAACGTGCGCTGTCTGTGTATGACGCGACAACAGAATCATAGAACGCCCCGACCTTTTCATTGATAATGTTGTCGAGTTCGAGGTTTAGCCCCTCACAAACGGGTACTTCTCCCTTGACAACAACACCCGCTATGCGCCCCGAAACGTCCCTTGAACGCGTATTAACGACCGCTTCGGCGGCCGATACAGCAGAAACAGGCATTAGAATAAGCGCAAATGCGCTGACTAGAATGACCAAAACCCTTAATAACTTTGATTTCACTGTATCACCCCCGATAGGTATTTTTATTAACTATTATATCACAAAACCCATTTCATTCTTATTACAATATTTCAACAATTATTCGACTTGACAAATACGTGAATATGTATACTATTACAATGAGGGGAAATCTACACAAAATACTTAGGAGTGACTGACATGAAGAAAACCATCTTGCTGTGTTTAATGATGAGCATCGTCTTTACTTTTGCGGGCTGTTCATCAAACAAAACGAAATCTGAGCCGTACACTGCATTGAATGATTACGCAGACAGTGGTTACGCGCAATTTCAGATGCCCGAAAAGGGCGAAGAAGTCGCTGTAATAGAAACTAACTACGGCATTATCAAGGCACGACTCTTTCCGCAATATGCACCCAAGGCTTCTGAGAACTTCTCGACACACGCCAAAGACGGGTATTATAACAACCTCACGTTCCACCGCGTATCGAAAGGCTTCGTCATTCAAGGCGGTGACCCAAAGGGCAACGGCATGGGCGGTGAGAGCATCTGGGGTAAGGGCTTTGGCGTTGAAATCGACTACAACCTTCACCACATTCGCGGGGCGCTCTGTATGGCGATGTCAAGCCAACCCGATTCTATCGGGAGCCAGTTCTATATCGTGACAGCCGATAAACTAGACACTGATTGGACGAGAGAGGTTCAGTATTACCTTGACAACCCCGATGAAGAAATCGACAAAACAAAAGACGGCCAGCCCATCGTGATTGGCGACATAATGCCTACGCCCTTTTCAAGCTCTTATTTAACATACGGCGGTACGCCTATGCTCGACCTCCGCTATACCGTGTTCGGTCAGGTTTTTGAGGGTATGAATATTGTTGACGAGATAGCGGCTTGTCAGACACGTGGCGAAACGCCTGTTGACACAGTTCAGATTATTAGCATAAAAATGGAAGAATATAAGTAAATCCGATTTTTTGGCGATACGTAACGAAACGACAAGTCAACGTCCGAGGTGATGATTTGCACCAAACATCCCTAAACCTTCTCAACCGCGCCGAGATATTAAAGCATATCTATCGGAACAAATCCATCACGCGTGCCGATTTGGCGCGGCTCTGCCGGCTTAGCGTGCCTACGGTTATGAAGATAACCGATGAACTTATTGAATTGGGACTTTTAGAAACGGCGGGCAAAGCGCCCTCTACAGGCGGCAAACGCGCCGATTTACTGCGGTTTGTTTTCGAGCGAATTTATATTGTAGGCGTAGAAATCAGCAAAAACTCCATTTGGGCGGCCGTTTTTGATGGCAAGGCACATCAAATGGCGGTATCAACAGTGGAAACACAATTCACGTCGTTAAATTCTTTCTGTTCAAGCATAGCCGACCTTGTGGAACACGTAATCGCCGAAAGTGGCGTCAAACCCAGCTCAGTCTTGGGCATAGGTATAACGCTACCCGCCGCCATAGAGCGCGATACATGTATTATGCGTGACTCACCGATATTACCGTGGAAAAACGTAGACATTCTCATGCCCATAATAAACCGTCTCAACCTAGCGGCCGTAGTTGTAGACTCTAATCGAGCCATAGCCATGTGTGAGGGCTGGTTTGGAGCTAATGCGGGTTCGCGCGATTATGTATGTCTGAATCTCTCTGACCATATCGGCGTCGGTGTTGCCACAGGTGGTGTCATCATGCGTGGCGCTACTGGTCTAAGCCCCGATATCGGCCATGTTGCCGTTGAAAAAGACGGCTTTGTCTGTGAATGTGGCAACAAGGGCTGTCTAAACGCTATGGCATCATCAACCGCCATCCGTAACTGGATTATCTACTGCATTAAAAAGAATGCGCGAACGACAATGACGGCAGAAGCAGGCCCCTACTTCGAAAATGTAGACGCATCTTTTCTGTTTAGACACGCTCAAACTGGTGACCCGTTCGCTTCAGGTATAACCAAACGCGTTATCGGTTATCTCAGCAGTACGGCCATCAACCTGATTAACGTATTCGACCCCGAGTATCTGATACTGACAGGCGAAATGACGAGAGCCGGCACATTCTTCGTAGACGCTCTAATGAATGAAATCGACAAAAGACAGGCGGTTTTAGGGCGACGCGTGAAACTCGCCGTCAGCGGTATCAGCCACGGTGCGCCACTCGGCGCTGCTTCACACTATATCAAGTACCTAATCGCATCGGGGGCGGCAGGGTATGAGGGCGGTAAACAATCACAGAAACAATTACACTCATAATACATAAAAATGGCGGCGTTGCTAAGATGCCGCCATTTCATTTATTTAACCAAAATCACCGCGCAAATCCGCTACTCTTTTTCCACAACGTCCTTAACGATATAAATGGGGCGTGACTTAATCTCGTCAAAAATCCGTCCGATATATTCGCCGATAATGCCCATCATCATCAATACTATGCCCTGTGAGAACAGCACTATCGCTGTCGTTGAAGCCCAGCCGTCAACCGTTGTATTCGTGAACAATCTCTGCCAGACGATTACGAGAATCGCCAGAAAACTCACTATTGAGATGAAGAACCCCAGACCCGCCGCTAGTTTGAGCGGCTTGTAAGAAAACGCGGTTATGCCGTCCATAGCGAATTTGAGCATTTTCTTCAGCGGGTATTTGGTCACGCCCGCGAAACGCTCATCACGCACATATTCAACGCCTGTTTGTTTGAAGCCAACCCAACTCACAAGCCCGCGTACATAGCGATTGCGCTCGGGTAATGTACTGAGCGCGTCAACAACCTTGCGGTCAAGCAGGCGAAAATCCCCCGCGTCAACGGGTATGTCTACGTTCGTCATACCGCGCAGAACTCGGTAGAACATAGCCGCCGTCATTTTTTTGAACGCCGTTTCGCCCTTGCGTTTCGTCCGCTTGCCATAAACCACGTCATAACCTTCGCGCCAGACCTTCAACATCTCAGGGATAATCTCGGGCGGGTCTTGCAAGTCGGCATCAATAACAACAACCGCATCACCAAAGCTATAATCCATGCCCGCTGTAATCGCGGGTTGATGTCCGAAATTGCGCGAAAAGTTAATCAAGCGCACATTGCTGTCCGTTTTGATGATTTCACCAATCATAGCCGCCGTTTTGTCGCGCGAACCGTCATTGACGAAAATCAGCTCATACACCTCACCGCAATTTTCGAGCACTCTACTTAGCCGCTTATATGATTCGGTTATGACCTCCTCCTCATTGAAAACGGGTACAACCACAGATAGTACGGGCTTCATTTTTTCCTCCTATATCAATTGCCATTTGCCGGGTAACCACTCTAGAAAACGCTTCGCAATCGTGAAATCCACAGGTAAACCTGACAAGACCGGGTAGAACATCACGAACAGCACACAGGATACAACCATGATTATCAGCATGTGTTTGGTGTTGTTGCTCAAGCCCTCACGGTCATTGAAGAATTTAGTCAGTAACAGTATAACAAACGGCACACACGGGAAGTAGTGATAGATATATGTCGTGCGCGACACGAAAACCCAAGGCAAGAATTGCGCTACCCACGCCACAATGAGGAAGAACAACGTCCAGCTCCACTTCTTCGCGAGCTTATACACACCGTGAATGAGCGCCACGAACCCACCCCACCAGATTACGGGGTTGCCGAAACTGCTGATACCCGCGCGGATTGTGTCTGAGAACGTCGCCGAATAATAGAATATCGGGCGAATTGTGAGCGGCCACAGATACCAAGGCGCGCCGTATGGGTGTGGTTCTGTGACACCCGCGTGATAGTTAAACATATCCAGTTGGTTTTGCAAAATCGCCGCAAGGTAATTTCCGAGCGCATTGTCGGGCAGTAACGCCGCCGCAAGACCGCTATCCTTCAAGATTCGAATGTTCTCACGAACAGGGTATAGACTACCCGTTGCGTAATACGGTATATAACTCAACACAAAAATCACAAGCGGTACGGCAATAAAGAATAACAAACACCATAGACATGTGAGCGCCGTATACTTCCAAAATTTAGTGTTCCCGTCGGCGTTTACATGCTCCTTATAACGCCTGATGAGCGTCACAAAGAAGATGACCGCAAGACCCAGCCCTGCATAAACCCCCGGCCACTTCGAGGCAACGCCAAGCCCCATGAAAAGACCCGAAAGCCCAAGCGGAATCAGCGTTTTCCAGAATTTCTGCTTGAAGAAGCTCATACGCATATAGATGAACATACACAGATACATAGCCATAACGAAAAACGTGATGTATGAATCAATCGTCGCTATTCGTGTCTGTGCAAAGTGCATGAAATCAGCCGCGAAAAGCACAGTCGCGAAGGTCGCGTACATGCGCTTGCCAAAAATGACCCGCGCGAATACATACATAAGCGGCAACATGAGCACTCCAAACAGTGTCCCCGTAAATCGCCAGCCAAACGGTGTCATGCCGAACGCGCGAACGCCCCACGACATTATGACTTTACCGAGCGGCGGGTGTGTCCACTCATAGACGTACATCTTGTTAATAAACTCATATGCCGTACGCGGGTGATAGATTTCATCGAAATAGGTCGTGTTATCAAACGTGCTCATCTCAACAACGAGGTTCTGCTCGTCAAAACCGTTTGCGCCGAATGGCGTGACTTCCTTAATCGGTATTATCTGCCCGTTCGGGTCGCGGAAGGCCATTTCCATAATCCTTAGGTCGTTCGTTCTCGCGCTCAACCGCACGCGCGTAGCCTTCCAATCGCCATATACGTCCAGCCACTTGAAAACGCCGTTTGCTTCGACTGAGAGGTTTTCGGCCAAGCTGTCATTTTGAAATTCTATGACGAATTTCTGGTCAGTGCGCGCGCCAAGAAAATATTGAATGCGCGTTATTTGAACGGGTTCATGGAACTCAACCGTGACATCCCTACCCTGCTCCAGAAACATCTCTGTTTGGGGCGAAAAGTTGTTGCCAAGCCGCGCAAACGCGATAATGGCATAGATGCCCGTTATTCCAAGCATCGTAATGTAGTCAGCGCGGATAAATTTGGGTAAATCTGTGCTTTCGGGCGTTGGGTTGAATGCCCGTTCTTCGTCATTCGTTTCTTCAATCTGGGTTTCTTCCGTAGACTCAACCTGTTTCGCCGGGAATACATACAATGAAACAACATATATGAGATAACCAAACATAGCCACACAAGGCACTGCCAAAATACGCGCTGTAGTGCCGATTATCGAATAGTCGAATCCGCTTAAACTCACGCGAAGTACGTCAACGTAGTTCATGAAGAACGCCAATGTAAATCCCCAATAGAGGTATAAAAATCGCTTATCGCGCGACATTACATACGATATAATGAGCAGTGCCAGCGCCGTAAATGCGTATCGCTCATGCATCTTCACCGACAACATGAACGTGGCGATATTGATGAACGCCGCGCCTATAAATATGCGCGAACGCCCCTTTGATTTGAACATAATTAGCAACGAAACCGCCACAATAATCACAAGGAAAATCAAACCCCATGTGTCATACGTGAAAAACAGGAATTTCGTTTCTATCGAAACCCAATTAAGCCCAAACAACGCGTATATATTATATGCATTGACCGTTGTGTAAGCATACTGTGAGAGCGTTTCGGTAAATTGGTCGATGACAGGCGAGAATGTGAACCCCTCGGGTGTGAAAGCAAACGGCATGACAATCAGCGCGGCTAACATGGCACATGACAAGAACCAGAGAATCAGTTGAACGAACGCAATAACACTGAAACGGTAACGCTTTAGATACATGAAGAACGCGTACATATAAACAGGCGCGAACATAAGCGCCTGTGGCTTTGTGAGAATGGCGAGAACATAAACAAGGCTCGCGCCGAGGTATTTCTTTGTATATAGCAGATAAATTGATAGAATGACAAGAAGCGCAAGAACAGAGTCAACCTGCCCCCACACTGCCGAATCGAGAATGGCGGCTGGGTTTAGGACGTAGGCAAGCGCGACTAAAGACGGCGTGTACGCCGCGAAATCCGTCAGTTTTGAGTCTGTTGGTTCTTTGCGTTTCGCGCCCTCTTTCACGGCTATGAAATAGATGAAACACGCCGCGAATAAATCGGCTAAAATCGCGGGCAGTTTGATAAGCAGCTCATATGTATAGCTGTCGAATTCAAGGTCGAACGTGCTTTTAAGACCACCGATAAACCAGAGTACATACATATACGCGGGTGGGTAGTCTGTGTGCATATCCTTTAGAGTGTAGAACGCGCCAAAGCCGTCTTTGTTAAGGAGAATCGCCCATGAGCGGAAGCAGTCGATGTCGGTCGGGTGAGAAAGCCCCAGCGCCCCCGCCGCAAAACGCACGAAAAGCCCCGCCGCAAGTATGAACACGACATTGTAAAAATGGAAATGCTCATCTTTCTTTTTTGCGGCGTATAGCGCAATTAGCCCGAGAACCAACAAACCTGTCAAAAAAAACTGCATTGAGTACATTATGTGCCCTCTTTTGTGAATTATCTGTTATCTTTTATAGCTCTCATAATTTCTGACCATCGCGATACCTACGGCGGTTGGCCCTGCGTGTGCGCCGACCGTTGAGCCGGCCGCGAGAATCGGGAGGTCGGTTTTTATGTTATAATCAGACGCAAGCTCTGCTTTGACGACTTTTGCATCCTCCAAAACATTCGAATGCAGAACCATCACCGTATAATCGCGCGGACTTTCACCAATGTATTCCTGCGTGAGTTCCATTATCCGTGTCATGCCCTTACGCTTGCCACGCACCTTTGAATGTGGCAGAAGCTCGCCGTTATCCAATACAATTATGGGTTTTATGTTCAATAACATACCCGCCAGCGCCGAAACCTTGCCGATACGCCCGCCTTTTTGAAGGTGTTCGAGCGAATCGAGCGTGAAATAGAGTTTGCCCGTCAGCTTCATTTGTTCGAGTATGTTGGCGGCTTCTAGCGCCGTTATGTTGTCGTCGCGCATTTTCACGGCTTCGAGCACTAATAAACCCTGCCCCAATGTCGCCGTATATGAATCAACAATTACAATATTTCTGTCCTTAAATTCATCTTCCAGCATGAGTTTCGCGGCACATGCGCTCTGAAATGAACCCGAAAACTTCGACGACAAGCAGATACATAAAACGTCTTGACCGCTTTCGAGAGCAAAACGAAACGCCTCGGCGTAATCGGCGAGCGGAGGTAAGCTGGTTTTGGCAATACCGCCGCGCAAGCGTTCGTAAAACTCGTCGTTTGTGATATCCACACGTTCTTTGAAGTACCTTGCGCCGTCAAACGAAACATAGAACGGCACTATATGAATATCCAAATCCCTTGCTATTTCAACTGTCAAGTCACATGAGCTGTCAGAAAACAGTACGAATTTCGCCATTTCTTCCTCCGTTATCTTTTGCTTGTCCACCGTATAGCGGGCGCAGATATGCGCCCCTACAAATCCGTTATGTCAGTCTAACCGTATCATTTTCGCCGTATATTCGCACCCAAGCACGTTTTTTGCCATTATGCCGAATTTCGCCGTGTTATCGCTCACATAAAACTCGTGCTCGGGCGTGCTGTCTTGCCTGAGCATGTTTTGGTTGTGCAAGAAATCCGACAACTCATGAGCCGTGGCTTGAGCGGGGTTCACGAGTGTCACGCTTCCCGCGATGCCGTGTATGCAGTCTATTAGTAATGGGTAATGCGTACAACCTAGAACGAGCGTGTCTATACCTGTCGCTAGCAGTTCATTCAGATAGATTTCGGCCGTCAAACGCGTGACATCCGTGTTCGTCCAGCCCTCCTCAACGAGCGGCACAAACAGCGGGCAAAAGCGGCTATGCACGATAATATCCTCACGCATGGCTTTAAGCAAACGCTCATACGCGCCGCTTCTGACTGTCGCTTCTGTGCCGATAACGCCTATACGCCCGTTCTTTGAGGCGGCCAAAGCCGCCTTAGCCCCGGGTGTAACCACCTCTATCAACGGTATGTCAAACCTTGCGCGGAGGGCCTCCATTGCGTTCGAACTGACCGTGCCGCACGCGACAACTATTGCCTTCACTGATTTCTGCAACAAAAATTCCACAATCTGCGCCGCATATGAGGTGACGAGTTCCTTTGATTTTGTGCCGTAAGGCACACGCGCTGTGTCACCGAAGTAGACCACGCGTTCATTCGGCAGTGTCGCCATGATTTCCTTAACGACGGTCAGACCACCAACGCCTGAATCGAATACGCCTATGGGTAGATTGTTCATAGGCTCTCAACCTCGGTCGTTAGCAACCGTGCTTCACCACAAACGAGCATTTTATTGAGCACTTCCGGCAAGCGATAACCCGACAGGCTGAACATCCGCATGAACAGGCTATCGGCGTATAACTGTGGCATGGTGTGGATATTGTCGAAATAGATAGTGTCTGTTTCTTCATTATATAATAGTCTTATTGCGCCGAAACCGAACGCCGTGAGTTTCGCGAGAATCTCTTGCGCGGCTTTGTTGGCGCGTTCAAGGACAGCTTCGGGCAGTTTGTTATCAGCCGTTGCGACCTGTTCATCCTCTATGATACATGGAAGACTCAATGTTTCGTCAATAAAGCCGTAGTAGAAGAACGTGCCCGATATAGTACGCTCGGCGACAAGGTTTTTGTTCGGGAAGACTTCAACCGCCGCCGCGAGTTGGTTCTTGCGCGAAACTTCAACGGGCGGTACGATGGAACGCTCCGCCCAGATATTACAGGGGTAACCTACGTTATTGCGGACGCGTTTAGACGCTTTGTCCAGCCAATCTTCGGTTTTCTCAACAAACAACATCTCATGCGGATAAAGCTTATAATCTGTGCCGTTGCCCAAAACCTGATATAGAGCCCGGCGGCTTCCCGACAACATGTGTAACCTAGCAGAACAGCCCGCGTTCAAAATGCCCGCCAATGACAAGAGCCCTGCCATATCAGCGCCGCGCGTGATACCGCTTTCAGTCAGATTCAGCGCGACATCAACGGGTATAGCCTTTATCTTGGTGCCCACAATACGGATAAGCCCCGTGTGAGCCGTGTTTGTCGATAATAACGCGGGTGTGCCGTGTTGCTCCCAAAGTACATTCGCGATATTGTCCGCGTTACCGTCATAGAGTAACCACTCGCCGTCAGTGTTGATATAAACTGGCAAAACGATAAACTTGGCCGACGGTATCGCGGGTATTATGTGTTCGCCTGATAATTTCGATAAATCGTGATTAACAGCGCCGCCAAACAGCACTGCCACAACATGTTTAGACATCAAACTCCCCATTCACAAACAAATATAATATGTTATATGCCCTAAAGAATATAAAATACACATACATGGGCGATATAAAACCCTATAACTATAAAAAATACCCTATCAAACGGACTTTCCTTGGGTTCTTCGGGCGGCGCGGTTATGAGTTCTTCGCGCGGTTTTTCGCGCAATATCCGCGCTAGGTTATGCGCCTTGAACCGCCTTATCAGAAAGATGAGAAGCGGCGACAGAGCAAGCCCGATAGCGAAGAATACGCCCGCCGTCTGTAAAATCTCTATGCGCCCCACTTGAGCCTCCGCGCCCGACGTTTCAACCGAAGTCGCCGCCGTAGTTGTCGCTATTGACAAAAGCGTTTGCAAGCCGTTAAAGAGCATATGAGAAAGAATAGCAGAATATATGCTGTTTGTCCAGTAGACTATGAAAGAAAAGAACACGCCGAGCGCGAATGCATAGATGAGTTGCTGGGGGTCTTTATGGAAAATCCCGAAAAACAAACCGTTCACCCATGCCGCCATGAAGAATGGCACGTTTTTGTAGCCCGTCTGAATCAGCCCACGAAACATAAGCTCCTCCAGCACGGCAGGGATAAGCGCGAACGAGAACAGCGACAGAATCGCGCTCGTGCTCACACCGCTTGACACAACGCCCGACATACGGTTGAAGAAAAAGAAAGAGCTTAACGCACTCGCCGCGAACATAAACGGCATCAACAGCAACACAAACGCGACACAAAACAGCGCGTTCTTAATACCCAATTCAGAGGTTCTGCAAATATCGGTTAGTTTCAGCCGTTGCCATTTACAAAAAACGAAGAGCGGCAAGCCCACGCCCACAAACTGGCTGAACCACACGAGCGGCAAGCCCGTGAACATGAAGCCTGTTTGCATATAGATAACACCCAGAAGCGAGCTCAACAGAATCTGGTATACCATTATCATGAGCATGAAAAGATTGGCTTTTCGCGCGTTCATGAACCGTCCCCCGTTTCTGCTTCTTCAGTGTTGACAACCCGAGCGTCCTCTATAGCATAACGCTCATAGTAGCGTTTGTCCATAATGGTTTTGAGCATGTTTAGGAGTACCGCGAAAATCGGCACACCGAAGAACATACCCGCCACACCGAACAACGCCCCGCCCACGAGGATTGAAAAGATTACGCCGAGCGCATTTAACCCTGTTGAGCTACCGAGGATACGGGGGCCTAAGATATAGCCGTCAAACTGTTGAATCAAGAAAATGGCGATAGCCGTCCAAAGCGCAAGTGAGGGGTTCAAAATCAACACAATCAGTATAACTGGCACAGCGCCTATAAACGGCCCGAAGTATGGTATCATGTTTGTAATACCGATAATGAGTGACAGAAGCACAGGTAACGGCGCGCCCATAATCACACAAACCACGAAATAGATAATGCCGATAATAAGCGAATCCAGCGCTTTGCCTATGATGAAATTCTGTATCGTTTTGTGACTGGTTCGCGCTATATCGAGTATCTTGGCGGCTGTGGCGCGGCGGAAAAGCCCCTTTATCCAGCGCGACAGCGTGTTTGAAAAATTCTCCTTTTCCATTACCATATAGAATGAAATCAAGAAACCCAAAACCGTATTGAGTAACGCCGTCGCGGCGTTAACCGTGCCGAGCACTATATTTTGAAGCACTGTCGGTAGCTGTGACACAACCGATATAACGGGCGCAATTGTCATGTTCAATAACCCGTTCAGCGTGTAGTTCGTGTTAAACAGACCGTTAAAATAGTTGATATACTCGTTTATTGCGCTACTGTTCGGCAGTGTGTATTGCTGTTTATTCAGATAATCTATATAACTCTCTGTCGTTTCTACCAGTTTCATTACGCTTGCCGTCAATTCGGGCACGAGATAGCGCACGAGCCAGACGACACACATGATGAACAGCACATAAGTCGTGATGACCGAAAGCGTCCGATAGACTTTAGCATTCGGCCTCTTCGTTGTGAAAATCCCCGTTACCCAGTACATAAATCGCTCAATGGCCGACAGTGGCGCATTCAAGAAATACGCAATAAAGAAACCGTACAAAAACGGCGCGAGCGCTGTCATGAGCACATTCTTAATGCCCACAGCCGCCGCCCAAATCACGTCAAGGCTGTCCATTGCCTTACTAAAAATCAGCGCGATAACGATTACGCCAAGCGTGTAAACCGCAATTCGCAAGTACTTTGGCTCAAACGGCATCCTACCCACAAAAATCCCCCTAAAAACGGCAAATAAAACGCCGTATTGTTAAAAGTATAACATATGCGGCGTTCTTTGAAAACCACAAATTTACTGTCTTGACATTTTGTGCATACTGACCAGCAACTTATCAATCGCCTCTAAGTCAGGCTTGTCGGGCAAAGCTGTAAGCTTCGCAATCTCATCAAACCTCGCACGGTATTCGTCCGTCATGGCGAACACCTCGTCAAATGTATAACGCCCGTTCCGTATGTCCATAAGTAACCCCAATTCCGCGCGGCGTTTAGTCTGAATCCCCTCCCCTTTCAAGATGTCCATACCCGTCAGAAGCAGTCTAATTAAGTGCATTGCGTGTTTGTATAGGTGTGGCTCGTCCTTCTTGCGGTTTCTGTGGTTCAGCTTGTTGTAGGTTTTGACAATACTCGCCATCTCCGAATAAACCCCCACGAAGTCTTTGAGCGGATAGGCTGTTAGGTTCACATCAAACACCAATTCCCGCTCACCCTCATAAACCCTTATGCTTCCCCCGCCGAAGTCCGCGTAAATATCCTCAAAGTGGCGCATAAGCCCGTTGAGGGTTTCGACTAAGTGCTTGTTCTGTAAAACCTCACTCTCCGAATCCCGTACCAGAGCGTTTTTGAGCCGCCTAAACTGGGCGTTCGCGTATTCACCGAAACTGGTTATAACGCGCTTTGAAAAGAATAAACCCGCGTTCTCACGCAATAACTGACCTGCTTTTGTCATAACTACAATATCGCTTTCGTCCGTGCCGAGTAACTCCAGCGTGTTTGGGTTCCCCGCCGCGCATAGTTGCGCGAATTTTCTCAACCCAAAAATCACCGTGTCGGTCGGCAGATGCTCAAACTGTTCAAAACCACTCAAGCCGTACAAATATGAGTCACGCTCTATCAAGACCCCACGCAAATCAACATCACTGTTTTCATTGTCCGTACCATAAGCATGAGAGCCGGAGAGCGTCAAGTAACAAATGTGCTCCAAATCGGGGTTTTCGCGCAAAAAATCATACTCGGCACCTTGAATCAACGCCTTTGCGTTAATGCTCATGCCCACACCAGCCTTATTACGCGCCGAAATACCTCATCAGCCAAACCGTAGTCACGGCGTTTGTCAAAACTCAAAGTCACTGCGTTCGTCTCATGTTTTTCGATTTCACCGCGGAAATACGCTAGGAAAGTTTCATGCGGTTCTATCGTCAAACTTTCATCCGAAACAAGCTTCAAAGCCAGTAAATCGGTAATCGCGCCGCGAATATCTTCGGGCACGTCAATTGCCTCGAGTGTACGCGGATATTCCATAAACGGCATGGCGTTATATTTAGCTATATAACCCAAATTCGCAAGCGGGCGCAAAACATAGAAATACTTTTTGAGTTTCGCGTCGCCGTCTTCACAAATCTCCGCGTATTTCTTTTTCGCCATACTCAAATAGTGGTGTGAGCAGGCTATCGGGTTGAAAAACGCCGTCGCCACAGACATAAGCTCGGCGACAACCGCTTCGTTTCTAATATACACCTCGTTACTCGAAAGCCACTCAAACATAACAGCGTTAGATTTCACAATATTACGTATGAATTTCTTCAAATCCCAGCCGTTCACGTCAAAAACCCCGTCAGTATCATATTCAATCACATCACGGCGTTCGAGAATGCTCATATACCAATCAGGCTCGTTCACATAAACAAAGCGACAGTCATAATCAGAGTCGGTGCCCGCAAAGCCCCATGCGCGGCTCCCCGATTCAATCGCCAACGGTATGCGGACGTTGTGGGCGTTTTCTGTGTCGTTAAGTTGCTGCATTATCGCCTGTTTGATTGTTCTGTCGTCCATGACCACATCTCCTATTGTTGTTTCAGTGCCTCAATTATACCTTTGGGGTTGATTATCTTCTTCAAGCCATATGTCTGACCCTCAAATTCAAACTCATTGCTGACGGCTGTCTTCTGAACAAGGCTTATAAACTCGTCAGGCGTAATCTCGGGCTTGACCTCACAGCAGAGCGCGTAAAGCCCAGCCAGCCACGGCATTGACCAACTCATACCGCCCTCACCCTCAATCTCATAAACATCAGTACCCGTAGCCGCCGCGTAAGAACGCCCACCCATTGGTAGCCAAATAATGTTATCGAAGTAAGAGTTTTGTTGCGGTGAATAGAATCGTTGAGTTACCCATGCAGCCGGACGATAGACGTTTATATCCTCGGGGTCACTCATCAAGTCCCTCCCCATTCCGTTTAACTCAAGATTCGGGTAGTTCTTGTAGATTGAAGTAGATATAACGAAAATACCCTCCTTTTGTGCGTCACGTATTGCCGCCATAATGTCGTCGTACCCTTTAATGCTCTCATCAAAGCCCTTCGACATACTGATAACACGGATTTTATCGTCATTCGGCAATTCAGCGTTAATCTCTATTACTCTCCTAACACTGTCAGCCCATACCGTGTAGTCTTCCTCATAACCACCCGCTTCCAGAAAATGTGCGCCCATTGCCCCAATAAAGTATATCTGCGCCCCAGGTGCTGTGCCTAAGTTTTTTCCTGCGGCAAAGGCCGACACCGCGCTACCGTGAAAATGACCTTCATCACCGGATAGATGAATGCACTCATACCACATGAGCTTGTCCTTATACTCTATATGGTCAGCTATTAGATTTTGGTCTATTATGGCAATATTTACGTCCTTGCCCGTTATGCCTTGAGCGTGTATATCGCGTATGCCAAGAGCGGGGGTCTTGCCTAACTCAATCGCCCTTTCTGGGTCAAAGCCTTGTGGCAATACTTCGGGCCAAACTGTTCTCGTGTCAAAACGCAGTTTATTATAATCGTCTATCACAGACAAATCAATTTCGGATATGTCAAAGCCCCTAAGTTCAATGCCGCGCTCAGTCATTTCAAGACTTGGCCCATTTTCAAACCAATAATTCTGCTTCTTCTCTATCCGTGCTATTACGGGCTTACCCGCGCTTACAAGCTCCAAATCATTGAGTAGCGTTATGTATTCCTCTTCACGCGGGAAGTCATGGTTACTGTAGTCTAGGTACTTATGCCCCGTATCAAACACAGGCAACGACGGCTTTGGCGTTCTTGTCGGCGTAGGTGTGGGTGTGGGCAAACTATTTTCTGATGTACAACCTATAAGTAATAAACATGCTGTAAGGACTGATGCAATAAATCGTGAATAGCGATGCATTTCTCATTAACTCCCTCTATCGTTTATTTGGCTTATATATACGAAAAGTTTGACCCAAAGTCTGTATTAAAAAAGGAAACCCTTTCGGGTTTCCGATTTTTCTAATGCAGTAAGACTTCCGTCCACGCTTCATAGTATTGTGTCACAAAATCGCCCAAGTCGAGGTAGAGTTGGCAGTTATTCAAGACTTCTTGAGGCGGCCAATAAACGGGGTTATTCACGATTTCGGGGTCCATGAGCGGTAACGCGTCTTTGTTGGCTGTCGAATAACCGATATACTCCGAGTTTTTGGCGGCTATTTCCGGGCGGCACATGAAGTCGATGAATTTCTCCGCGCCACTCTTGTTTTTGGCGTTTTTGAGAATGACCATGCCATCATACCAGTAGTTACTACCCTCTTCGGGCACAACATAAGCCAAATCTTCGTTATATTCAAACGCATACATAGCGTCGCCCGAATACACAACACCCAAAGCGCCCTCGTTTGCGATAAGCTTCTGTTTGATGCTGTCGCCTAGATAAGCCTGAACGAGCGGCACTTGTTTAATGAGTTCATCTTTGGCGGCGGCGATTTCGTCCGGGTTTGTGGTGTTCAAGGAGTAACCCAAGCGCTTCAACGATAGCCCGATTGAGTCACGTACGCTGTCATACATGAAGATGTCTTTTGAGTATTTCTCATCCCAGAGCACATTCCAGCTAGTGATTTCTTCGTCAACCATTGACGTATTGTAGAGAATACCGACAGTACCCCACATATACGCCACTGAATACTTACTGTCAGGGTCATAGTTTAGGTTCTTGAACAAATCGTCCACATGCGCGAAGTTCGGAACATTCTTCATGTCTATTTCGGCGAGCATACCCTCTTTGAGCATCTTCTCAATCATATAATCAGACGGAACCACTACGTCATAATTCACGCCGCCCGCCTTGATTTTGTTGTACATCTCTTCGTTTGACGGGAATGTTTCATATTTAACGACGATGCCCGTTTCTTCGGTAAATTGCTCCAAAATACCGTCCGCAATATAGTCGCCCCAGTTGTAGACATAGATTTCTTCAGTCTTTTTACCTGTGCAGGATGTGAGCGCCGCTACAATAATTACTGCAAGAATAACGCTCATAATCTTTTTAGTTTGTTTCAATTTGTAACCTCCTTTTATTTATGCTTCAAGGCTAATGCCCTTGTCGGTTTTCTTGCCGCTCATGCTATCCTTCATATTCACTAAGTATAGAAGCACCAGAACAACAATGAACATGAGCGTACTGAGCGCGTTGATTTTCGGGTTGATGCCACGCCGTGCCATTGAGTATATGAGTATACTGATATTGCTGACGCCCGAACCCGTTGTGAAAAAGCTGATAACGAAGTCGTCAATCGAGAGCGTGAAACAGAGCATAAGCCCCGACACAATACCGGGCATGATTTCGGGGATAATCACCTTCCAGATAGCCAGCCACGGTGTCGCGCCAAGGTCAAGCGCGGCCTCAAACATATTAGGGTCCATCTGGCGAAGGCGCGGTAAACATGAGAATATCACATACGGGATATTAAATGTTATATGTGATATAAGCATAGTCGCGAAACCCAAATGGCCTAACCCCGTAACATTAAAGACCGTTATAAAGATAATCATCAGCGAAACGCCCGTGACTATATCGGGGTTTAATATCGGTATATTCGTGACATTAAGCACAACTTCTTGCTTGCGTTTCGTCATGAAGTGTATGCCGATTGAAGCCGCCGTGCCGATAAGCGTCGCGGCTACAGACGAGATAATCGCGATTATGACTGTATAATACACAGCTTCCATAATCTGTGAATCCTGAAACAGCTTCACATACCAGTCAAACGTAAAACCCGTTATCGCGGCGCGTGACGTACTCGCGTTAAATGAGAAGAACACGAGAACGCCGATTGGCGCATACAGAAAAATGAATATTATCGCCAGATATAGCCGTCTTAATGTCTTTGTCATTTCTGCGTACCTCCCGCGTTTCTGCGTTCCATCACATTCACGGCCGCCATGCTCATTAGAATTACTACCATCAACAGGGCAGAAATCGCGCTCCCTAAGTGCCAATCGCCGTAGTTGAGAAATTGCCGCTCGATTAAGTTACCAATCAACACATTCTGACCGCCGCCCAACAGGTTAGAAATCAGAAACGCCGTCACACTAGGCATGAATGTCATAGTTATGCCTGAGAACACGCCCGGTAAAGACAGCGGGAAAATCACGCGTCTAAACACAGTCACGCCATTGGCGCCTAAATCTTGCGCGGCTTCTATCAAATGCGCGTCCATATTCGTCAACACATTATAAATAGGAAGAATCATAAACGGCAAGAAGTTATAGACCATACCCAAGATAACCGCTGAATCGGTATAGAGGATATTGACTTCGGGTAGGTGCAGAAACCCTAAAATCGCATTCAGTAGCCCGTTCTTCTCTAAAATACTGACCCAAGCATAGGTTCTGATAAGGCTGTTCATCCACATCGGGATAATGAACAGGAAAACGATAAACCCCTTGTTCTTCAACTTACTTTTAGACAAAAAATAAGACACCGGATAGCCCAACAATAAACAGAATAGGCTCGTAAGCGCGGCAATCCCCAATGACTTAAAGATGACGGTTATGTAGTTTTTACTCGCTAGTTTCGCGAAATTATCCAGTGATAACGCCACACCGCCATCAACGGGCACGGTGAAGGCGTAGTAGAGTATCAAAAGAAGCGGTACAACTATAAAGATGACCATCCAGAACAGATAGGGGTAAGCAACAGAGCGGCTCGACACAGAAATCAACTCCCCAAAGAAATTAAGCTAGGGCTAACCCCTCGTCTTCATTACATGAATCATGTTCGCGTCAACATCTATGCCGACATACGCGCCCTTGGGCGACATGACCGTAGACTGAACCTTCCAGACAAAGCCCGTGTCGGCCGCTCCGTTCGCCGCGTCAATGAGCATTTCATAGTGAACACCCTTAAATGTCACGTTTCTGACAATGCCCTTTAGTTTGCCCAATTCAGGCGTTGTAATTACAACGTCTTCGGGGCGTATGACGATACCTACTTCGGCGTTTGGCGCGAAACCTTTATCAACACAGGGGAACTCAACGCCCATAAACTCCACGCGGTAATCACCGCGCATTATACCCGGCAAGATATTGCTTTCGCCGATAAACTGAGCGACAAAACCGTTCTCGGGCTCGTTATAGATGTCCTCGGGGCGGCCAATCTGTTGGATTATGCCGTTATTCATAACGACAATCGTGTCAGACATGGTAAGGGCTTCTTCTTGGTCGTGAGTTACGTATACAAACGTAATGCCCAATGACATCTGCATGTTCTTTAGCTCTATCTGCATTTCTTTGCGTAGTTGCAAGTCCAGCGCGCCCAATGGCTCGTCAAACAGAAGCACTTGCGGTTCGTTCACAAGCGCGCGGACTATGGCTATACGCTGTTGCTGACCGCCCGAAAGGCTGGTCACGGCGCGTTTCTCATAACCCGACAGGTTCACGAGTTTGAGCATCTCCGCAACCTTCGCTTTAATATAGGAAGCAGATTTCTTCTGTATCTTCAAACCGAACGCGATATTTTCCTCAACATTCATATGCGGGAACAACGCGTATTTCTGGAAAACGGTGTTAACCTTGCGTTTATAGGGCGGGAGTTTGAGAATGCTTTGACCCTCAAAGAGTATATCGCCGCTCGTGGGTTCCTCAAAGCCACCAATGAGCCTTAGGGTTGTCGTCTTACCACAGCCTGACGGCCCCAACAACGTCACGAACGAATTGCGCTTGAACGTCAGGTTTATGTTGTTTAAAACCGTCGTGTCGCTATAACTCTTTGTAAGACCCACGAGTTCAATTATAGATTCCAATACACACGCCCCCCTTTATAGCTAGAAACTCGGCGGCGTCGAAATCCATAGCAGTGACGCCA
The DNA here is from genome assembly GCA_964583165.1 of uncultured Defluviitaleaceae bacterium. Lineage (GTDB taxonomy): Bacteria > Bacillota > Clostridia > Lachnospirales > WRAX01 > CAZOVK01. The sequence goes on along the minus strand of CAZOVK010000003.1, from coordinate 39,844 downwards.
CACGCGTTGACTTATTCTCTAAGTGATAATGGTTATTAACCTTGAAATAGAAACACTCGCCCTTTTTGACGCGCATTTCGGTTTCACCTATATACAAATACATCTCGCCCGTCAGCATGTAACCGAACACCTCGCCGTTACATGGCGGGTATGTATCGGAGTGACCGCCGCGTTCGAGTTTCAGTATAATCGGTTCCATAGTGTTCTTTATCGCATTGGGCACAATCCAACTTATTTCATAACCCGATTCAGCGTTTTCTTTCGTAAAGAAGTCCTTGGGTGAGAACACGACTGTTTCATTCTCAACGTCACTAAAGAAGTCCGGCAGATTCGTGCCCAGACATTCTAAAATATCAATCAGCGTAGCAATAGACGGCGACGCCTGGCCGCGTTCAACCTGCGAAATAAAGCTTTTAGACAGTTCGGCGCGGTCGCCCAGTTCTTCAAGCGTCAGATTGTTGCGTATTCTTAGCCTCTTTATTTTCTCGCCAATATCCATAAATCCGCCTTTTCCCACGTATACAGCGCCTTGGGCTGTTTCTTAATATCAAACATTCAATCCACAGTCACTAAACAAAAGCCAAACTTATTTAAGCATAATTCTACAAAAAAGTCAACAAGAAAATCATAAAATTATTAACCCGATATGAGGTTGACAACGGGCACTGTTTATTGCATAATTGTAATATCTGCGAGTGAAAAATCAAAAATGCGCTAGGGGGAATCATGAAAAGGGTAATCCCGCTTATTCAAAAACACTACTCGCTTTTTAACCTTATGCTTCTTTTGTTTGCAACGGCGCTGATTATAATTCTTTTATTCGTGTTCTCAGAATACATACATAATAATCAGCAATATCAAGGTTCTGACAGATTACGCGAGATAGCCGAACAAAACGCGGGGTTTGTCAAAAACTCCATTTATTCATATACGGATTATATCTCGTCGCTTGCCACCATGCTTGAACGCTTCGACGATTATTCGTCTGCAGAGGCGCGGCAGTTTCTTACAGATATGTCAAAGGGCACACCCTTTAACCGTATCACAATTGACCTACCCGAAGGACGTAGTTTTACGAGTGATGGCTATGATGTAGTCTTAGCCAACAACTATGTGGCTAAGATGGAACCGGGTAGTGTCTATATTTCTGACATAATGACGAGCGCGGTTGAAAATAGCCCAATAATATCAATCGTTGTTCCCGTTGTTAAAGATGATAAGACTGTTGCCGCCGCACGCGGCTCATTTAGCCCCGATAAACTGGGTCAACTCTTGTCCGTGAATATCTTTAATGGTCAAGGTTATCTTCACATAGTAAACAGCTCTCTCGATTTTATCGCCTTATCAGGCAACCCCAATTCTCAGTTAGATGGCAGAACGCTTGCCGAAGCTTTAGACCTTATGGAGTTTGATGGCGGAAATGATAAAGAAACACTTATATCAGACTTTAGAGAAGGTAGAAGCGGCATAACTAGCTATACCTTGGGCGGGTATTCACGTTACGGTTATTATATGCCTATCGGTATCAATGACTGGATGTTGTTCATCCTGACACCGAAAGAGGTCATTGACAAGAACGCCGAGAATATTCAGGTTTATGTGGGCTTACTTATTACGGGTATTGTGCTTGTATTGGTGGTATTGTTTTTGTTCAGTTTTAGCCTGTTGCGACGTTCACGTGACGATATAGCGCGTGTGAACGCTGAGCTGTTGCTTGGCGAGGAACGCTACCGCTTTATGATAGAGCGCAGCGAGAATATAATATTTGAAGTAACGCTAAAAACAGGTGAAATTACGTTTTCAGATAAGTATGAACAGGTGTTTGGCTATAAGCCGATAACCTCGGGGTTACCTCAAAGCGTCATTGATGGCGGTTATATACATCCTGATGATGTCGAGAGATTCTTAAAATTGTTTGATGCCATTGGAGATGGTTTTAGTGGCGTTAATGACGAAATCCGAATAATAAAGGGCGATGGGGTTTATATTTGGTGTTTGATTACGGGCGTTGCCATTTTTGATAGAGACAAAAAGCCCGTTAAAGCCATTGGTGTTATCGAAAACATCAACGACCGCAAAGAACTTGAGGTCATGTACCATGAAGCGCTCGTTTACAAAAACGCGCTCTATGGCAGCAACGCAATAGTATCGGAAATCAACCTAAGCCAGAACTTACTGATAAACGGCGACCTATCTCTATATTCAAAGATACCGTTAAAACACGGAACGGTATTCTCATCGATTGTCGAGGCTGTCGCCGATGCCTATCTGCTAGACAGTAACTATGACGACTATATCGAAAAAAACATGCCCTCCAACCTCATTGGTAATTACATGTCGGGCTTGCAAGAGGTTGAATATGAATTCTGCATGAGGGATATCGACAACTCAATAATTTGGATTTGCCAGCGTTATAAGTTCTATAAAGACCCCAAAACCAATGACATTATGGCGATTAGCTCGGCCATGCCCATAACCGTTCAGAAGCAGAAAGAGCTTGAATTGCTGGAGAAGGCACAGCGCGACCAACTTACGGGGCTTTATAATAAGATTACGACAGAAAATCTTATCCGTGACGCGTTAAATGTTCATGTGGCAGATACGTTCCACGCGCTCTTTATTATCGACATAGACAACTTCAAAACCGTCAATGACAAGCTTGGGCATCTACATGGTGACATCATTTTGACACGCCTTGCGGACGCTTTGCGCCCGATTTTCCGCGCGAACGACATTATCGGGCGCGTTGGTGGCGACGAGTTCTTCGTATTCTTACGCGGATTTAATCAGCCCGAGATTGTGAGCGCAAAAGCCAATGAAATTTGTCGCGCTTTCAGATTATCATACGCCCACGACGACCAGACTTGCTCCGTTTCGGCGAGTGTCGGTATTGCGCTCTACCCCACCCACGCTCACGACTTCACGACATTATACAAATACGCTGACGCGGCGCTCTATGTCACTAAACAAAAGGGCAAAGACGGTTTCACCATCTATGACGGCTCCGCGTTCACCGGCTACACGGGAACACGCACCGAGATTTATACACGGGGCAACCTCCCGCAAAAGAATTTCCGCGACAATCGCCTTGAATATATTTTCAAGCTTCTCTACGGCTCTGCAAACCCAAAGGCATCTATTGAAACGTCGCTTAAACTCATAGCCGAACACTTCGGCTTTACCACAAGCTATATCTTTGAATACCGTGAAAACAGTGATACGTTGGTCAATACATTTGTATGGCGTGACCCACACACAGAAACATTCATGACCGACTACGAACATATAAAGATAGGTGACTTCAAGGACGTTTACGATGCGCTTATCGCCAACAACATCTTCGTCCTACGCCGCCCCGACGACATAAGCGCGACAGAATGGGAGGTACTTCAAGAGACAAATGTCAAGTATATGCTACTGTTTGCCGTCAAAGAGAGCGACAAACTGAAAGGCTTTATCGGCTTTGACGACAACCTGCACGACTATGCGCTGACTGATGAGAATTTGGACGACCTCACAACGATATGTAACCTCATTTCTACGTTCATCATCAAACAACGCACCCTGGAAACCGCTCAAACAAATTATCACAGTATGCTGACCATCTTGAACACCTTGGATAGTTTTGCGTTCGTCGTTGACAGGGTCAGCCACGAAGTGCTCTTCGCAAATCAGCAGATTAAATCGCTCAAAAACTCGTCATTTGTAGGCAAGCGGTGTTACGAAGCCCTAAATCAAGCCGACAGCCCTTGCGCTGACTGCCCGCTCCCACGGCTCAGCCCCGATAACCCCACCTACACGACAGAATCGCTGTTCGCAAAGTTCGGCTTTCCTGCCAAAACCACTGCGTCGTTGATTGACTGGCCGGACGGATTTAATGCGTGCCTTGTCAACAGTGTAGACATATCCAAATACGTTTGTTAAGCGAAAAGGCGGGTTTCCCCGCCTTCTTCTATTTGTCTAACCGCCACCAGAGCGTTTCTGCTTCTTTGTATAACCTAAACCCGTTTCGCTCAAGAACCCTTTGCGAACCTATACCGTCTATATCCGTTTCAGCAATCACCGCGCGGACGCAATCTTGCTTAAACGCCCATTCACACATATACTTAACGGTTTCTGTCATGTAACCGTTATGCTCAAACGCCTTGCCCAACCCGTAACCTATCTCAACTTCACCGTTATCATTAGGCACATTCTTGAAATCAGCCGAACCCACGGCCACCCTGTCCTCTTTTCGTATAATCAGCAAAAAACTGTGCCACATATAGTTTTGGCTGTCATTCTCTGTGATTCCGACTTGGTTTTTCACAATATCAAGAAAAAACCCATTAAGCGGCTCGCCCATATACACCATGTTCAACTCGTTCTCCAGCGCCGCCAAATCCGTAATCCAAAGCTTTAACTGGTTCGGCAAAAGCATTACCAATTCCAGACGTTCTGTCTCTATTCTCAAATTATCCCCTCATGTATAATCAGATTTTTCTTTGCCTTTTCGCATGTTTTCATAACCGTCAGCGCAAACAACGAAAACGACCGCCCCGAATAAGAACGGCCATTTTGCTGTCACGCCAGTGGCGCAAACGCACGTAATATCGCGTCAAAGGCGCGCATAATCAGCGGTTGTTTAAGCCGCTTTAACTCAACCCTGCGGCATTTCTCGAGCGTTTCCATAAAATCTTGCTTGACTGCAAGTACAGATTCCGTTCCGTACATGAACGTACCACACTCAAAATGTAGATACAGACTGCGAAAATCCATGTTGATTGTGCCAACGACGGCTACTTCATCATCGCAGACGTAACTTTTCGCGTGTAAAAACCCCGGCGTGTACTCGTAAATCTTAACGCCACCCACAATCAAATCGTGATAATAAGAGCGCGTCATGCGGTAAATGACCTTTTTATCGGGCACTCCCGGCGTGATTAGCCGCACGTCAACGCCGCGTTTCGCCGCAAGCCGCAAAGCATTCTGCATCTCAAAGTCAATAATCAGATATGGTGTGAAGATGTAGACATAACGCCGCGCTTGACTTAGAATGTCGATATAGACGTTCTGACTGATTGTCTCGCCGTTCACGGGCGAATCGCCGAACGGCAGGACGTAACCCGTGGCGTTTTTGTCCGATTGAGTCACCAAATATGGCTCAATATCCAAATCGGGCTTAATGTAGAACGCGTTCCACATCTCTAAGAACATGGCTGTGAAGCCACGCACAGCGTCGCCGGTGAGCATTACGCCTGTGTCCTTCCAGTGACCAAGGGTTTTCTTGTGGTTGATGTATTCATCAGCGATATTGATTCCGCCGTTAAACGCCACGCGCCCGTCAATTACAAGTATTTTTCTGTGGTCACGGTTATTCATAGCTACCGACATCATGGGCACGAAGCGGTTGAACGGCAGGCATTTAATGCCCAGTCGCTCCATATTACGATAGAATTTGCGCGGTAAAAGGTTTAAGCATCCGACGTCATCATACATGAGACGCACCTCAACACCCGCGGCGGCTTTGCGTTTTAGAATATCAAGAATACCATCCCACATCTGACCGCGTTCAATGATGAAATACTCCATGAATATGAAGCGCTCGGCTTTCTCTAACTCTACCAACATGTCCGCATACATCAGCTCACCCACGGGGTAATACTTTGTCTTGCTGTTTTGCCAAATCGGATACTTACAGAAGTTTTGAAGGTATTCAGCGCTGGTTGCGGCTCGTTGATTCTCGGTTTTCAAATTTTCAATAACACCTAGATTCGGCGGTAAAAATCGCTGGTAATGCTCGCGCCTGTCCTTGACCTTGCGTGTGATTTTCTGTAGCGGCTGTTTGCTTCCGAAAAAGAAATACAGAAGTCCGCCCAAAAGCGGCAAAGACATGATGACGATAATCCAACCAATCTTAAATGACGGGTTATCATCACGCACAATAATATATAAAATCATGCCCATACTCAACAAACTGAACGCGACACCCACAATCTCGGAATAATCAGATAAGCTTAACCAAAACGTCAGAAACCAAACGAGCTGAATAGCGATAACAATACCGGTGATAAACAACCTGCCACTGAAAAACCTCAATATCTTCACTTTACACCCCTAAATCACGCTCTTATCAATCTGCCTCTTTAAACGCTCGAAGAATTCAATCTGAAACCGTACCTTTTCTAGCCACAGCTTTTTCGCTGTTTTCGTACCCAGCTCCATGTCGAGAAACTCGTTAAGCTTGCTTAAAACGGTATCAACGAAGTCCGTGGCTTCTTCCAGTGTTAAATTCTCATACTTTGTATATCTCAATGTGTCGTAAATTCTATACACATCAAATCTGTCGATATTGTCACAATCCCCAATACTGAGCGCTAAAGTCGTGCGCTCGCCGTCAAAGTCTGCCTTGTCGTCTACATGTATCGCGATACCATAACAAATCTCGTTGACCCGCCCCGCTTCAAAGCCAAGACCTTCAAGGAACGGCCGCGCAATTCGGGCGGCCTCGCGCCCGTGATTCATTGAATCCTCACGGGTTTTCATCTCGTTTATGTAACTCACGTCATGCAGAATACAACCAATCACTAGTCCCTCAACGTCCATGCCCTCATTTTCTGCAATTTCACGCCCGATATTCGCGACACGCATGGTGTGCTCAAACCGATACTTCTTCTCGTCTTCGTGCGCGTTAAGATATACGCTTTGGTCGAATTGTTCGCGCAAAAACGCGACAGCCTTTTGGATGTTTTCCTCCATAGAAATCCCCCTACTCTGGTTTAACTAACTCAATTATCGCGATTTCGGGTCTGTTAAAGAACCGTATCGGAAAAATGGTAGTTCCAATCCCGCGCGACACATACAAATTGTTCGCGCCCTCCGTATACAACCCATCGCCGTACTTAGGCAAGAACCCTTGACCGGGCGCGTAGAGTGTCGGCAAAAACGGCAAGCGTAGTTGCCCCCCATGCGTATGCCCCGATAACATTAGAAACGGCGAATACTCCGCAAAGTTCGGAAAAACCTGCGGCTCGTGCGACAAAATTATCTTGTAGCCGGGCGTTTCGGTTATCAATTTGTCCGCCTGTTCATAAAACGTATACCTCACGCGCCGAAACATCACGTCAGGCAAACCCACAACGGGCACGTCCACGCCATTATATTTGAAAAAACTCGTTTCAAAATAGAGCGTCTTAACCCCCGCGCCCTCTAACATAACCTTCATTTCTTCCGTAAACAGGTGGTCGTGATTGCCGAAAACATAATAAACAGGCATACGCGCAGTCAATCGCGAAAGCCCCTCCAAATGCGGAAGAAACTCGTCGGTCAGCGCAACAACCGAATCCCCCGTTATACACGCGAAATTAGCGTCTATGTCGTCAATCGCAGTCCAGATGTCAAGGTTTATACGCTCGGGGTCATTCCCGTGAATGTCCGAGATATGTAGAATCTTTAAGCCCGACAGTTCGGCTGGCAAATCGGCCGCCGTTACAGTCAGTCGGTTTATTTTGAGCCATTTCATGCTCAATTGATACACACAGGCGCTCGCGCCCGCCAAAGCGAGCAGAACGAGCGCCATAAATTTTAGCCGTTTTTTCACGTGTTGAAGCAGCTCCCGCCAATAAATTCTCTTAGTATACTGGTTTTCGGCACACTGTCTGAGTCGAGATTCATAAAGCTGTCAAGGAATTTCACTAACCGCCGCGCCTCGGTATATTCGGGCATGTCGGGCGTGATGGAGAACAAGAGCGGCTCGACATACTGTTTGAGTATACACATCTCGTAAACAAGGGCTGAGTTAAACATTGCGTCAGCCTCTTCTTGATAAGGGAAGATGTGTTGGTCTTCGCCGCGCGTGACATTCGGCCAGACGGAGATGGTCTGTTGCGCCGTATAGTTACGCGTCATCTTGTCGCGCACAATACGACGTATCAAGCGCGTATCAGCAGTCGGTATGCGGTTGTGGTCGTCAAGATTTAGCTGTGTCAGCGCAGAGATGAAGATTTTGAACTTGTTCTCTTTCGGTATTACCCGTGTGAGTCTTTCATTAAGACAGTGTATGCCCTCAACAACAAGCACGTCATTGTCATCCAGTTTCATAATCTCCCCATTCGGGAAGCGCTTCCCTACAGAGAAATCAAAACGCGGTAGTTGAACCGTTTCGCCGCGCAACAACCGTTCAAGGTGTTCATTCAACAAATCCGAATTGACATGCTCAAACGCTTCAAAGTCGATTTTGCCGTCCGCATCACGTGGGGCAGTCGCCGCGTCATTGAAATAGTTGTCAACGCTGATTTTATGTGGGCGCAAGCCATTTACGCGCATCTGAATAATCAGTCTGAGCGCAAACGTCGTCTTACCCGAAGACGATGGCCCCGCGATAAGCACCAACCTACTCCCGCGCTCCAAAATCATGTCGGCGATTTGCGCGATTTTCTTCTCATGTAATGCCTCATTCACGCGAATGAACTCGTCAGTACCGCCGTCGCAGATTATCTGATTCAGCGCGCCCACCGTGTCAGCGCGGAGAATCTTCGCCCACTCGTTAGACTCATTAAATATACGAGAAATCTTAGCTAAATGTTTGTCGTCAGAAATTTGGGATGGGTCATGCGGCGACGGAAATGACAGCGTGAAACCCTTATCGGTCACCGACAACTTGAACAGCTTCAAAACGCCCGCCGACAACACCATTGGCCCATAGAAATAATCATAGAACCAATCGAGCTTATAGAAGTTAACAAAAGTCGTACGGCGATATTTGAGCATCTGAACCTTATCAGACAGCCCCATTTCCTCGGCAATACGCAAACCGTCCTTATACAGCATGTATTTCTTTTCAAACGGCAAATCAGCGTCAACAACTTCGCGCATCTTAGCTTCAATCTGTTTTAATAACTCTTCCGTGATAGTTATATCTGGTATTTCACAATAATACGCCTTGTTAATCGAATGTTCAATAATGACTCGCGTTTTATGCCCCAGAACCGACTTAGCGGCGTAAAGCATCAAAAACGACACCGAGCGTTGATACACGCGGTAGCCGTTAGAATCTGTAATGTCAAGAAAACGCACGTGGCAACCGTCACTCACACCACCGAACAACTCCGTCAAATCGTTGTCCACAGTTGCCGCCAATATCGTGTGCTTGCAAACTTGCGGGTAGGTTTTCGCCAAACTATCCAATGTCGTACCAATCGTTACGCTGATTTCGCCCACACCGTTGATTGTTACATTAATCTTTTCCTGTTCCACATATGCCCCCTACATACCTATGTTTTGAAGCCACTCTAACTCCAGCATAAGCCGCGCACACCGTTCTTGTGCTTGTCCGGCATTGCGCGTGATGTTTCGTAAAATGTTCTCGCGTTTGGCCGTTTCATGCGCGATATACGCCGCGAAGTCGGGGCTTTGGCTCAAAAGCGCCTTTCGCCCCGTGAAATACTCCTCGTCCGTGTACTGCTCTTCCCCAATTTCGGCCACTATTACATTATAGAATTTCATGTTGTCGCAAACAACCGTTTCATCCTCAATCCGAAAGCCCGCGTTATGTAGGTAGCGGCGCACGTCCTCCACATGGTCTTGCGGCTGGAGAACGAGCCGTTTGGCTGATTGCGCAACATCTATGTCGTTAGATAAAATCTCCTGAATCAACGCGCCGCCCATGCCCGCAATAACAATCGTGTCGGCCTCTCCCACCGAAATGAAAGAAAGCCCCGCGCATAGTCTTGTCTCTACAATGTTTTCAAGCCCATAACGCGTGACCGTTTTTTGCGCGGCTGACAACGGCCCTGCGTTTATGTCAGTCGCGATTATTTTTTTGAAACGCCCTGTTTTCGCCAAAAACGCCGCCAAAATCCCGTGGTCAGAGCCAATATCAGCGACATTCTCACCGATTACGAAATCCGCCGCCGTCTTTAGGCGCTTTGATATATTCAGCATATTAGTCAAGGTAATCCTTCAGTTTCTTGCTTCTGCTCGGGTGGCGAAGTTTTCTGAGCGCTTTCGCCTCAATCTGACGTATGCGCTCGCGTGTGACGTTAAACACCTTGCCCACTTCTTCAAGCGTGCGGGCGCGACCGTCATCCAGCCCGAAACGCAAACGCAAAACGCGTTCTTCGCGCTCCGTCAGCGTTTCGAGTACGCTCATAAGCTGTTCTTTAAGTAAGGTAAACGCGGCGGCATCAGCGGGCGCGGGGATTTCTTCGTCCGCAATGAAGTCGCCGATATGGCTGTCTTCCTCCTCGCCGATAGGTGTTTCAAGCGAAACAGGGTCTTGCGACAGCTTCATAATCTCGCGCACCTTGTCAACAGGCATCTGCATTTCCTTAGCGATTTCCTCGGGTGAAGGTTCGCGCCCCAGTTCTTGCAAGAGCTGTTTCGATACGCGCAGTAACTTATTTATCGTTTCTACCATATGAACGGGTATGCGAATTGTCCGCGCTTGGTCAGCGATGGCGCGTGTTATCGCCTGCCTAATCCACCATGTGGCGTAGGTTGAGAACTTGAAGCCTTTGCGGAAGTCGAATTTTTCGACAGCCTTAATAAGCCCGAGGTTCCCCTCTTGAATCAAATCCAAAAAGTGCATACCGCGCCCGACATAGCGTTTCGCGATACTGACAACCAAGCGCAAGTTGGCTTCGGCCAAACGCTTCTTCGCCTCATAATCGCCGTTTTCCATGCGCTTCGCGAGCTCCTGCTCCTCGTCAGCCGACAAAAGCGGAACCTTGCCGATTTCCTTTAAGTACATACGCACATGGTCGTCAATATTGATAGTGCCCTCAGTGAGCACCAAATCCAAGTCCTTGTCTAAATCCTCATCGATTTCTTCAACCAAACCAAGCACATCGACGCCATTGGCTTCGATGTATTCATAGATTTTCTCAATCTGGTCGGGCTCAAGTTCGAGAGTTGCCAAGTGTTCGACGATTTCGCGATACTCAAGCATATTCTTTTTGCGCTTGCCCGTTGCAACCAAGTCGCGTATCTTCCCGATAACGACAGGGTCGTCAAAAATCTTGTCAAGCGGTCTTGGCGCTTCAAGAACCACGTCGGATTCTGAAGTCACCGAAGTGTTGTTTTGCTCAACCATATTATCGTCATTCTGTTCTTGTGCTACTGTGACATTCAGTAATGTTTCGTCGCCCACTGTCACGGCAAATCTCCCTTTCGTAAACGGCAACCGCCCCACAAAGCATACAGCCAGTAAAGCGGTTACAGTGATATTCTATCCATATACAGTCAATATATACTGTTATATCGGCAAAAAAGGCTAATTGCTTTACAAAATTTTTGCCAATACATGAAAAAATGTGATTTACAGACATATAGTGCTTAATTATCCGGTTTCGACAGTAGAATTTTCTTGCGCTCCAGAAGCTTTGAAATTTCTTCCGCTGTGTTCGCATTCTTGATTTCGTTATCAATGGCGTTAATCTGAATCGTCCTCACGCGGTCGGCCAGTCCGCGTTCATAGTCGTCTTTGCTTTCGGGAATCAACACATTGTCGAAAATCGCGGTAATAACGCGCGAGTCTTCGGGCGTTTCACAAATGTTTAGGAGCCGTGCCTGTGTGACAGGCTGGGTGGCTTCATAGAGTTCAAGGCAGCGCTTATAAAACGCGGCATAGACGGGTACGCCAAAGTCATCAGCTTTCAAGTGTTTCGACACATATTTCGCGCCGTCAATATCCCGCGCCATGGCATAGAGCAAGTGGCGGCGGGCTTCATCAAGCGCACGCGCATTTCTATCTGTTGATATTATGCTGGATGTATTTTTATATGACGGCGGACGGGCTGTGTTTGTTGAATTAGTGGCATCTGATTGGCGTGTGACTTCGTTTGCAAGCGCTGATTCCGATACGCCGAGTTTTTGCGCTACAATCGCGCCATATTGCTCACGCTCAATAGCCGCGTCAAGCCCCGCAATGAGTTTCGCGGCGGCCTTGATGTATTGAACGCGCCCGTCTGCGCGGGTCAAGTCAAACTGCTTCTCCATAACACGGACTTGGAAGGTGATGAAATCTTCAGCACCTTTGTTCGCCAAGTCGGCGAAGGCTTGCGCCCCGTATAACTTGATGTATTCATCAGGGTCTTTCGCGCCTGTGACCTGCAAAACGCGCACATTCAACCCCTGCGCCCTCAAAAACGGAATTGCGCGTACAGCCGCGGCTTCCCCAGCGTTGTCAGAATCGAACAGTATCAACACGGATTTCGTATAATTCTTCAACAACCGCGCATGAGCCTCGCCAAAAGCCGTGCCCAAAGCCGCGCAACAGTTCGCAAACCCCGCTTGCGCCAACCCGATTACGTCCATATAACCCTCGACAAGGATTATCTCTGGCGCTTTCGCTTTCCGCGCGAAGTTGATGCCATAAAGCTGTGTTTTCTTATCAAACACGGGCGTATCGGGCGAATTGAGGTACTTAGGTTGCCCATCACCTAAAACGCGCCCGCCGAAACCGACAACCCGCGCGTCCTTATCAAAAATCGGGAACATCAAACGCTTGCGGAAGCGGTCAAACAACCTCCCGCGCTCCCCCTTCATGCACAAACCCGATTCAATAATGAGGTTTTCTGCGAAACCTTCCTCCAATAGATACGTAGCGAGCGCGTTTCCGTCTTTGCCTGTGTACCCTAGCCCAAATTTTCTTAAAACACCCGCACGAATCCCGCGCGAGTCTAGGTAATCCCTAACGTGCCCCGCGTTCTCGTCATTCAACCGCGCATGGAAAAAACGCGCCGCCCTCACGTTCATATCCAGAATCGCGGCACGCTTTTCTGCCTGTTCACGCGCCGCTTTTGACGCGCCGCGCTCGGGTATTTGAAAGTTCACGCGGTCAGCCAAAAACTTCACGGCTTCCATGAAGCTGTAGTTTTCAATCTGCATGATAAAACCATAGACATTGCCCGATACGCCACAGCCGAAGCACTTAAAAATCTGCTTTGATTCACTGACCGAGAACGACGGTGTTTTCTCACGGTGAAACGGGCACAACCCCACATGGTTGTCGCCGCGTTTTTTCAAAGCCACATAACCCGATATTACATCAATAATATCATTCCGCGCCCTTATCTCTTCAAGCGCGTCATCCGGTATAAAAATAGGCTACACCACCTATCTATCAGAAATTGGGTCGCCTAATGCGACCCGGCATTCGGGTACCACCTAAAGGCGGTAGTATCTTAAAACCACTACAACTCAATACTCATGGCGTGGGCGCTAGCCTTCGACTTAATCAATGCGGCAGAATCAAAGACAATAGCGGTATCGTAACCAGAGAAAACACAGTCGTCATAAATACCAGAGCACTCGCTGTAGTTGCGTCTGCGTCATAGATATTGGCGTACATCGTAGTCGTAGCCGCAGACGGCATACTCGACAGATATACGACAATCGCGAAAATCTCCGTACTCTGAACAAAGGGCGATAGCAATACGAACACAAGTAACGGTATCAAAACGTTTCTGAACAAAACAGCTATGTACAGTCTTCTTTGCCTAAACAATACCCCGAAGTCTTGATGGGCCAAAAAACTCCCAATCAAAACCATAGACAGCGGCGTTGTCGTGTGCCCCATTAGTGTCAGCGCACTTATTACAGGATAAGGCAGTTGAATAGAGAATACAAAAAAGAACAAACCAATCAGTGTGGCCGCAAAAGCTGGGCTGACCTTGAATTTAACTTCCTTTTTGCCGTAGTGGGCATAATGTTTCATAAAGTGAGCGCCGAGTGTGGGCGCAAGCAGATTATACCCGACAGTACCCATTGAAACAAAAAACAGCGCCTCATCACCGAAAATCGCCGCAATAATAGGTATACCCATATAACTCAAATTCCCAAATGCAATGGCGAACATCCAAATGCCACGGCTCTCATATGGCTGTTTCAGCCATATCGGTACTAAATAACCCAAAATCATGCCCAGCGCCGAGATAAAGAATACCGCAATCATAACGAAGCCGCCCTGCATAAACAGCTCCCTTGTGAAATGTGTCTGCATGGAATAGATAATCGTAGCGGGTAGCGCGACTTTGAGCATAAGTTCTGAAAGCCCGGCGTTCATTCTGTCATCTAAAATATGTAACCGTCTGATAACAAAACCTGTGGCGAGTAGCAGAAGCAGCGTAGTGAGATTATTGACAAGCGCTGTAAACATTTACACCTCCGTTATTCGTCGAAGTTTGTACTTCTTTGATAATTATAACTTATGCAGTGAAAAAAATCTATGGACAAATGTATAAAAATAATTTAGAATAGAGAGTGTGAATTTGAAGGAGGGTTACATTGAAGCCAATTAAAATAATAGCCGACAGTTCCTGCGAGCTGACACTAGACACCGCCAAGAAGCGCGACATAACCATTGTGCCATTCTCTGTCACCTTTGACGGCAGTAAATACTATAGAGAGAACATAGACATCACTATTGAGGAGTTCTATCATACACTCCGTACACAAAACGTCTTCCCGAAAACCAGCCTGCCGAGTATTTCCGCGTATCAGGCGGAGTTTCGCGCGGCTATTAACGGCGGCTTTGATGTGTTATGTATTTGTATAACGAGTAAATTCTCCGGCTCTTACGGTAGCGCCGTTAACGCACAAGCGCTTGTAAAAGAAGAATTTCCCGACGCGAATATAATAGTCATTGACTCTCAGCTCTGTACGGCCGCGCAAGGCGCGTTTGTGCTCCAAGCCGCCGACATGCGTGATTCGGGTATGCCCATTTATGACATTGATAGCCGCTTAGAGCTTATCAAGAGCGAGTGTCAGATTTTCGTAACGGTTGACTCCCTTGCCTACCTCCAAAAAGGCGGGCGAATCGGCAAGGCCAGTGCGCTTGCGGGTAGCTTACTTAGCATTAAGCCCATCATCGTATTCAAAAACGGCGAATTGAACCCCGGCACGAAGGTGCGCGGTCGCGCGAAAGCATTGGCAGAGATTGTGCGCCAACTCGACGAGGCTACAGGCTCTGATAAATCTAAGTATTCATACTTTGTAATGCACGGCGACGAGCTTGAAACCGCCAAACAGACGAAGGAAGCTATAGAAAAGGCCGGCATGGTCGTTGACTACCCCATTTCAAGCCTTGGCGTAACAATCGGGGCGCATATCGGCCCCACAACCATAGCCATTGGTTACCTGCGCAAGCACGATACGCTATAGTAGATGACAACAAAAAGGGTTTCGACACGCGAAGCCCTTTTTTCTTGTTGACACGCTCACCTAAAATACATATACTCTACATAATATAGCATTATCTGGAGGCAATTATGGAATACATGGGATTAAACGAAATCCGCGAGAGATTTCTCAAGTATTTTGAAGAAAACGGGCATTTAAGGCTTGCGTCGGCATCACTCGTGCCACAAAACGACAAGAGCCTACTCGTCATCAATTCGGGCATGGCTCCGCTCAAGCCCTACTTCGCGCGGATAGAACAGCCACCGAGTTTGAGGGTCACAAGCTGTCAGAAGTGTTTGCGCACAAACGACATTGATAATGTGGGCATTACTTCACGCCACGGCTCTTTCTTTGAAATGCTCGGCAACTTCTCTTTCGGTGACTATTTCAAAGAAGGCTCGATTAAATTCACGTGGGATTTTCTCTTAAATGTAATGGGCATCCCCGAAAGCCGCTTGTTCGCAAGCGTCTATGAAGAAGACGACGAAGCGTATGACATCTGGCACAACATTATCGGCTTGCCTAAAGAAAAGATTTTCCGCATGGGTAAGGATGACAACTTCTGGGAAGTCGGGCTTGGCCCTTGCGGTCCCTGCTCTGAGGTTTACTTTGACCGCGGCGAAGAATACGGTTGCGGCAAGCCTAATTGTACGGTGGGTTGTGATTGTGACAGATACATTGAAATCTGGAACAACGTCTTTACTCAATTCAATAAGAATGAAGACGGCACATATACAAAGCTTGCGTACAACAACATAGACACGGGAATGGGCTTAGAGCGTCTGGGCATGGTCATGCAGGGCGTGACATCTTTGTTCGATTTAGACACGTTAAAGATGCTCCGTGACCATATCTGCAAGCTCGCGAACTATACGTATAACACGGACGCGAAGAAAGATATATCTGTGCGCGTCATCACTGACCATGTTCGGAGTATTACGTTCATGATTTCTGACGGTATTTTGCCGTCAAATGAGGGGCGCGGTTATGTACTGAGGCGGTTGTTACGCCGTGCGGCACGTCATGGGCGGCTTCTGGGCATAGAAAAGGGTTTCTTGCCCGTTCTTGCTGTGACGCTGATTGATAGCTCCAAACAGGCATACCCCGAACTGGCCGAAAAGCAGGATTACATCTTGAAGCTGTTGACCGTTGAAGAAAACCGCTTCTTTGAAACAATAGACTCGGGGCTGGGGCTTCTGCGTGATTTGGTGGAGAACCTCCGCGCGACGGCGGGTAGCACTGTTTCGGGCACGGACGCGTTCAAACTCTATGACACATACGGTTTCCCACTCGAACTCATGGAAGAGGAGTTATTGGGCGAGGGCTTCACTGTTGACCGCGAAGGCTTCTACGCCGAAATGGAACAGCAACGCACACGCGGTCGTGCTTCGCGCGAGGCTTCAACCTATATGGGCGCGGAAGACACCGTTTTCAATAGGCTCGACAAGGCGATTCACTCGACATTCACGGGTTATGACAAACTCACCGACAACAGTCAGATTATCTATCTTATCGCGAACGACACGGTTGTTGAAAGCGTTGAAAGCGGCACACAGGCCGTGATAATCACTGAAAACACGCCATTCTACGCGCGTTCGGGCGGTCAAAACGGCGACATCGGCGCAATCATTACAGACACGGCAAGTTTTATTGTCACCGATACCCAAAAGGTCACAGGCGACAAGATAGCCCACTTCGGGCATGTGGAAGACGGCACACTCTACGCGGGTCAGACGGCTAAACTCACGGTTGATATAATCTATCGCCTGAACATCTCGGCGAACCACTCGGTCACCCACCTACTCCATAAGGCGCTCAAAGAAGAACTCGGCAACCACGTTGAACAGGCGGGTTCACAGGTTCGCGAAGACGGTCTGCGCTTCGACTTCACACATTTTGAAGCCGTGACGACAGAAACCCTTAGGCGCATAGAAAGACGCGTCAATGATTATATCCTCATGGCCATGCCCATTGACACGATTGTGACGGGTATTAACGAAGCCAAGCAAATGGGGGCTGTCGCGCTCTTCGGCGAAAAATACGGCAGCACTGTGCGTGTAGTCAACATCGCCAACACATCTATAGAACTGTGTGGCGGTACGCATGTCGCGAACACTAGCCTTGTTTCGTCATTCAGAATCTTGTCTGAAAGCGGCATTGCGGCGGGCGTAAGGCGTATTGAAGCCGTCACACGCGAAGAAGCTCTCAAAAGCTATCACTCCGACAGAGAAACACTCGAAAACATAGCGTCTGCCGTGAATGTGCCCGTTGAAAGCGCGTATAAGAAGATAACAACCATGCTCGCAACAGCCAAGGAAATCAACAAGGAGTTTGAAAAACTCCGCGCGGCGGCAAACAGCGGCGTAGTTGATAACTTCATGCTCGGCAAGACGACAATCGGCAGTATTAACGTCGTTATCGCGGCAGTTGAACAAAGCTCTGACGTTAACGAACTTCGCGCAATGGGCGACAAGATGCGTGAACGCATTAAATCGGGCGTTGTCATCACCTCGAATGCGTTTGACGGCAAGATAACGCTTATCGTCAGCGTGACGGACGATTTAGTCAAAAAAGGTATCCACGCGGGTAATCTTGTCAAGAAAGCCTCACAAGCGGCGGGTGGTTCCGGCGGTGGCAAGCCCAATATGGCGCAAGCCGGCTTGAAAGATGCCACTGCCCTTGGCATTGCCATTGAAGCAATTAAATATGAACTTGAAGCGGCGAATTTGTAGAAACGCGTTGCGGCTTGTGGCTTTTGCCATTCTACTCACATTATTTGGTTGTAAGAGCGGAACGGATAGGTTAACCGAAACTATCCGTTCCGTAACAAGCCCAACGCCCGAAGAGATTGATGTTTCTGGCGTTGTTAAGGTATTGCCGATTATTAACATAGTAAGTGCTGACAACAAGGCTTTGTTTGATTACGCGCCTGATTCGGAATGGTATTTGTTGGCGGTTGACAACACGGACGCTCTAAACCACGCGTTCTACAATGTAAGTGACAAGACAGTCATTTACCACGAAACCGCAAGCGAAGACTTGCAAACAATCGGCGAATCATCATTTACACCCATTGCGTGTATTGATATGGCTAACGGCAAACCAATTAAGAGGTTTGGCAAAGGCAACGAACAAACCTTCCCTATTCTCTGGTTTGTTTGCAAGGACGAAAGCGGTGGCACATTTGTATACAAAAGTGCCTTCACCGCCAAAAAAGAATTCATATCTGACACAGACTTTGAAAACGGCATAACGCGTTTCTTCAAATATGTGAAAGACGAGCCAATATACGGCGGCATATTGTGGAAATAGTAAGGGCGGGATTATCCCCGCCCCATTTTATGCGTCCAACTCCTTGAAAATCGGTTTAGTTAGGCAGAACAAACTGCTGACTATACCCGATAAACCTGTTATTAAGAATATTATCGCCATACCCGAACCATGACCGTAGCCTACTACATAGGATAGCGCGTTCGCAAACATACCGCCGCCTGCCATAAACGGCTCAAACACATAGTCAGCGAGAAAACCGCCGAGCGCAAGCCCAATAGGTATAGTAATAAACTGTACGGTATCACGCGCCGAGAACACGCGACCTTGCATCTCTATAGGAATCTTCGTGCGCATAACGAGCGTCAGACTGCCGCCCATAAACGGCAATGGCACGTGCCCCAAGAATGCACCCACAATCCAAGTCCATGCGCCGAGGTTCAAACCCCAGAAAATGTCGCAAAACAGAAACGAAAGCGCAAGTGAAGCGAAAACAGTTACAGTGCGCTTTTTGGGCAAGCCAAACATCGTGACAATCATACTGCCGACAAGCGTACCAACGCCCATCGCGCCCGATACAAGCCCAAGAATAGTCTGGTTATCACCCGTCCGTGCCAGAACCATAGCGGGTAATATGCCATAACCCGTCAAATACGCAAGCAGGTTGATAAACGACATATACAGAATAATCAACCACAGTGCCCTATTCGCCAGCAAGAACCTCAAGCCCGCCAAACAGCTCTGCCAAAACCCCTCTTTGCTTTGTTTAACCTCTATCTTAGGGATTTTGATAAAGAACACGAGCGTCACAACCGCGACAATAAACGTGACCATATCGACAACAAGAATCGCCGAAAGTCCACCGAACGCCAAAATCGAAGTGGCTATAATCGGCGTGAGTATTTTCACAAGCGAATCATATAAGTTCTGTAGACCACTCACGCGCGCGTACTGCTCCTTAGGCGCTAGCAGTGACGTACTCACAACCACAGCCGGGTACTCAAACGCACCCATAAAACTAAGCACAATATTAACAATGTAGAGATGCCAAACTCTTAGACCACCCGACAAATAGAGCGCGAAAATCGTAGCCGAGCCGACGCCCATAATGACATTCGTGGCTATGAGTATCTTCTTTTTATCCCATTTGTCAGCGATAGTACCCGCGATAAACGCAAACAAAATAGACGGTAAGTATGAGCAGAACGCGAGCATTGTAACGCTCATTGCCGTTCCTTGTTGCGTATACGCCCAGATGATGAGCGCGTACTTTGTCATTGAGCTGCCGAGTGACGAGAGCGTTTGACTGCTCCACCATGTAATGAACTTACCTAAACCCTTAAAATTCATGCCTTTCATGACTTTGCTCCTTAGACTTTTTGTCAGGGATACAAAGCCTGAATCGGACGGTTAATTACTATTTACGCCCCATACATTCCCGCCCATTCAGACCATGTATGGAGCAGAAGCAATACAAAGCCACCACTTATTCATCGAACACCACCGTTTAACCTATTTTGAGGCGGGTAGAAAACCTACCCGCCCAAGATTTCTATTAACAGAATAACAGATTATTGAGGTTCTGTCAATCACAGCGACAACCCAAAACTTTCCTTAAACCGTCTGTGTCCCACAATCGGGGCAAAACTTCCCGTTCACCATCTTGCGGCAATTCGGGCAGAATCTGTCACCCGCCGGGGCCTGTTGAGCGGGCGCAGGTGTAGCGTGAGCCGCGCCGGGCGTCATACCGCCCATCATGTTCTGCGCGAGTTGCATACCCATAGCCATTTGAGCGCCGGCGGCACCCAAACCACCACCCGCGCCCTCTTTGCCGAAGCTATCAGCCATCTGGATAGACGCGTATTTGCCCACATCACCGACGAAACTTTGCGCCGCAACGCGGTCAGCCATCTCTTGAACTTCTTTCGGGTAGTTAATCGACAGGATGTTAAGGCTCGCCACACCCAAGCCGATTTCGCTCAGCTCGCCGTCTAACTCACGCGCCAAGTCTTTTCCGAGTGTACGGCTGTTCGCCTGCAAACCGATAAGCGCGTTAAGCCCAATACTCTGCTGTTTGCCAAGGATACATTCGGCTATAATCGGGTTCAAGATGCCGACAATACGTTCTGATATATCTGACAACGAATAGGTTTCTTTAACGCCCGCGATTTTATTGATGAATGTCTGATAGTCACGGAACGTAATGACAAGATTACCGTTACAGCCAATCGGCACGCCACTGGGGACTTCCGGCGACGGTATCATAATTCGCTGGCGTGTGCCCCACGGTAGTAGAAGCTCTTTCGCGTTGACAAAATAGACTTCCGCCCTCATACCCGTATCTTGGCGGAGCGTAAACCAACCTTTTAACGTTGACAAAAACGGCACAATCTGTGTTACTATATCATAACTACCCGGTTGTTCAAAAACACCCTCAACCACGCCGTTCGCATAGAAAATGGCCTTTTGACCCGCGCGAATAATGAGTTTTGAGCCCTTTTTAAGCTCCTTGCCACCCCATTTGTAGAAAAGAACGTCATCGCGGAACTCTTCCCACTCAATGGTGTCTTTCTGTTGACCGAAAATCCATGCCATAAAGAACCTCCCTATTGATAGAATGTTTTACATATTAACTTCGTCAACCACTTCAAACGCAACGCCTTCGATATCGATGTAATTCACATCGTCTGCGCCGTCATACTGTGCGTAAACAGGCTGTGCCGTATCAATCGCGCCGTAGTCTTCATCATCATTATAAACAAACATGAAAATCGCAACCCCAATCGCGATAATAACAAGCACAAACGCGACAATCTTAGGTATACTATACGGGCGCTGACCACTGACCTTACCTGTTTCACCGTTTATGATATAGTTATAAGTCTTGCCGCCATACGCGAAAGCTGAAGTCCAAACCGGCAACAAGACGTGTTTATACGTCACTTGCGAATACTTTGATTTAAGCGTTACGCCCCGCGCCTCATCATAGTGCTTACGTATATCGGCTATCGCCAACTCCTCCATACGTTCTTCCATTTGCTCTTTTGCGTAATTAAAGCCCTCATCGGCCTTAACCGAATAAAGCTCGGCAGAAAACCCCGACATATATTGCGGCGCGTAAGGTTTCAAATTACCTATAGTGTTAAAGGGCAAGATTTCGTCAACCACATGTGCGCGGGTTTTTGAGGACGCGCAAATCTGAATGTCGTCAAACTCTTCCGATACTATGCCACTGACCGAGTACCAATCCGTAACGGTTGACCTGTTCCCCTTGCTGTCTGTGACGGTGCGGTTTTCGCCGCCTTGACCCTTATATGACGACACTACCTTTGCGTCATATGTCCAGAACGGCACATAGGTGCCATGAAGGTTACCCGCCTGAAAACTCTTCTTTAGCGCATTCGGCGCAAACCACAGCTTCTTGACCCACTCAGAAAACCGACGCTCGGCATCTTTCTTGTCAATCTTAAACGTAACAATGCCCTCCGGCGGGATGCCCGCGCGCTGTTTTGCCGTGGCTATCTGTGTTGAACCACACATCGGGCATGTTGAAGCAATTGTAGTCTTATCAAAAATAATCGACGCGCCGCAGTTTTGACAATGCGATTCAGCCATGCCCTCAAACGGCACACTCTTCGCCTCGCGCTCTGCATAGTCGTCAAAACGATATTCCTTAATCGAATCTGTAACCGCTTGCACTGTGCCCTCAAAACCGCAAGAAGAGCACAAATATTTCTCTTTCTTGATGTCAAACTTCAACACACCGCCGCATGACGGGCATACACAGGTTTCAGCGTCAATTGAGATTATACGTTGTTCTTCTGCCATAGACAATCCCCCCATAATTCAATACTAGCAACAGCAATCGAGAATGTCAATTGATTATTTCAAATTCACAAAATCTATGATATAATTAAGAAATTAGGAGTGATTCTATGGCATTACCCGAAGGTGTAACAAATATTCCGAACAGTTTTATTGAGAATTTCTTACCACAAGCTAACCCCGCGCATCTGGCTGTCTATATCTTGTATCAAGCCTATAAGCAAGCGGGTTTAACCATATCACACGCTGATATTGCTACAAAACTGGGCATAACGGGTGATGCGGCGCAAATCGCGTTGCATTTTTGGCGCACTCAGGGTTTGTTGGAGGACAAGCCCGTTGTTGCCATACAATCAGATACCACCGAGCCCTCGGAACCCGCAACAGTAGAAGCGCGCCCAACCTTCAGCGCATTGGAGATTGAGCGTTATATGGCGCATAGCCCCGAGATACGCCGCCTGTTCAAACTCGCGGAGGGGATTTTGGCGAAACCGCTCACCTATAGCGAGATGAACCTATTTCTAAGTTTCTATGAGTGGAACAAGCTCCCCATTGATGTTATCGAGGTCATGCTAAGGTATTGCGTAGAAAGCGGTCACCGAGGCACGCGATACATCGAAAAGGTAGCCCTAGACTGGGATGACGCGGGCATTTCGACAGTTGAACAGGCCGAAAGCCGCATAAAGCTGTTTAACAACGATTACCGCCAAATCCTGTCTGCTTTCGGCGTAACAGGGCGCAACCCGTCAAAAACCGAACAGAAATATATGCACAAATGGTTGAATGAATGGGCAGTGCCGCTCGACGTAATTTTGACGGCATGTGACCGCGCAATCGTGAACACCGGCAAGGTCAGTTTCAGTTACGCCGACAAGGTTCTCACGTCATGGCATGAAGAAAGCGTCCAGAGTATAGAGGATATAGAAAAATCAGACGAAAAGCGCAAGCAACAAAAGGAACAGGAAAAGACCGAGAAATCCGCCCAAACCAGCCAACAGGCATCCAAACCCAAAGGGCGTTTTTCAAGCGTGAATCGGCGCGATTGGGATTTTGACGAGATAGAACGCCTTGAACGCATGAAACTAGAGCAAGAATTGCGCGGCGGCACGGAATAGGCGTTATTATAGATGAGGTAAATATATGAACAGGCAAGTATTCAACGAAATACAGCGCGAGTTAGACAAATCGCGCTCAAAAGCCGAACGCGACGCACGTGAGTACAAAGAGCGCATCTACGCGCGACTACCGCGCCTTAAAGAAATTGACGAAACGTTAGTCCGTGAGGGTTTAAGTGTCGCTCGACTGGCAGTACTTCGCAATGCGAATGAAGAATTAGAAAAGATGAAGGTCTTGAGGGCGCGTTTATTAGCCGAGCGCAACACCATATACGAGGCGAATGGCTTCACCGAATCAGACTTCGTGCCTAAATACAACTGCACGGTCTGTAATGATACGGGTTATGCTGGCGAGAGCCGCTGTAAGTGTATGCGCCAACTCGTGATAGAAAAAAGTTACCGATACGCCAACTTGGGCAATCGCGCCAAACTGGAAAACTTCGACACCTTCAACCTGAACTACTACGCGGACGAGCCCGACCCCAAAACAGGGCTTTCGCCACGCGCTGTCATGAAGAAAAACTATTTGGCATGTATGAACTTCGCGCAAAAATTCGGCGCGACATTTACGAACATACTTATGACAGGTGAAACGGGTTTGGGCAAGACATTTTTGTGCAACTGTATAGCGAACGAACTTCTTGAACATGGTCATACCGTTTTCTATATCACGAGCGGTAACCTCTTCAAAATCGTGGAGGACATCCGTTTTGGGCGCGGCGAAGACAACTTCGACAGTGAAACAATGGACTTGATGTTGGAAGTTGACGTACTAATTATTGACGACTTAGGCACGGAGTTTATGACAGACATCACGAAGCGCGGGCTGTTCCATATCATCAACCAGCGCCTGATTGCCGAAAAGCCGACAGTCATTTCAACGAATCTGCGCTTTGACGAACTCACAGCCGAATACTCCGACCGCATCATGTCACGCTTTATCGGCAACTATACCATGTTACGCTTCTACGGCGAAGACGTGCGCAAGAAAATTAAATACGGTATGTAGGTAAATATGTTTAATATTAAACTGGAACTGACGAAACTCCCAAACGCGCCGGGCGTGTACATCATGCGCGACGACGAGAACACGGTCATTTACGTGGGCAAGGCGATAAACCTTAAAAACCGCGTGCGCCAATACTTTCAGTCGGCGACAGACGACGACCCCAAAACACTCGGCATACGCGCGAGTATCGCGACTTTTGAGGTCATTGTCACTGACAACGAGGTTGCCGCGCTAATTTTAGAATGCAATCTGATAAAGAAGTATCTGCCGCGCTATAATACGCTACTCAAAGACGATAAGAGCTACCCCTATATCAAATATACCCAAAGCGAAGATTGGCCACGCGCCGTTTTCGTCTGGCGGTATGAAAAGGACGGCGACAAGTATTTCGGGCCGTTCGTGGGTTGCGCGTCAGAAACAATCGATTTAATCGGTCAGCTATGGCCGCTCAAACAGTGTACGAAGAACTTCCCGAAAGATGGCGGTAAGACTGCGCGGCCGTGTCTGAACTACCATATAGGCAAATGCCCCGCTCCATGTTCGGGCAAAATCGGCTATGAAGAGTATATGGAACGCGCGAACGCCGTTCTTGACTTCTTAAACGGCAATCACGCAAACGTCTTAAAACTCTTAGAAACCCGCATGTACGAGTATTCGGAAGTTATGGACTACGAACGCGCCGCCGATATGCGGAACAAGATGACCGCCGTCAAGCGCCTGTCAGAAAAGCAGATACTCGACAAGCAAAATGGCTCAGACCAAGACATTATTGCATTTGCGCGGCGTGATGATGAAGCGGTGGTTGAAGTGTTCTTCGTGCGCGGTGGGAAGATGCAAGACAGAGAAGAACTCACGCTACAAGGCGTGCTGGCAAAGCGTCGCGAGGATATTTTATCGGACTTCGTGAAGCAGTATTACTCGTCGCGCCTCTATATCCCGAAAGAAATCATCCTTCAGTCAAACATCACAGACGCCGAGGTCATAGCCAAATGGCTCTCTGACTTGCGCCATTCACGAGTGACATTAACCGTGCCTCAAAAGGGCGACAAAAAGCGGCTCGTTGACATGGCGGCGCGTAACGCGAACTTTGCGCTGGAACAGAAGCGCGAAAAACGCGATAAGGAAGAAACCAAAACCATCGAGGTGTTATCGGCGCTTCAAAAAACGCTCAACCTCCCCTCCCCGCCCATTCGTATAGAAAGCGTGGACATCTCGAATGTCCAAGGCTTTGAGAATGTCGGCTCACTTGTCGTCTACATAGACGGCAAACCCGCACGAAACGAATACCGCAAATTCAAGATAAAATCGGTTGACGGCGCGAATGATTTCGCGTCTATGAAAGAGGTCATCACGCGCCGTTTCTCACGCTACCTGCGCGAAAAAGAGAGCGGCGAAGACGGTAAGTTTTCAAACCTGCCCGATTTACTCCTGCTGGACGGCGGCAAACCCCAGATTTCGGCCGTAACGGAAGCGCTCGAGGCATTGGGACTTGAAATCCCGATTTGTGGCATGGTTAAAGACGACAAACACCGCACGCGTGCGTTACTATATAAGAACGAAGAAATTAACATGCCCGCGAACTCTGAGGTCTTTCGACTGGTCACTCGTATACAAACGGAGGTTCACCGATTCGCGATTGAATATCACAGAAAGTTGCGCGAAAAGGCAATGGTACGCTCGCGGCTTGATGAGGTTCAGGGTATAGGCGAAAAGCGGCGAACTGCGCTTATAAAACACTTCGGCAGTGTCGAAGGCGTTGAACGCGCCACACTCGAAGAACTGACCCAAGCTCCAAACATGAACAAACGCGCCGCCGCTCAAGTTTACGAATTTTTTCATCCCGATTGCAAAAAAGCGGATAATGATATAGAATAGATTTAGCGAATAACAGGAACGGTGACTATATGGAATACTCAATCGCGCTTTCAGAAGTCGTCAGACAATATCACTTGATACAGCTAAACCCACAAGTCAAGCTCGCGGGCATCTATGTCACACATTCTGACATAAACCGACCTGCGCTCCAGATTGCGGGCTTCTTCGATTACTTTGACTCACACAGAATACAGATACTCGGGCGCGTCGAACACGCCTACCTCGAACAGATGAACGCCGAATTGCGGCGCGAAAATCTGAAGCGCATGTTTATGTGCGGGATACCGTGCCTTATAATATGTAGGAACTTGTTGCCCTGTCCTGAGATGCTCGAGCTCGCGACAGAGTGTAATGTGCCGATTTTCTCGACAAACGAGAGCACAACAGAGTTTATGGGCGAAATCATACGGTGGTTACGCGTACAGCTTGCGCCACGTGCCACGTTACATGGTGTTCTTGTTGACATCTATGGTGAGGGTGTTCTCATCATGGGCGAAAGCGGTATCGGCAAGAGCGAAACGGCGCTTGAACTCATCAAACGCGGTCACCGTCTTGTCGCTGATGATGCTGTGGAGGTCAAGCGCGTATCGGCTCAAACCATAATCGGCTCATCACCCGAAATAATCCGCTATTTGATAGAATTAAGAGGTATCGGCATTATTGACGTGCGCCAGATGTTCGGTGTTGAGAGTATCAAGGCGATACAGAACGTCGATTTGGTAATCAAACTCGAACTTTGGGACGACACAACAGCCTATGACCGCCTCGGTCTGTCAGAAGAGTTTATGGAAATTCTCGGCAATCGCATAGTCTGCCACAAAATCCCGATTCGACCGGGGCGCAATATCGCGGTTATCTGTGAATCAGCCGCGATTAACCACAGACAGAAGAAAATGGGGCATAACGTAGAGAAGGTGTTAAACGAGCGCATAAGCGCGAATATACAGAAAAACGGGGGGTCGAACTAATGGGTAAATACTATATCGGCGTGGATTTGGGGGGCACCAACCTCGCGGCGGGCTTGGTTGATACAGACGGGTTGTTGGTCTATAAAAAGAGCGTGCCGTCACGCCATTCAATGGGTTTTGAAACACTTGCGCGTGACATGGCGGCGCTTTGCCTAGAGCTGGTGTCTGACAGAACGCTCAAAAACGAAGAAATCATAGGCGTTGGCATTGGCGCACCGGGCGTGATTGACCCGATTAAGGGCGAGGTCATCTATGCAAACAACCTAAACCTGCATAACGCGAATATCGTTGAAGAACTCGGCAAATATCTACCGTGGAATGTTTTCGTAGAGAATGACGCTAACTGCGCGGCTCTGGGCGAGAACGTGGCGGGCGGCGCGAAAGGCGCGGGCTTTTCTATCACAATCACACTCGGCACAGGCGTTGGCAGTGGCATAATAGTTGACGGCAAGATTTATCAGAGTAACTTTCTCGGCAGCGGCGAATTTGGGCATACGGTTGTTATGATGAACGGCGAACCTTGTTCATGCGGGCGTAAGGGCTGTTTCGAGGCATACGCCGCCGCTCCCGCGCTCATGCGTGACGCGAAACGCGCTGTTGCCGCTAACCCCGATTCAAAGATTCTGACGCTCGTTGACGGCAAAGCTAATGACATTACGCCAAAAACCGTCTTTGACGCGGCACAAGCGGGGGATTCAACCGCTCAAGAGTTGGTAGACAGCTACACTGAATATTTAGCCGAAGGCTTTGTGAACCTCGTGAACATCTTCCAACCCGATGTAATCGTTGTCGGTGGCGGCGTGAGCGCACAGGGCGAGAAACTGCTATCTGTCGTTCGAGAGAAGATGATTAAAAAGTGCTACGGCGGGGTTCTCCATACACAGATTAACCCGGCGGTTCTCGGCAATGACGCGGGCATAATCGGGGCGGCAATGCTCGCCAGATAATACAAATAACGCCCAAGCACGTTGAATATTATGTTGTAACATAGATTTTTGAGGTGGTTTGTTGTACAAGGCAGATTTAGTCAGAATTTTGGGCGCTGAAAGCGTCCTTGAAAACGAGTCAATGGCGCGGCACACCTCGTTCAGAACAGGCGGGAATGCGCGGTTTTACGTAACGCCAGAAACGCCGACACAGATGGCGGCGCTCTTGCGATTTTGCCGTGAGAACGGCATAAAACACATGGTAATCGGTAACGCCAGCAACCTATTGATACCCGATGAGGGTTTTGACGGCGTGTTCATAGCGACAACAGCCATGAATCGCATCATGTTATTGCCCAGAAACAGGATTTTGGCTGACGCAGGCGCGAGTTTGGCTTCTATTGCCCAAAAGGCGCTCAAAAACAACCTAACGGGCATGGAGAAGCTGTCGGGCATACCCGGCACTGTCGGTGGTGGCGTGTTCATGAACGCTGGCGCGTATCTAGGCGAGATTAAGGACGTGTTTGATTATGCGCTAATCATCACACAAGGCGGTGAACTTAAAGCGGTCTATAGCGAATATATGGACTTCGGTTATCGCCACAGCGCGATTGAAACGAACCACGATATAGTCCTACAAGTATGTGTCAAGCTCGAAGCGGGCGAATACTCCGCTATCCGCAACGCCATGAATTACTATAATGGTCAGCGCGTTGAAAAGCAACCGCTTGATATGCCTAGTGCTGGTAGTACGTTCAAGCGCCCGAACATTCCCGATAAGTACGCGGGTAAGCTTATCGAAAGCGCGGGGCTAAAGGGTTATCAAATCGGCGGCGCTATGGTATCAACCAAACACGCGGGCTTCATAGTGAACGCGGGTGGCGCGACAACCGCCGACATTCTCGCGCTCATGGAGCACATAAGACAGCGAGTCCTTGAAACATCAGGGATTTTGTTGGAAGCAGAGGTCAAACTCCTATGTTGTTAGTTATTGTAACGGGCATGTCAGGCGCGGGCAAGAGCACGGCGCTGAAATTCTTTGAGGATTTCGGCTTTTACTGCGTGGATAATCTGCCGCCGTCTTTGATTGTGGAATTTGCGGAGCTGTCACTATTATCGGGCGCGGGCATTGACCGTGTGGCTGTCGGCGTGGATATTCGCGGCGGTAGCATGTTCGCGGGGTTACTGCCCGTGCTGGATGTTATGCCCGATAAAATTCAAACGCGCGTATTATTTCTTGAGTCATCAAACGAGGCTCTAACCACACGCTACAAAGAAACGCGCCGTTCCCACCCGCTCGCTAAAACGGGGCGCATTATAGACGGCATAGAACTGGAGCGCGAAGAACTGACTGAAATCAAGAAACGCGCGGACATAATCCTTGACACGTCAAAACTTCTCACGCGCCAACTCAAAGAGCGTATTGAAGAACTCTTTGTTGAGGATAAGTTGTTTAACTCGCTCGTAATAAACGTCATGAGTTTCGGCTTCAAAGTGGGCATACCGAATGACGCCGATTTGGTATTCGACGTACGGTTCTTGCCTAACCCGTTCTATATCCCGACATTAAAGGCGCTCACGGGTAACGACGTGCCTGTGAGCGACTATGTCAAGAGTCAAGAACAATTCGCGCCGTTCATGGCGAAACTGACAGACATGATAGACTTTCTTATACCGAATTTCAAGAATGAGGGTAAAACCCAACTCGTCATAGCGATAGGTTGTACGGGTGGCAAACACCGCTCGGTCACTATCGCAAACGCGTTGTTCGCAGACTTGACGAACAAGGGGTTTTATACGCTCATAACCCACCGCGATATAGAGAAATAGGTGTTAAATGAGAACGCCCAGTTATTCACAGAGAATCAAGACGGACATCATAAATACGCCCGTCACGACTAAACACTGCGCGGCGGCTGAACTGGACGCGCTCTTTCTTGTTCACACCGCCGCACGTGTAAGCGCTGCTATTACACAACGGCGAGATAAATTACTTACAATCGCGGGAAGTCCCGCCTTTTCCGACGCTTATGAGCCCAAACGCCTGTGTTGTAAACGAGCGTTTTTGCGCGGCGCGTTTTTGGTATGCGGAACAATGAGTGACCCCGCCAAATCTTATCACCTAGAGTTTGTATTACATGATGAGAGCAAAACCGCACTCTTGCTTAAGGTTTTGAACGCATTCGAATTAGACGCGAAGGTTACTCATAGAAAAAACAACAGCGTCGTCTACATCAAAGAGTCAGAAAAGATTGTCGATATGCTAAATATTATCGGCGCACATAAAATTCTGTTGGAGCTGGAAAATCTGCGCATAATAAAGGAAATGCGCGGGAATGTCAACAGACAGGTAAATTGTGAAACGGCTAACATCACAAAAACCGTCAACGCCTGCGCGCGTCAACTCGACGCAATCAGACGACTGGAGCACACCGCCGGGCTGTCAAGCCTCCCGCCCCATTTGGAGGAAATCGCGCGGATAAGGCTAAACCAGCCGGATATTTCGCTGTCTGAGCTAGGGCGACTTTGTACGCCACCGCTCGGGAAATCAGGCGTTAACCATAGATTGAACAAAATAATTGAAATTGCTGACAGGTAAAAGGGGGTCAAGATGATTACTAAAACAATCGTAAGTGAACTGGATTTTGAAATGCGTGACGCGGCGGTTTTCGTACAAGCCGTGGGTGGTTTTTCTAGCTCTGTCAAGATTATGACGGGCGACAAGAGTATTTCAGCGAAGAGTATCATGGGCATGATAGCAGTCGGTATCACAGAGGGTATGACGGTTACGCTCGCCATTGAGGGCGCTGACGAAGAAGAAGCTATGCAAGCGCTGGAGCGTTATTTTTACAGAATGGGGTGATTTCGTGGGCGCATTCTTGCGTGTCTGCGCGGCCGTACCGGCTTTGAAATTGGCTGACCCGATTTTTAACGGAGCGGTCATTGAGCGCGTTATGGCTGAAGCCAACGAAAAACAGGCCGCCGTGCTGGTACTGCCCGAACTTGCGCTGACGGGGGCTACTTGCGGTGATTTGTTCCGTCAGCGGTCGTTATTATTGGCTGTTGAACATGAGATTGAGCGACTGGCG
This sequence comes from uncultured Defluviitaleaceae bacterium, assembly GCA_964583165.1. Classification (GTDB taxonomy): domain Bacteria; phylum Bacillota; class Clostridia; order Lachnospirales; family WRAX01; genus CAZOVK01. The sequence continues at coordinate 8,608 of CAZOVK010000003.1, read as the reverse complement.
GGGTTATCCTCCGATACACTCGTGGTTTTGGGCACACCGCTTGCCGTGTTCGGGAAGCTCTATAACTGCGCCGTTTTATTGCAAAACGGGCGTGTTGTGGGCATTTCGCCTAAATATCGCCTAACACACGCCGAGAGCCGCTACTTTAGCGTTCCTGCGGTGGAGGCATTTGAAACGGTTACACATATTCGCGCGGGCGAGCGGCTGTTCAGTTTTGAAGCGTGTTTGGGCGGTATGCCTACACAACCAACCGCTGGGCTTACGGTATGCCTTGACGCTAACCCGTCTGTAGCATTGGGAGTAAAGCATAAGCAAAACAGCGCAATGGCAATGACGGCGGCTTCACAAACTGCCTTGATTTACGCCAACGCGGGCTTCTATGAATCTACAACAGACTATGTATTCGACGGGTTGTCGCTTATTGCCGAAAACGGCGAAGTCCTTGAACAATCGAATGTTTTTAGCCCGAACGGACAAGCCGTTTACACCGACCTTAATTGTATATTACTCAACTCGATTGAACAGCCTGTTATGCGCGTTGTTGATTTGCATACAATCGTTGCAACAGAAAGAAAGTTAGACAGAGAACCGTTCATGCCCAAAGCCCCCGAACGCCCAGCATTTTTTGAGGACATCCTCAAAATTCAGACAGCGGGCTTACTGAGGCGGTTTTTGCATGTTGATTCAAAGTGTTTGATTGTGGGCACGTCAGGTGGGCTAGACTCGGCATTATCCTTAGTCATTTCTGCGCTTGTGGCTGACGCGGCGGGTGTCGGGCGTGATAAGGTTATCGCGGTCACCATGCCGGGCTTCGGCACGAGCAAGCGTACGAAACAGAACGCCTATGACTTAATGGAAGGTTTGGGTGTTACAGTACGCGAGATTCCGATTGGAGAAAGCTGTAAACAACACCTCACGGAAATAGGGCACGACCTAACACCCGATTTGGCATATGAGAACGCACAAGCCCGCGAACGTACTCAAATCCTATTGGATTTAGCGAACATGCACCGCGGCATTGTCGTAGGCACGGGCGACTTCTCTGAGGCCGCTCTCGGCTTCTGTACATTCAACGGCGACCATATCTCAAACTATAACGTAAACGCGGGTTTGCCCAAAACAGTCATATCGGCGTTGGCATTGTATATTGCCGACAGCGGTATGTTCACACCGCAGGCGCGTCAGGCGCTCAAATCCATTGTGGACACACCGATAAGCCCCGAACTACTCCCGACAGACGACGCGGGCGCAATAGCGCAAAAAACAGAGGCGATTTTGGGCTCTTACCTCTTGAACGATTTCTTCCTATATTATATAATTAACTATGGGCTTAATGCGCAGGACGTGCTCACACTCGCCGAAAACGCGTTTTCAGGCATTGAGCGCGAGAAGCTCAATGAATCGCTGAACGCATTTTATATGCGTTTTAGCCGCGCACAGTTTAAGCGTAATTGTTCATCGGACGGACCGAGCGTTTTGGGCTGTTCACTGTCACCGCGCGGCGGCTTTGTAATGCCGTCAGACGTTATGTTTGTGCCTACGGTTTAGAAAAACTGCTTTTTGCAGATACCAGGAGGTCAATGTGCTTAGAAAAATGAGTATTCGCACACGGTTGACAGTTCTTGTTGTCACCAATATTGCGCTCGGTATGATTATACTGACAATAGTGAGCTACTTTATAGCACGCAATATCATTCTTACAACTACTCTCGCCAACACCGCAAATATTGTGTCCGCCAATGCGCATGAATTTGATGGCTGGCTCTCTTCAAGAGCCGCTATGACCAATGACATCGGCATTTTCTTTGGGGTCGTCACCGACGATGAAGCGCGAAAAAGCATTCTGGAGAACGTCCTTGAATTGGATTCTACCGTTCTTGATGTATACGCGGGGTTCGATGATGGCTCATTTATGTTCGGCAGCGGTTGGTCACCCGAAGAGTATGACCCAACATCGCGCGACTGGTATAAGGCAGCTATGGGCGCAAATGGCCATATCTTGTTCACGGAGCCATATGTTGACGCTCAGACGGGCGATATGGTAACGACAATCACGCGCTCAATCGGTGTAGTAAACGGCAAGAATACTGTAGTGTCAATGGATATCTTCATGAACACGATAATAGAAATGATGGCAGAGATGGAAGCCTATAAAAACGGCTATAACTTCCTTGTTGATGCCAACGGTAACATCATATCACACCCAAACAAAGATTTTCAACCGTCTGCCAAGCAAATGACACAGTTTCTGTCTATACCGACATATAAGCAAGTGGCGGCACAAGCCGATGGTAAGGACGGGCGCATACTGGTTAAGGACTATGACGGCGTAATGCGCTATTTCATCTATCGAACAATACCGGCAACAGGCTGGACGCTCTACTCGGCAGCTCCTCAACATGAAATTCTTGAAAGCTGTAATTCCATGCTCACGTGGTCTATCGTGATTTTACTGTTTGTGCTCGGCGCAAGTGTGGTCTTTCTTATCATCACCGTTGACAGCATCATCAGCAAACCGATTAAGCTACTGACAGAAGGCGCGCGTAAGGTCGCCGCCGGCGATATGGACGTGTTGATTGAAGCCAAAACAAATAACGAGCTTGACACACTCGCGGGTTGCTTTATGGATATTGTAACCGCGCTGAACAAACTCGTCAGCGACATGCGCTCTATGTCAGCCGCCCACGCGCGCGGTGACTGGGATAAAAAGCTCGACGGAAAATCATTCTCGGGTGCGTTCCGTGACGTGGCTGACGGCGTGAACAATATGACCTCTATGTATATAGAGAACTTCCTAAGCCTTCTCGATATTATGGATAAACTGGGTGACGGCGATTTCGCGGCATACGCCAAGGTTTTCCCCGGTAAGCAAAGTGTAGGCAACAAGATAATCGAAGAGCTTCGCGCAAACCTATTAAACATCAGCCGTGAAATTTCAACCTTCGCCGAGAGTACGGCAATGGGGCGTTTAGATTTCCGCGCCGATTCAGAAAACTTCGAGGGCGATTGGAAACTCCTGCTCCAGAAGCTCAACACGGGTATCGAGTCTGTCGCCGCACCGATTGAACAGATTGAGCACTGCTTGCTTCAAATGAAAAACGGCGTTCTTGACGTGACAATGGAAGGTAGCTTCGAGGGCGCGTTTAAGAACATTCAACAGTCGGCCAATGCAACAGTCAAGTCACTCTCGGGCTATATTACAGAGATTTCAACATCTCTTTCCGCCGTCGCCAGACGCAATCTGACTGTTAAGATAACGAGCCACTACCCCGGTGAGTTCCAACGGATTGAGGAGAGTATCAACCTCATCATCAACAATCTGAATAAGGTCTTTTCCGCAATTATCATGTCCAGCGAACAAGTTTCTGACGATACGCGGCATGTCGCCCATTCATCGGGCACACTCGCCGATAGTGCGGCGCGCCAGGCAACGATTATGGACGGTTTACGCGAGAAACTCACGGCAGTTAATACCCTAACCCAGAGTAACAACACGCGCACAACCGATGCTACACGCCTTTCTCATGATTCCATGCAGATGGCCGATACGGGCAACGAGCAAATGCGCCACCTACTTGACGCGATGGAGAGTATCAAGGACGCGTCGAACCACATTGCGGGCGTTATGGAAACTATAGATGCGATAGCGCGTCAAACAAACCTGCTCGCGCTTAACGCGTCCATCGAAGCGGCTCACGCGGGCGAAGCGGGCAAGGGTTTCTCAGTTGTAGCCGACGACGTAAGACAACTCGCGAACAGAAGCCTGCTATCGTCAAAGGAAACCGCTCGTTACGTCAAGGAGGCGCTTGAGCGCATTGACAGCGGCATACAGATAGCCAAAGAAACCGGCTCATCCCTCGCCAGCATAGTCACCAACGCCCAAAACGTCGCGAATATCGTCAAAGAAATAGCGGACGCAACAAGCGTTGAATCAGAAAGCCTATCAGAGGTCATGCTCTCAATCGAGGAAGTAGCGAACACGGCGGCCAGCTATATGTCTATTTCAGAACAAAACACCGCCAGCGCTTCACAACTCGCCAGCGAAGCGTCCGCGCTCAGAAGCCAGTTGTCCGGATTCAAACTACATTAGATAGACATTACTATTGACTTAAACGGCGTTTCGCTTATAATTATAGTAGAGGAGAACACTATGAAACGTGACACCATTCAATTCATCAAGGGTTCGTTGTTCACGCTCGCTGTCGTTTTCGCGCTTGCTACAGGGGGGATGTTTGTCTATGGGGCTACGTCTAACCAAAACGTCACAGCTACGTTTATGCAGGTGAGCATCTACCTAAACGGCACACGGTTTACTCCTGCGGATTCATATGGCAATACGACGCTTCCGCTTGTCTATCAAGGCACCACTTATCTACCGTTGCGTTCTTTGGCCAACGCCGTGGGCATTGACGTAAACTGGGATAGCGGCACTAACACCATTTACTTAGGCGAGGTATCATCCGGCGATAAAAACAATGATACGGCCTCATATGAAGAAGAGGTGTTACGCCTTGTCAATATTGAGCGCTCAAAGCAAGGTTTAGCCCCACTCAAAACAGATGCCAAGCTTTCAGAAGCCGCACAGGTTCGCGCCACTGAAATTGTGACGCTGTTTGAGCATAAGCGCCCGGACGGCACATCTCCCTACACAACATTAGACGGCATTAGCTACGCATATGCGGGCGAAAATATCGCGTCGGGCTATCCCACACCCGCCGCTGTCGTTGAGGGCTGGATGAACTCACCCGGCCACAAAGCCAACATTTTGAATAAAAATTACACCCATTTAGGAACTGGCTCTGTCAAAGACAACGGTACTATGTATTGGGCACAGTTATTCATTGGGCGTTAGCCAAGGAGAGAGATAGTATGCGACTTATTACACGTTCTGATTTTGACGGACTCATCTGCGCTGTGTTTTTGCGTGAACGCGGGATAATTGACTCCTGGAAGTTCGTCCACCCGAAGGATTTGCAGGACGGCCTTATCGAAGTAACCAAGGACGACGTGCTCGCTAATGTGCCCTTCGTTCAGGGTTGTGGGCTGTGGTTCGACCACCATTCCAGTGAACAAGAGCGCATAGCTTATATGGGCATGTATAATGGCGCAAGCCGCTTACTACCGAGCGCCGCGCATGTTGTCTATGACTATTATGACGGCGACAAAACGCTGTCTCAATTCAAGGATATGCTCGCCGCTGTTGACAAGGTTGACTCTGGGCATCTCACGGCCGAAGAGATTCAGAACCCCGAGGGCTGGATTCTTCTGGGCTTCCTTATGGACCCACGCACAGGCTTAGGGCGTTTCCGCAACTTCAGCATCAGCAACTATCAGCTCATGGAAGAGATGATTGAATGGTGCAGGACGGAATCCATAGAAACAATTCTTAAAAAACCCGATGTCCAAGAGCGCGTTAAAATGTACTTCGAGCAGGATAAACTCTTCCGCGATATGCTCACAAACCATACTAAGACCGTTGAACAAGTGATTATCACCGACCTACGCGGGCTTGACACGATTTACACGGGTAACCGCTTCCTCATTTATAGCCTTTACCCCGAGCAGAACATATCTGTCTGGATTGTTGACGGCAAGGACAAAAAAGGTTGCAGTGCGGCCGTTGGCTACAGTGTATTGAACCGCACTTGCAAGATAGATGTTGGCTCGCTCATGCTCAAATACGGCGGCGGCGGTCATACGGCTGTCGGCACATGCCAGTTCTCGAGCGAAACCATGACCGAGGACTTAGCAGCGCTGTTAGACGACATCATCTTAATGAACAAACAATAGATTCATACAAAAAAGGCGGGGTATATTCACCTGCCTTTTTCATTTCCACCATTACTTTCGCCGCGGTTTAACCGGAATCATCAAATCAAGCTGAATAATACCGCCCCTTGCACCGTTTTCATAATATGTGAAGGCGTTCAAATGCTCTTCTAAGCACCCGCCCATACCATACGGCTCCCGTTCGTCATAGTCATACTCTTCGCTGTCTTTAACCCACCTATCCAGCAACTGCCACTCATGTAAATCACCCATTCTAATGCAATGCGCCGCGTAAAGCCCGCCCGCAAAGTGCAACTTCTTCAGCGGCTCCGGCACGTCCATGCCCTCGGGGATTGTGACCCAAAACTCATAACCGTATGTTTCATTCCCACGCGGTGAAGGGTTATTGAAGCCCAAAACCCTTAAATCCGGCTTGACCCGCTGTAGTTGTCTTTGCATCACGAATTCATTGAAAACCTTGAGGGCGTTATCCTCCGGGTTCTCGCCAAAATAGTTATACGCCGCAACCGTCATCGGCGGCAGGTGCAAAATCCGCACATTCTTTAGCGCCGCGAGTTTCTCGCTTGCCCCATTTAAATTCTCCATATCCGATTCTCCCCTCAATCTGTTATCAGAAAGGTTAAGCGCTGAAATGGCTTCCAGTATATCATCATCTTGCAGGGTATTCAACCCGTCCGGATTATCCGCATAACTGCTCAAACGCGCCACTAGACCAATCAAAAGCCGCCTAATCGTATTAAGCGCGGTCATCTCGCTGTCAATTTCGCCGATACTCTCCAAAAAAATATCAACGGCTCGGCTAAGGCTGTTATTGCCAAAAATCTCTGTCATTTGCTTAACAGAAATCCGAAGCTTCCGCAATACAATAATCTGCTTCAACCGCCTCACTGCGTTTTCGTCATAAACCCGATAAGCATAATCATAGCGCCGCGTACTCGCAAGAAGCCCCACCTGCTCATAATACCGCAACATGCGCGTTGATATCCCAAACGTAGAAGACATTTCGCTGATAGTCATAAGCCCCGTAGGGTCCATTCTGCTCCTCCCCTTTCCAACTATATTATAAAGGACGACACGGTGTCAAAGTCAAGCTATTTTAATAAAATCACCTGTTTATTCATATGTTATTTATATAATACTACTAGAGGTGATAGCTTATATGGAAAGGACAATACTTCATTCTGATTTGAATTCCTTCTATGCCTCGGTAGAGTGCTTCTGTAACCCAAAGATACGACATATGCCCGTAGCTGTCGGCGGTGATGAAGCGGCAAGGCATGGTATAATATTGGCAAAAAACAATCTAGCCAAAGCATTCGGGGTAGCCACCGGCGAAACGGTGTGGCAAGCGAAGCAGAAGTGCAAAGATTTAGTTGTTGTGCCCGCTAACTTTGAAAGGTATTTGAAGTTTTCAAGGCTGGTAAGAGAGATTTACGCCGAGTATACCGACCAAATGGAGTCTTTCGGTATAGACGAAAGCTGGCTTGATGTAACAGCCAGCATGAGCCTATTCGGCAATGGCAAAACCATCGCTGATGAAATCCGTCGTAGGGTTTATAGTGAATTGGGCCTGACGGTATCTGTCGGAGTAAGCTTCAACAAGATATTCGCCAAACTTGGTAGCGATATTAAAAAGCCCGACGCGACAACCGTGATAACTAAGAGTAATTACAAGGATGTCGTGTGGGTTCTACCCGCTTCTGATTTGCTGTACGTAGGGCGTTCGACAACAAAAAAGCTCCAGAGATACGGCATCAGAACCATTGGCGATTTGGCCAATTGTGACCCAAATCTTCTATACTCTTGGCTCGGAAAATGGGGGCTGGTTATCCACCAATTCGCCAACGGACAGGACACATCACCCGTCGCGTCGAACGGTGCTGAAAGTTATATAAAGAGTGTGGGCAATTCAACCACGACATCGCATGACCTGACGAATTTAGATGAAGTTAGGGCTACATTTTTTATGCTCGCAGAGTCGGTAGCCGCTAGATTAAGGGAGCAAAACCTAAAATGTACAACCGTACAAATCTATATACGCGATAAAAATCTTGTATCGTGTGATAGGCAGGCAAAGCTTGAATATCCTTCATTCCTTACAAAAGAAATCGCCGAAAAAGCTATTGAAATATTCATGTCAAAGTACAAATTTCTAGAGCCGTTACGCAGTTTAGGCATCAGAGGCACAAATCTGGTAGATAAGGACACCGGCATTCAGCTAAATCTATTCACAGATTTTAAGAAGCGCGACAAAGAAGAAAGGCTCGAACAAAGCGTTGATGAGATACGTTCCCGTTTTGGTTATCACGCTATCAAGAGAGGAATATTGTTAGTTGACAGGGTTTTAACCGGCTTAAACGCAAAAGAAGAAAATATAATACATCCTATAAATTATTTTGACGGAGCAATTTTGTAGCAGGAGGCTATCTGTTAGGTGAGTAGAAAAAACGTCGGTGTCACCGCAAGATTTTCTGTCGAGGGTCAGTTAACACCAATCTCTATCCAGTGGGAAGACGGGCGAACCTTTGAAATCGACCGCATCATAGATGTACGTAAAGCCGCCAGCCTTAAAGCCGGCGGTATAGGCACAAGGTATACCTGCCGCATACGAAAGAAGCACATTTTACTTTATAGGGATGAAGACTTGTGGTATATCGAAGTGGATGACTAAAATGCCACAACAAAAAAATAAAAAACGCCTGCTCCAAGGCGTTTTCGCTACGTACCTGGAGGGATTCGAACCCCCGACCCACGGCTTAGAAGTCCGTTGCTCTATCCTGCTGAGCTACAAGTACATGGGTTAAGTATTAAAATATCG
>CAZOVK010000002.1:0-90407 GCA_964583165.1 uncultured Defluviitaleaceae bacterium | reverse complement strand
TAGGTTTTTGCTAAAAATTATTGACAACACGACAGAAATACACTATACTTAATATACCGCAATATACAAAATATTGTATATTGTAAATGAGTTAAGAAGGTGGGTGTGTCTATTGAAGAGGCTCGTTGTAGGCGGTCAGATGGACAAACAGCTCGTTGAAAAGTTGCTCAAACAACATGGCGGCGACAAGGTTAGTGTCGTTGTCAAGAGCGACATTGAGGCGGCGTTGGCTATCAAAACTGGTCAGGCAGACTACTATTTCGGCGCGTGCGCCACGGGTGCGGGGGGTGCGCTGGCAATGGCTATCGGCATAGTCGGGCTTGATAAGTGCGCGTCTGTGAGCATACCGGGCAAGGTCATGTCAGACGCTGAAATGCAAAAGGCCGTTCAAAGTGGCAAGGTGGCGTTTGGTTTCACCAATTATGACGCCGAAAAGGTAATCCCTGTATTGCTGGCTGAAATTCTAAAGTAATCTAATCGGAGGGGCATTATGTTATTTAGTATCAACGTACTGACCGTACTCGTAATGGCGGCTTTCGGCGGTCTTTCCGCCTACCTTTGCAATCAGAATATCGCGGTTTTCCATGATGGGTTGCGCCCTGTGTTCCCGGCTTATTTCGCGGGCGGCATGGACAGAAAGGGCTTGTTCGCGACAAGCTTTGCGCTCTGCTTTGGTCTTGTTATCGGTCTTGGTTTGCCCGTTTCTATCGCGGGTAAGATTATTCTTGTACATACTATCTTGCTTGGCACAGATATTATCGGTCTGATTTTCAAAGACAACAAACAGGGCGGTCTTATAGCCGCCGGCGTTGGCGCTGCCTTTGCTATCGCTATGATGTTCGGCATGGAAGCGCTTCAAGGCTTCTTCGCGATGGTTCCTGTTGACTTCCTTAGCAGTCTTGGCTCTGTCGGCGATGTTATTATCGTTGCGTTCTGTGTGTTCCCTGCGCTTACCATTGCTTATCAACAAGGCTTTGTGCGCGGCGGTATCGTTCTGATTCTTACAATCCTTATTAAACAGTTTGTCGCTCTCTATGGCAAATTCACTGTCGGCACAGTCAATATCTCGCTGAACGCCGATGGTATGGCTCTTCTGTTCGGCATCGTGGCTATGATTGCGTTGGTCGTTACGGAGAAGAAAGAGGGCCAGTCGAGCGCATCGGCTGTGTTCTCGCTGTTTGAAGGTAATATCGATAAAATCAAGAAGAATATTCTTATTCTTGCAGTCAGCGGCGGTGTTGTTGCCCTTGCTACTACACTTCTTCTTATCGCGGAAGGTCCCGCCTCGCTTACAATGACGGCGGAAGGGCAGATTACAGAAGCCGCGCTAGTTGCGCTCGGTCGTTGTATCGGCTTCATCCCGCTTGTTATGACAACAGCGATTGTCGCTGGTGTTTATTCACCTGCGGGCACTAAAGCCGTTCATATCCCCGCTATTCTGTTGATTAACGCAGGTATCCTCGGCGTTGTCGGCTCTTTCTTTATCGGCTGTTTGATTATGGCTATTGAAGTTCTGCTACTTAGCTATATCGCCAAGGGTCTTGACAAATTCCCGGGCATGAAGGACATGGGCGACAACATCCGTACATCTATGAGTAAGGTTCTTGACATCGCGCTTCTTATCGGCGGTATGCTCGCTGCTAATAAGATTGCGCCAACTATGGGCTATATCTGGGTTATCGGCGCGTATTGCCTAAACTCCACGAGCAAGAAGCCCATACCGACAATGGCTGTTGGCCCTCTTGCAGCGATTATTCTCGGTCTTGCTGTGAACATCCTGCATTTCATTGGCATGTTCCCGATTGTGCCTAAATAACAACCAATCCCAATCCATGAGGTGAAATAATGGCGCGTCTGCATGACAAACTCATGAATAAGAACGGGCTGACGGCTATGGAGTTAGCGCAACTGCTGTTGTGTTATGAGATAGGCGAACGCCTGCCCACGATTACGGAGCTGTCTGAACAACTGAATACCTCACGCGGGACACTTCAAAACTCGCTGAAACTCTTATCTGACTGTGGCGCGGTCATGCTATCACCGCGCGGTCACTTAGGGACGATTCTCGCGGACGTTGATTATGAAAAGCTCATGGATTTGGCGGATATACAGTCTATGGTAGGGGTTATGCCCCTACCGTATTCTAAGAAATATGAGGGTTTCGCAACGGGGCTTGTTAAGTGTTTTGACAACTCGCCGTTTGGGTTGGCGCTCAATCTCGCGTTTATGAGGGGCGCGCGCAAACGTGTCGATATGCTTGCGGAACGGCGGTATGATTTTGCCGTGGTCAGTAAGTTGGCGGCGAAGTGTTGTATTGAGATAAATTCGGATATTGAGATTACTATGGAGTTTGGCGCGGGGTCTTACCTTGGGCGACATGTTGCCGTTTTTCGAGATGATTTGCCGTCGCTTATCGAGAATGGTTTGCGCGTTGGGCTGGACAATGACTCTTATGACCAGGTTCAGCTTACACGGCGGTTTTGTGACGGTTTTGATGTGAAGTATGTACCCGTTTCTTACAATCAAGTATTGGAGAAGTTAAAAAGTCGTGAGATTGACATGGCTGTTTGGAATATTGACGAGATAACAGACAAAGCAATACCTGTGAAATACGCGCTGTTAGACACGGACAACGACGACGACACGACGGCTGTGATTGTGACAGACAAGCGCAAGCCCGAGATTAAAAGCCTACTAAAGAAGACAATTCGCACATCTGATGTGCTGGATATACAGAAACTGGTTGAACGGCGGGATTGTATCCCGAATTATTGATGTGGGGTAAATGATGAAGATTGAAGCGGAATTGAATAAGCGTATAGACTTGCTGTTGATGAGCGGGCTGATTGAGCAAAACGAGTTTGATAAGATACGTGGTATGGTTGACGTGTTGCAGGAGGGCTTCGGTCTGGAGTTGACTGAGGACTTCGGCGGTATGTTCGTGACGCACATGGCCATGGTGTTTAGCCGTTTGCGCAAGAGCGAACAGATTGCTGCGGCTGACGAAATACTGTTGGCGGAGATTTTAGCGCAACCTAATATTGACGAGATACGAAGAGCCGAAGCCGCGCTTGAAAACGTCTTTAGCGGGGCGTTCCCAGAATATGAGCGCGGGTTTATCTTGATTCACATTGCGAACTTGTTGCGCAACGCTTAGGATAAGAGGTATAATATGGAAGGTTTGAGCCGAGCGGTCTACCCGCATGAGCATATTACGATTGATTTGTCGGGCGTTAAGAAGAATGAGGACTGCCGCATTGATTGCTTTGACGTTTCGGCTGATGAGTTGCGGGCGCTTAGGCGGCGGGGCGTTACGCGAATCATTGATGTGACGAACCGCGGTATGGGCAGAAATATTGAGTATATTCAACGCATGGAGGAATCGACAGGCGTTGAGATTATTTGCGCGACTGGTTGGTATAAGGAGCCGTTTTTGCCCTCTGAAGTTGAGAATTTGGACGTTTTCGCACTGGCAAGTATTCTGATTGACGAAATCACTGTGGGCATTGACGGAACATCAAAAAAAGCGTCTGTGATTGGCGAGGTCGGGACTAGTCTTAACGAGATTAAGCCGCTCGAAGAAAAGATTTTTATTGCCGCGGCGAAGGCTCACGCTGAAATGGGCGTGCCGATTTTGACTCATACGACATTGGGTACAATGGGTCTTGAACAGATAGAGCTACTCAAAGCTAACGGCGTAAAACCCGAACAGGTGGTTGTAAGCCATGTCGCGCTTGCGGGTGACTTTGATGTAATGAGAAAACTTGTTGATATGGGCGCGAATGTCGCTTTTGACACGATTGGAAAGCTGAACTATCAGCCGGACGAACTGCGCGCAGACTTCTTGAAACGGCTTGTTGATTTGGGCTACACGAAACAGATTCTAATGAGTATGGACATAACACGCAAGAGCCAGTTATCGGCATTTGGCGGTATGGGTTTCGGGTATTTGCTCGATAGTTTTGTGCCGCTGTTGCTTTCGCGCGGAGTGGCTTTTGAAACAATAAAGACGATAATGGAAGATAACCCCGTTGCGATTTTTGGGCTTAAATAAGGAGATTCTATGAAAACATATCCCCTACCCTCGATAAGCATTGCCGAAGCCATGCAGATGCAGTTTCGGCTTGTTGACATCATCACGCGCCACTTTGACGGCGAAGAGGTTCTGACGCTTGGCGACTTGGGCGTTGTTCCGGGGCTGAACAGGCCTAAGACGGCCATGAAGGTTGAGAAGGTGTTGGCTGAGTTTTTCGGCGTTCCCGCTTGCACTTTGACGCGCGGCGCGGGGACTGGCGCGCTCAGGGCGGCGTTTTTCTCTATGTTTAAGCATGGCGAGAAGATTCTCATACATGACGCGCCGATTTACCCGACGACAAAAGTCACTGTTCAGGCCATGGGGCTGGAGTGCATTCGCGCAGACTACAATAATATAGAAGAAATACGAAAAATAATATCCGAAAACCCAGATATTAAGGGTGCGCTCGTACAGTTTACGCGCCAAAAGCCCGACGATTCATATGATATGGGCGAGGTTATCCGCGCGATAAAAGCGGCGGCTGATATTCCCGTGATAACGGACGATAACTATGCGGTTATGAAGGTTCCCAAAATTGGTGTTGAACTCGGCGCTGACTTGTCGGCGTTTTCGGCTTTCAAGTTGTTGGGGCCGGAGGGCGTTGGCGTGCTTGTCGGCACGGCTGAGCTCGTGAATGCGGCGGGCGAGATGAATTATTCGGGCGGCGGCAAGGTTCAAGGCTTTGAAGCTATGGAAGTCCTTCGTGGGCTGGTTTATGCGCCTGTTGCGCTCGCTATTCAGGCTGAACAGAATGAAATGCTTGTGAAGAAACTGAACAATAATGCCATACGGGGTGTAAAAAACGCGTTTCTCGCCAACGCGCAGTCAAAGGTTCTGCTCGTTGAATTTGGAGAACCCATTGCGCAAAAGGTGCTTGAACACGCCTGCAAACTCGGCGCGGCGCAAAACCCTGTCGGCGCTGAATCGAAATACGAAATCGCGCCCATGTTCTACCGCGTATCGGGCACGTTCATAGCCAGTGACCCCACGCTTGTCAAACGCATGATTCGCATCAACCCCATGCGGGCGGGCGCGGACACAGTGCTTAGGATTTTAGAAGAAAGCATAAACAGAGCCACGAAAGAGAGCTGAACCTAATGTTTTTGGATTGCACGATACGGCGGAACCCCCGTTTGATTGAAGCCGCGTTTGACCTGCACAGGAGGGGGCGCATTCTGCCCGATTCGTATGTGTTGGATTTTGACGCGATTTTGGATAATGCCGCGGCGATAAAGCGGGCGGCGGACGTACAAGGGCTTTCGCTTTACGCCATGACCAAACAAATCGGGCGCAATCCACTGATAGCGGCGGAGCTTGTGAAGCTGGGGTTTGCGGGTATTGTGGCTGTTGATTTTAATGACGCACTCGCTATGATGAATGCGGGCGTAAAACTGGCGCATGTTGGTCATCTGGTGCAGGTGCCACGCGGATTGTTCACACAGGTTATCAAATACGGCGTTTCACGTGTGACTGTTTATTCTATCGAAAAGGCGCGCGAGATTGCCGAAATTGCGCGGGATTTGGGCAAGACACAAAGTATAATGGTTCGCGTGTGGGATGATGATTCGCTGATTTATGAAGGGCAACATGGCGGGGTTAAGCTTTGTGAGCTTGAAGGTTTCGGGGAAGAGGTTCAAAAGCTTGATGGCGTTCGGCTTGAAGGCGTTACGGCATTTCCCGCGTTCATATATGATAAAGAACGTGGCGAAACAGTCGCAACGCCGAATGCCGCGCTTGTGATAAAGGCACGAGATATGCTTACCGAGATGGGTTTTGACATAAACGAAGTCAACATGCCGTCGGCGAACGCGCTGAACAGCCTAAAACTCGCGGCTTCATTGGGCGCAACGCATGTTGAACCGGGTCACGCGCTCACGGGTACAACGCCTTTCAACGCTTATCACGAGTGTGACGAAATCCCCGCGCTTGTCTATGTTTCAGAGGTTTCACACAACCAAAACAGTCATGCGTATTGTTATGGAGGCGGGCATTATAGGCGGTCGGAGATAAAAAACGCGTTGGTTGGCGAGAACGTGATTAGTGCGCGAAAGGTCGAGATTTCTGCGCCTTCAATGGAGAGTATAGACTACTACTTCCGCCTGTCTGAACGCGCTACGATTTCAGAAACGGTTGTCGCGGCGTTTCGGACACAGATTTTTACGACACGTAGCCGAGTGGTATTGCTTTCGGGCGTAAACAGCGGCAAAACGGAGATTTTAGGCGTATTTAACGCACAAGGACAGAGATTATGAGAAAGAAACGCTTTATTATAATAGTGCTTGACGGCTTCGGTATTGGCGCAATGGACGACGTGCCCGAGGTTCGCCCTGAGGATAACGGCGCAAATACCGCGCTTCATATTATTGAACATACAGGTGTTGATTTGCCCGCGCTGGAAAGGCTTGGGCTTTTTAACTTGTTGCCGAGTTTTGCGGATAGGGCTAACCCGACCGCCACGACGGGCCGCGCGAAACTCACGCATTATGGCGCTGACACGTTTTTTGGGCATCAAGAGATTATGGGCACAAAGCCGTTTTTGCCAGTAAAACGCGCGTTTCATTATGTTTTGAACGAAGTCAAGGCGAAACTCGAAGAAAACGGTCACAATGTCGCCATTGATTCGGTAGGGGGAGCCGCACTTTTAGTGGTTGATGATTGCGTAACTGTTGGCGATAATATCGAAGCCGACTTTGGTCAGGCTTATAATGTTGAGGCCGCGCTGGATTTAATCCCGTTTGAGCGCGTCATTGATATTGCTCATATTGTGCGGTCTGTAGCGAAGGTTTCGCGTGTCATTGCTTTTGGCGGTTTGGGCGTGAGTATGGACGACATTTTCGCGGCGCGTGAGTTTAAGGAGCTGGATGGCGAAAGTTACTACGGTGTTAATGCACCAAAGAGCGGGGTTTATAACCACGGGTATGAATGTGTTCATCTCGGCTATGGCGTGAACCCTAAAGTGCAGTTGCCGAGTATCTTGGGTGAGGCTGGCATACCCGTTGTTTTGATTGGTAAAGTCGCTGATATTGTTCAGAACCCGCATGGCACGAGTATTTCTGTTGTTGACACGGCGGCGGCGTTGGAATTTACGCTTGAACATATGAATCGGATGGATACGGGCTTTATTTGCACAAATATTCAAGAAACTGACCTTTGCGGTCACCGAATGAACCCCGAAGCATACGCCGACAGACTGATTATCGCTGATAATTACATCTCCCAGATTGTTGAACGTCTGACTGATGATGATATACTACTGGTAATGGCCGACCACGGTAATGACCCTCTTATCGGGCACAGCAAGCACACGCGCGAATGTGTGCCGTTGTTGTTCGCGGGGGCAGTCAAAACAGGGGTTTCGCTTGAAACCCGTGCGACGCTCTCAGACGCGGGTGCTACGGCGGCTGAGTTTTTCGGACTCAAACTGCCCGAAAACGGTACCAGTATGTTAGATTTGATAGTTAAGCACTAATTGGGGGGTGCGATATGGATTATAGAGTAGCTGCGCTTCAAAAACACCGCGAATGGCGCGGGAAGCTGGAACTGACGAGCCGTGCGCCTGTTTCAAACACAGAGGAACTCTCACTCGCGTATACGCCCGGCGTCGCCGCGCCATGTCTGGAGATTCAAAAAGACATAGAGAACAGTTATATTTATACGCGCCGTTGGAATACCGTAGCTGTAATCACAGACGGCACGGCTGTTTTGGGCTTGGGCGACATCGGACCTGAGGCGGGTATGCCCGTTATGGAGGGGAAATGCTGTTTGTTTAAGGAGTTTGCTGATGTTGACGCGATTCCGTTGTGTATACGCAGCAAGGACACGGACGAGATTGTGCGAACGGTTGAACTGCTCGCGGGGAGTTTCGGCGGAATTAACCTTGAAGATATTGCCGCGCCGCGCTGTTTTGAGATAGAGCGGCGGCTAAAAGAGGTTTGCGACATTCCGATTTTTCATGATGACCAGCATGGCACCGCTGTTGTTGTCGCGGCGGCGTTGCTTAATGCGTTGCGTGTGACTAAGCGGAGCGCTGATGTGAAGATTGTCATTAACGGCGCTGGTGCGGCGGGGATTGCGATTTGTAAGATGTTGCTTAACATGGGTTTCAATAACATATTGATATGTGACCGCGCGGGTATAGTGAATAGCACGAACGCTGTAAACGATGCTCAAACCGCCATTGCCAAAGAAACGAACATGGCCGATAAATCGGGCAATCTCGCTGATGCGCTTATTGGCGCTGACGTGTTTATCGGCGTATCGGGTCCTAACGCGCTCAATACAGAGATGGTCAAAACCATGAACCATGATGCGATTGTCTTTGCTTGCGCGAATCCTACGCCGGAGATTTTCCCGGACGACGCGCGGGCGGGCGGAGCGGCTGTTGTTGCCACAGGGCGCAGTGACTTCCCAAATCAGATTAACAATGTGCTTGTATTCCCGGGGATATTTAGGGGCACACTGGATGCGCGCGCGAAAGATATTACGGAAGGTATGAAAATCGCGGCCGCTCACGCTCTCGCGGAGTTAATCACAGATGACGAATTAAACGCCGACTATATTATCCCCTCGCCGTTTGATAAGCGCGTGGCTTCTGCTATTGCGGAGGCTGTCAAAAAAGCCGCTGCAAACTAGGGTTCGCATGGCAAAAATGATACGCAATATCCCGAACTGTATAACAGCAACTCGATTATTGGCAACGGCGTTTATACTGCTTGTAGAACCGTTTTCAAAACTTTTCTTTATAATCGTTGTATATTGTGGCTTAAGTGACATTGTTGATGGTTATGTGGCGCGTAAATTTAGTCTTACAAGCAAACTAGGTCAGATGCTCGATAGCATTGCCGATTTTGTCTTTATTGGTATTATGCTACTTATTTATATGCCAGTTCTGCAACTACCCTTTTGGGAGCTCTGCTGGATAGCTACGATTTTTATGATTCGAATTGCTTCATTGGCTATTGGCTTTGTGCGGTTCCGTCAACTGCCCTTCCTCCACACATACACCAACAAGGCAACAGGCATGGCTCTATTCTGTTCGCTCTTACTGCACCCGATTTTCGGCGAAGCTGTGACAGCTATAGTAGTTTGCACTGTCGGAAGCATTTCTGCAATTGAAGATTTATTCATAAATGCACTATCTAAAACACTGGCAAGAGATGTCAAAACCATTTTTCATCTCAATTGACCATCGACAAAAAGAGCGCAAGACCCACGTCTGCGCTCTTTTTTATCCGCTTCTGAGTTATTCGGCGAAATACGGACAGCCACAATCCTCACCCGCAAGCTCACCATACACTTGATTCATATCCAAGTTTTGAAGCATACATTTGCCGTCACGCTGATGAGCGCATTTGTTTGTGCAGTTTATATCCAAGTTTTCACCTCCAAATTAGCGCTTTATGTCTGTACAAAGCCGTCGGAATTTGTTATAATGATTGAATTGATGTGTAAAAAGGGGCGTTTTATGACCGTAGTAAAATATGTATTACCCCGGCAACAAAAAGTTGCACTTTTTTGTTGCCACCCCACGCCTGCGGTTTCGCTTTGCGAAACTGGCGCAACGCGCCACTCCGCAAATGCGGAGCGCAAGGGAGGAACGACGGCAACACGCAAGGGATTGCCAATGTTTGTTAACACTGTTTTAGCAACAGCTTTGTCGGTTTTTCTTGTAATGCTTTTCTCGTGCGTTATCGTTTCGGCCGCTACTGTTGACGAAACGCTTATCATAGATGGAAAGACCGTGCGCTACAGTGCGCGCTCGATAACAATGAAGTTAGATGGCCAGACTGTCGAGTGTAAATCCATGTTTCCCGTTGCGCTTGATGATTATACATATGTTTCAGCGCGTGATGTATTTGAATTCTTTGGCGCTACTGTTGATTGGCGGCAGGACACACAACAGGTGTTTATCGGGCTGGACGGTCAGCTTGTCGTGCTAACGCTCGGTTCAACGACGATTAACGCGAACGGCGCTCTTATTGACATACCCGTTACGCCACGCGTTGTGAATGAGCGGACGATGATACCCGTGCGCTTCGCGTCACTTGCATTTGGTTTTAGTGTGGATTGGGACGCTGTGAATTATACAGTTATTATCAATAGTAATAAATCACCCATAAACCCTGAAATACCCACAACGCCTACAACGCCAAACCCGGGTTATACTGATGAGCCTGGTATCTCTGACCCCGTAAAACCGGGCAACATAAACCCCGACCAACTCGCCAAGGACGTTTCGTCATCCGTTATTACGACGGAAAACAACGCCCAAACCGAAATAACAGGCATAACCCAAAACGGCTTCGACTTCATCATAACCGCAAGCTCGCCGATTTCTTCTGTTACAAAGACACTGCTGCTCGATAATCGCCTTATTATTGATATAAACAACGCCAAACTGAGCGCGTCGGCAAAGTCTTTGACAGTGAACAATACCTATATGAGCGGCGCGCGAATCGGTCAGTTTGAAACGTCGCCACAGATGATAACGCGTGTTGTGTTCGACTTGACAGCGCCCGTGAGCTATAGCATAGTATTGTCAGCTGACAGGCAAAATATTTTGGTGAGTTTTGAGAAGAGTAACATCCAAAACGTAAGTTGTACGACAAACGGTTTTGCCGACACGATTTTCATTGATGCGGATGTTCTGCCCCTGCTCAATGTGTTTGTGCTGACAAAGCCTGACAGGCTTGTGATTGACCTGCCGCTTGCGACAATGAATACGCCGTCAGAGGTTTACCAACCCGGCATGTATGTTAAATCAATCCGCACATCACAGTTTGATGTGTCAACGGGGCGCATTGTGATTGACTTAAACAGTCAGATTACATACAATGTGACGCGCACGGGAAACCGTGCGGCGATTACACTGAACGCCGCCACTCACCAGAATATCAGCTATGATGATTCAAAAAAGACGATTATCTTACCCAAGGCGGCCGGTGTTTTCTTCGATATAAACGCCGTGACACACCGCGATGATTACTTGAAAGATGCGTATTATCTGGACTTCCCCGTGGATTTGACAGCCGCTATCGGTTACGGCGAGTTCTACATCAAAGACGACACGTTGAGTTCGGCCGAGATTATCAACAACGCCGGGCGCACGACTATTAAGATTAACACGCTCAAAACCATGATTTTCGAGATAACAGAGGACGCGACACATTACTACATACGAGCAATGAGGGCTAAGGATAAGTACCCATACGTTGTGGTCATCGACCCAGGTCATGGTGGCTCCGCACCCGGCACCAGCGCTGGAAACCTACGCGAAAAGGACTTGAACCTCCAATATGGGCTTAAAGCGGCTGAGTTAATCAGCCACAACCCGAACATCAAGGTCTATCTGACGCGCAATGACGACAGCTATGTGGATAACAAAGACCGCGCCTTGTTCGCAAACGCCGTCGCGGATGTGTTTATCTCGATACATAATAACTGGTTCGATAACCCGAACACAGTCGGCACGGAGGTTCTCTACCTACCCCACTCGAATGATACCGAATTGGGCTTTACGTCATTGCGTATGGCAGAAATCGCCGTCAAAAACCTGACGGACTCGCTGGGTTCGTTCGACCGTGGCGCAAAAAAATCGCAACTCGTTGTGTTCTCATACACAAAGATTCCCGCGATACTCTGTGAAATAGGCTTTATGTCGAACGCCGCTGAAACTGCAAAACTCGTAACCCCCGATTATCAACTGAGAGCCGCCCAAGCCATATACAAAACCGTTCTCGACACGTTCGACGAATATCGCCCCTCGCGCTAAACGTCGGAAATGCCCTGAATTTGGACGAATTTGTGTGACGGTTTGTATTATACAATCCCCTCGTATATGCTACAATCTGTTTACGGGGGTGTTTTTATGCGATTAAGACTGTTAGATAGAATTGTAATATTGCTTGTGACCTTGGCTGTTGTGCTCTTGAATCCCTTGCGTGTGTGCGCTGAGGAAATACGGGAGGATGTTATCGTCTATTATTATGCCGACGGTGTTGAGGATGAGCTGACGGAGAAAACCATACGGCTTATCGGCGCGTTCAGCCCGCGCGAACGTGCGTTGACGGTATTCTACGCGCTGGTTGTTGATACGGAGATTAAGTTTTTGCCACAAGGCACGCGATTGCTTGATGCCGATGTGAATGAAGAGTCCCTGCTCCTTGTTTTCTCTGACGAGTTGAACGAACACGGCGGCACGGCTTATGAATATGCCTTGTTGAGCCAACTCGCCAAAAACGCGTCGGCGTTGGGCTTTACGCATATGTCCGTGTTTGTGGGCGGGGAATTGGCGAAGTTACCCGAGGGCTTCATCAGCGAAAAAATCGATGTGAATATGTTCCTAAGCTTGAATTGAATCGTTTGTTGGGTTATAATGGTTCTATAAACCTAACTTGGGGGCAATATTATGAAAGTAATTCTGGTAAACGGCAGCCCACGTGAACGTGGCTGTACATACACGGCGCTTGAAGAAATCGCCGTGACACTGAACGCCGAGGGTATTGACACGGAGTTTTTTTGGATAGGTAAACAGCCGCTCTCCGGCTGTGTGGCTTGCGGTGGTTGCCGCGAAAAGAAACTTTGTGTACTCAATGACCGCGTGAACGAGTTCTTGACACTCTCCGAAACGGCTGACGGCTTTGTATTCGGCTCACCTGTTCATTACGCATCAGCTGGCGGTGCGATTACGTCATTCATGGACAGGGCTTTCTTCTCGGGCAGCAGTCGCTTCTTCCTCAAACCCGCCGCCGCCATTGTTTCGGCAAGACGCGGTGGCACAACAGCCGCATTCGACCAGCTCAACAAATACTTCACTATCTCGCAAATGCCCGTGATTTCGTCAAAATACTGGAATATGGTTCACGGCTCAACACCCGAACAAGTCAAACAGGATTTAGAGGGCCTACAGATTATGCGTACACTTGCGCGCAATATGGCATGGTTCCTGAAAATCAAAGAAGCCGGTCTTGCGGCGGGTATCCCCTACCCTGAGCAAGAGCCACGCATAGCGACAAACTTCATACGCTAAAAGAAAAGGACGGTCAGCGCCGTCCTATTTCTTTGTATGTGGGTGATTCTTTGAATGCGTCAAACCAATCTTGCCCCGTGTCAAAAAGCCCGTCCTCAACCTCAAACCCCTTTACACGGAGTATGTCGCGGCAAGCCGCCGCCATGATATGCCCCTTTAAGTCGGTCTGCCCTCCCTGCTCAAACAGCGCGAAACTGTAGTCCAGCATATAATCTCCGACATACACGAGTTGCCTATATTCACGCACATTCTCGTCAATGTGGGCCTTGACACTTGACGATAACGCCGGGTTCTTCTCTATTGTCGCAAGGTTTCGCTCAATGAACAAACTCATATCAGGTTCATAATACTGAATGGCTTGGTTATAACACGACATAATCTGCGCAACCACGTACTTCTGCGTATTCCAGTCGTCGGGCGTGAGTGCCACTGGGAATTTCTCGCGGATTGACGACTGATTATACGCGCCGTCTTTGGGCATCCAATAGTCTATAAGCGTGAACGCGCCGTCAATCCCCACATAGAATGTAATAGCAACGGGCATGTGATTGCCGCCCGCCTCCTCAAATATTAAGCCGTCTTTCTTGAATTCCATATACATCGCCATGCAATAGACCGTAATTGTCCCACCTGTTCTTTTATCGGGCGCATTATAAACGGCTGATATTTCGCTTGCCAGTGTGATATGTGAAGCTGTCGCAAAGGTGTAAGGGCTGGTGTCTGTGTTGTTCTCGTCGAGAATTGCCTTGTTAATGGCGGCGTCTAAGTCTGTCGTGTCATTGGGCTCAATTACTTGCTCTGTGCTTTCAAACGTTACACTCTCAATCATGCCGTCGTCGCCAAACTGTGGTTCAGCGGTTTTTTCAAGCTCAACAAGCCTTAAATCTTTGTATAGCAGAATATCGCCGTTTTTCTGTTGGATAATCATGACCTTATCTGCCCAATCTGTCGCATCATTTCTATAAACCAGCGCCCTATTTGACAACGCACTCTTGATTTTTTCGTCAAGACCAGCAGATATAAAGCCCATGTAATCTATCAGTTCATTGTCATTCATATTCACTGCGCGAAGTCGCCCCAAACTGACCCACTCACCACCAACATTCGTGCGGTAATTTAGGATGAAATCATTAGAAATGATTATCTCCGGCTTCGTCCATCCGTCAAACGTCAGCGATATGTTTGCCGCCTGAAAAACTTGTTCACGAACAACAAAGTAACCGCCTGCAAAATTCGGCTCATACTGTTTGGGTGGGTTAGCCACCAAACCTACAGACAACCCAACAGCCGAAAGTGCCGCTACGGCAATAACCCAAAACGCGGGGCGTTTGTAATTTAGAACGTGCTTGACACGGTTCTTGGTGTCGCCCTCCCCGAACGCAAGAGGTATGCCTCGCACAATCTTACGCCCCGTTGATAACTTCAACAGCGAAAACGAGTAATCGCGTTTGACCTCTGCGCCCAGTTCTTTGATGACGGCCTCATCACATAGTGTTTCCATGTCATCACCGCTCGCGAGAAAGGCGTACCAGACCAACGGGTTAAACCAGTGAATCGCAAGCGCCATGAAGCCGATGATTTTTACAATGTGGTCAAATCGTCGTATGTGCGCGCGTTCGTGCATGAGAATGTATGGCATTTCCGCTTCTGAAAGTGAAGCGGGAAGATAGATTTGTGGGCTAAAAATACCCATGACGAACGGCGTGTCTATGCGATTCGAGACAAACACGTTCGGTTCTGTCTGTATCGCGCCAATAAGCCTCAAGCGGAATCTGATATACGAAACAATGCCATAAATCAGCAAAGCCGCCACGCCGACAATCCAGATATACGCCGCGATTTGGGTAAGCGTTATCGGGTTTGAAGCCACTAAGTTTTGAGCGACTACATTCGGTGTATAAGCCGCCATCCCGACACTTGGCACATTCGGAACGGGTTCAAGCGTTCGCGCCGCCACCTCAACAAGTGGCGCCACACGCTTCGGAATCAAGCTGAACACACTCTCAAACGAAAACGGGCAGACCAACCGAAACAGCGCGACAGCCCAAAGCGCGTATGAAAACTGTCTGGGCGCTCTTTTCATCAGAACCCTTGCCGCGAAAATGAACGCAATGACAATACCCGCCGTAATACTCATTTCGACCACGCGTAAGAAGATAGTTTCAACCATGTTGAACCTCACCCCTCCCTGTATTCGTCAATCAGCCTTTGAATTTCCGCAATCTCCCTGTCGCTGATGCGCATTTGGCGCGTGAATGCCGCGAAAAAGCGCGGTAATGAGCCGCCAAAACTCTCTTTGAGAAACTGCTCCCCCTGCGCCGCGCTAAATTCCTCGCGCGTCAAGATTGTTACAATTGTGCCACCCGTGTTCTCAAAAATCCCGCGTTCGCATAGGCGTTTGAGCATTGTATAGGTTGTAGTGCGCTTCCAATCGAAGTTTTGCGCGGCTTTTTCTGTCAATTCTCGTGTGGTGATAGGTGCGTGCGCCCAGATGAGTTCAGCGAAACGCTGTTCCATTTCGCCTAGCTTGAGTTGTTCCATAAAATCCCCCCCTATTGTCTAATGCTATTAGACAATATCAGTCTAACAGCATTAGACAACTTTGTCAATACATAACATATAAAAAAGCACGGCCTTTTAGCCGTGCAAATCGAGGAGAAGTTACTAAGCCACGAACAAAACATATCTAAACATAAGAACCGTATGAAACGCACTGCCTCCCATTACAAACAGATGGAAGATTTCGTGGAAGCCGAAGCCCTTAATGTTAAACCTAGGCCACTTCACGGCATAAATCACGGCCCCGAGCGTATAAGTCACGCCACCAGCAATGAGTAACACAAGTGCCCCTGTCGGAATCGCCTGTGTGAGCGGATAAATAGCGATTACTACCGTCCAACCCATGATGACATACAGCCCGGTACTGAGCCAGCGTGGCGCGTCTAACCATAATGCCTTGATGACAATACCCGCTATCGCCATGCCCCAGATTATCGCGAGCAGGGTATAACCCCACACCCCACGAAGTGGCAACAGACAAATCGGCGTGTATGTGCCCGCAATGAGCACGAAAATCATCATGTGGTCAATGCGCCGAAGAATGGTCTGTGCTCTTTCAGAAATCGGCAACATGTGGTAGATTGTGCTTGCGAGGTAGAGCAGAAACAGCGCAATGCCGTAGATAACAAACGACACAACATGCAAAGCCGTGCCCTCACGCGCCGCCCCCACAACCAAAAGCACCGCAACCGGAATCGCCAGAATCGCCCACGCAAGGTGTGTCAAACAGCTTACCGGGTCTTTAATCTTTCTTAACATCACATCACCCCATTGATTATATTATGTAATGTAGTTTTTAATACTATGTATAAGAGTATAGCACAACCGTTTTCCAATTGCAAGCACTTTTTTGAATTTTTTCTGATTGGTAGTATGTTATTCTGAGCATTATTTATACTATTAAAAAGGTTAAAGGATTGGTAAGATGAACGATAACAAGGCATTTATAGGTATGGGTCACAACCCGAACCCACGCGTGCATGATATACCTGTTGGCTTCGGCATGGAGTTGATGATGAACGCGGACGCGCGGAGTGCGTTTGAGAAATTGGGTGACGAACAAAAGAATCGACTTATCAGCTATATTCAAGGCGGTGTGACGGGTGATGACGCGAAACACCGCGTGCTCACGGCCGTTGACAGTCTGGCGAAAGGCACAGTTTCAAACCTCATATAATAACAAAAGCGGGTATTTCGCCTTGAAATACCCGCTTTTGTTTGTTACTTCAATAGCTCCTCAAACCAGCCCGTAATCTCTTTCAGCCGTCTGATTCTGTGTTTAGGCTTGCCGGAGCGGCTCAACTCGTGGTTCTCGCCTCTAAACATCACAAGCTTCGACTTAACGCCATGTAACTGAAGCGCCGTATACATCTGTATGCCTTCAACAACCCAGCAACGATAATCTTCTTCTGAGTGAATGAAGAGCGTAGGTGTTTTGGCGTTCGGCGCATAAGTGAGCGGCGAATGCCAACGCAATTTCTCGGGATTACCCCACGGGTCAGCGCCTTGCGTTTCTTTTGCGAAGAAATAACCTATATCCGTCGTCAAATACATAGATTGCCAACTAGAGATACTGCGTTGTGAGGCCGCCGCCGCGAAACGGTCGGTATGACCGATTATCCAGTTGGTCATGAACCCGCCGTATGAGCCACCCGTCACGCCGACTTTGTTCTTGTCGATATTCGGGTATTTCTCAAGCACATTGTCAGTGAATGTCATCAAATCATCATAGTCAATAGTGCCGTACTTACCGCGCAAGTCCGCAAACTCATTGCCGCGCCCATCGCCGCCGCGTGGGTTCATGAAGAATACGAAGAAACCCGCGTTTGCCCAAACCTGCATCTCATGGAAGTACACCTGACCGTAAACAGCCTTGGGGCCGCCATGAATGTCTAGAATGGCGGGGTACTGTTTGGCGGGGTCGAAGTCAACGGGTTTGATAACGTAACCTTCAAATTCCACGCCGTCATTGACGAACGTGAAAATCTCAATTGGCTGTATGCTCTTGTTTTCGAACACTTGCGCATTGAAACTCGTCAAACAAGTTTCTACGCCGTTTTCGAAAACATATAGCTCCTGCAACTTCTCATTGCGCGAGCCGATAAAGAAGAACTTTCCACAAGCTTTATCGAAACAGTGAACTGCGCCAATATCGTCCGTCAGCTTCGTGATTACGCCGTTTTCATCCAGTTTCTTAATAAAACTAGATTTCAGCTCTGTTGACGTGAAATAAATATCCGTGCCACAGATAACCTTGTCAATGCCGCCGCCTAGTGAGCAGTCAGAACCCACAGAATTACCTAAGCCAAAATCATGCTCCGCCAGTAACGTAACCTGACCGTCTTTGAGCGTATAAAAATTGTGATTCTCCCACAGTGAATAACCCGCTTGAGTACTGCCTGTGAAGATATATCCGTCTTTATAGAAGTTCGCCCATGACACTGAAAAATCCTTTTCCGGCAACAGTTCCGTAGTCGCGCCCGTTTCAGCGTCATAAAGGCTGATTGATTCCTTCAAGCCGTTGACAATTGTACGAACACTTGATATGTAGATAACTTGATTGCCCTTGACATTAAACGCATCAACGTTTGTGTTCAAATCTGTCACGGCGTTCAAGGCGTTTGTTTTCATGTCATATACGAATAGGCGTGTGCGCTTCTTACTGACGAATCCGCCGCCGTTTGACCAGAACGGGGTTTCTTCGAGAACCTCATAGTCCTTATCTTCCTTTTGTTGTGCGATAACCTTAGCGCGTTCATCACCTTTAAGCTCATGCAATTTCGCCGCGCCGATTCTTTCAGCGGCCGTTAACACAAACCGCCCGTCCTCAAGCGTGTCAATCTGCCCGACAGACACAGGCACGCGGAACAGCTCTTTTGCCTCGCCGCCGTTAATCTTAATGGCGTAAAAGACCGTCCACTCTTCGCCCTCTTCAATCTTTTTCGCAAGCGCCTTGTCACGGTTGGCTCTGAAAACCACTGTTTCACTGTCTAGCCAGAAAACGCCCGCTTCTTTTTCAAGCCCTGTGAGCTGTTTGACCTCATGTGTCGCTGTGTCAACAACATAAACGCGCGAAGAATATGCGTTCTCATCCAAATCGGCCTTTTTGACTACGAATACCGCATGTTTGCCGTCCGGCGAAACGCAAACGCCCGAAAGAAAGCTGTACTCTGTAAAGTCCTCAATCCTTAATCGTTCCAAAGTAATCTCCCCCAAAATTTTTGGCTTACTTCTTGGTATATTATACCACAAATTCACACGCAGAACAAATTATTTTCGTGTCAACATTCGAATATGCCCCAACCTCCATCATTGACAATTCACGAACAGTCGGTTATATTGTATACTGATATGGATATTTGTTGAAAGGTAGCTTTTATGATATATTTTGACAATGGCTCAACGACTTTGCCCAAGCCCCCGGAGGTCACAGAAGCTGTGGCGTTCGCGCTCAACCATTTTGGGAATGCGGGGCGCTCGTTTCATGAACCAGCGCTTAACGCTTCGCGGGCTGTGGCGCGAGCGCGGGCGGCTGTGGCGCGGCTTGTCGGGCTTAGTAATCCGCTCAATGTAGCGTTTGTGAGTTCTGCGACTGAGGGGTTAAATCTGGTTATTGGCGGGTTAATTGACAGTAACTGCCACGTAATAACAACCGTCACGGAGCATAATTCAGTGCTTAGACCGCTCTATTTGACAGGTTGTAAGCTGTCTGTACTGGACAGTGACGAAAACGGCGTTATAAATCCCGCAGTTTTCGCTGACGCGATAACCGAGGATACGCGCTTCTTTGTGTGTTCTCATGGCTCCAATCTTACGGGCAATATCCTTGATGTATACTCATTTCGCGATATTTGCCGTGCGAACGGTATTATGATGATTCTTGACGCATCACAAACAATGGGTCACACGCGTGTTAATGCCGATATGGCTGATGTGATTCTGTTTACGGGGCATAAGGGGCTGTTTGGCCCGCAAGGCACAGGCGGGATTATCACAGAGAAACCGCTCGACATACAAATAAAAAAAACGGGCGGGGCAGGTTCTGACAGCTTTTCGCGTTTTCAGGCGGCTGTTATGCCCGATATGTTCGAGGCGGGTACGCTGAACGCCCACGGGATTTATGGGCTGTTAAAGGGTATTGAATTTGTTGAAAAGATTGGCATTGATGCGATTTTTGCGCATGATTTGGGGCTTGCACATGAATTTGTTGAGGGTGTGAAAAGTATTGACGGGTTCAGGCTTTATGGCGATTTTCATAATAAACACCGCCTACCCGTTGTGTCAATCGCCCACGCTTATATAGACGCGTCAGAGCTCGGCGAATGGCTCTGGAACGACTACGAAATCGCCACACGCTCGGGCGCTCACTGTGCGCCGCTGTTGCATAAGCGTTTCCGCACAGATAAGACGGGGTTGGTGAGATTCTCGTTTTCTTACTACAATAATATAGAAGAAATACGGTTCGCAATCAATGCATTGCGCGAGATTTCAAGGGGGGCGAGGTAGTGGCCACAGAATTTGTACTGGTATTTTCTAGCATGAGCGCCGCCATGCAAGGTGAAATCGCGCTTGGTGACGCCGGCGTTTCTGTTCGCGCAATGGGCTTGCCGCCGCAAATCGCAAGCGGCTGTGGGCTTGCGCTACGTGTTTATGAAGCCGATTTAACACGAGCACAAGCCGTTTTAGCCGAAATGAACATTGGTGTTACTGTTTATGAGAAGAACGGGCGCAATTATTCGGTCGCCGAATAAACCACGCGCCCGCCAACGATAGTATAGGCTATCTTATTTGCGTTGAGCACGTTCTCTGTGTCGTTCTCTAAATCACCGGGCACAATTGTGAAATCGGCCGTCATGAAGTTGGCTATAGTGCCGTTAGTCTTCTCTGTGAAGTCCGCGTAACAAACATCTTCTGAGAGCAGTTTGATACTTTCGGCTATATTCAGGCTTTCACTCATGTTAAAGCCCGCGCGATACATAGCCGCCGCTATATTAGGCAGTGGGTCAAGCGCTTCAATCGGGCAATCGGTGCCACCAGAGATGTGTATGCCCATCTGCTGCATGGTCTTCCACGCATATGACCACTTCGCGCGTTCTACCCCTACCCTCGATTCGATAATGGGCATGTCAGTTGGCACAAAACAGGGCTGAACGTCGCCGAGAACGCCGAGTCTTGCCATTTTTGCGAACAGTTCTTCACTGGCGAATTGACAGTGAACGATTCTATGGCGCGTATTCTGGCGCGGGTGTTTATCCTGCGCCTTTTCAATTGCGTCAAGCGCATGTTTGAGGGCACGGTCGCCGATTGTGTGAATCGCTAGTTGATAACCCGCGTTATGCGCGAGTTCAACCATTTCGTCAAGTTCTTCGGGCTTTGTGTTCAAAAGCCCTATTTCGCCCGGTGCGTCCGCGTATGGTTCAAGCATAGCCGCCGTTCTTGCGCCAAGTGAACCGTCCAGCAGAATCTTGACATTACCTATACGGATTTTCGGGTTCATAGGCATGTAGTCGTTCAACTCGGCAAGTAAAGCCTTCAATTCTTTCAAATCAGGCACAAGCATTTCGAGATATACGGGCATGTCTAACGAGTCTGTTTCAAACAACCGCTCATATAGCTTCACGGCATTCATATACCCACCCGCATAGCCCAAATCATCTGTATGGACACCGGTCAAACCCCTCGAAACCGCATGTTTCATCGCCATTTTCAAGGCGGCTTCAAGCTGTTCAAACGTCGGAGGGGACATACTCGAATACCCGTAACCCAACGCGCCCTCCAACAACATACCCGTCAGTTCGCCATTCTCGTCACGCGAGAACACGCCACCGTCCGGGTCGGGTGTGTCTTTCGTTATGCCCATAAGCTTGAGCGCCGCGCTGTTCACACAACCGATATGCCCGCAAACACGCGTAATAATAACGGGGTTATCTGCCACAACATCCAAATCCTTGGCTGTAGGCAATGCCCTATCCGAGAAAAGATTCTGGTTCCAACCGCGCCCTATTACCCATTCGCCCGGCTTTATATTGTGTACCTTAATGAACTCCACAAGCGCATTCTTGACGGCCTCTATACTGTCAAGCCCGCGCAAATCTACCATAGCCTGAGTCATACCAAAGCCCAACAAATGCAAATGGCTGTCTTTAAGCCCCGGTAAAATTGTCATACCCGACGCGTCAATTGTTTTCGCCGCTTCGGGCAAACCCGTTTCGTTCGCGCGCGCTATGTATGAAATGCGCCCGTCTTTAACGAAAATCGCGTTGTTGTCGTGAAACATTCCGTCGGGCGCAAAATAACGCCCGCCCTTAATAACTAAATCGTACTGCAAATACAACACCTCCATAGGTCATAATTATAACACATTTTGTCGTACTTGCAAATTTCTTTTGGGCGGTTTATAATGGTATTATGAAAAGACCTTTGGTTATTGCTTTGGCTTATCTTGTCGCTGGGATTGGTATTGGGCGGCTCATGTTTAATCACTGGGCCTTGTTGCCGTGCGCTTTGTTGGTTGCCGCCGCTGTGTTTTTGACGGTTGGACTGTATAAAACCTTCAAGACTGTAAGCGTTTGGGCTTTCCCTGTGTTGTTCTTGTTTGGGCTGTCTGTTACAAGCGTGAACCTATCTCCTCGAAATATGTTGATTGAGTCGTGGGCTAATCTAAATTCAACCGTAAAGGTTGACGCGACGGTTGCTGATGTCAGCAAAACAGAAGACGGCTACCGCGTTTTTGTAAATACAAAAAGCATTCAAAACATTACATATCCAGACAATATTATCAGGCAGAAAATCAAGCTCGTCATATTTATGGAAGGCAAGAAAGAACCTTCAATCGGTCAGCAGATAAGCTTTTCGGGCACACTTTCGCCGCTCTCATCGCCCCGAAACCCGGGTGACTTTGATGAGTTCACGTATTACCGCTCTCGAAAGGTTCAATATAAGGTGTATGTTGACCGTTTCACTCTGGGTGATGTCAGCGTAACACCCGACGGCATAATCAGTTCTTTGCGTCAGCGGCTCGCGTATATTTATGACAGCGTTTTGCCTCCACGTCAAGCTGGGCTTATGAAAACCATGATTTTGGGCGACAGGAGCGGGCTGGAAAGCGATATGCAACAGCTCTTCGCCGACAGCGGGATTTATCATATCGTCGTTGTGTCTGGTACGCATGTTACAATTGTGGTGTTCGGGCTGTATTCTCTGTTGAAGGTGTTTTTGCGACAAAAACAGGCGGCCGTTGTTTCAATAATCGCGCTGTTCTTGTATTGTTGGCTTGTTGGCTTTGGTGTTGCTGTGACACGGGCTGGTTTGATGTGTTTGCTTGCGCTTTTGACGGATATTACGCCCGCCGACGTGGATAAACCCACAGGCGCGGCCTTGGCGGCGTTTGTGTTGTTGATTTATGAACCGCTGTATCTGTTCGACTCGGGCTTTCTATATTCATTTACGGGCTTGCTCGGGCTGATGTTCTTGGAAAAACCTCTTGGGTATGTCCAAAGGCGGTATCTTGAGTCTGTACCGTTTATCGGGCGCTTCTTCAAACTTAGGTATGTCGCGAAGTATCTGCCTTCATGCGCGGCGGCTATGCTCGCCACAACACCCGTTTGTATGTATTTCTACTATCAAATGCCTACATACGCGCTCATTGCAAACCTCATTATAGCAGGGAACGCCACGATTTTGATTATACTGGGTCTGATTGTGGGCGTTCTGGGGTTGATTAATCTCACCGCGGCGGCGTTTATTTCGGGCACACTTTATGTTCTTCTGAATCTTTATGAGGATATGTGCCGAATAATCACGAGCATACCGTTTGCTACGATTATTACTGGGCGACCTGACATACTGAGTATGATTGGCATGGCTGGAATCCTTATAGTGGGTACATGGATTTATTATGACAAGAAGCCATTGAACAGGAAGATTTTTGGCGCACTTTGCGCAGTTGCCCTTGTTGTTGCGCTTGTGCCCGTGTTTTTGCCACAACAATTGAGCATTGCCCTACTTGATGTCGGACAGGGCGATTGTGTTGTTTTCTACCGAAATCACCGCGCCGTAATCGTTGACGGCGGCGGGGTGATGGGCCCCCAAATCGGCGAGAATGTCGGGGTAACGGTTCTTGTACCGTTTTTGAAGTATCAAGGGATTACCACAGTTGAGGCAGTGTATGTGTCACATCTGGATGCCGACCATTCGACGGGGATTATCGAGCTTACGGCAGATGAGCAGTTTCATATTAAAAAGGTTGTACTTTCGGCATTGCCGTATGGAAGTGATAAACTGCTTGGAAAACTTACGGAAAACTGTAATATACGGGATATTCCGATTGAGTATATGAACACTTTAGACACGGACGAGTATTTTGGCGTAAAGTTTACATGCCTGTTCTCTGACGAGCCTGTATATGGGAATGACGAGAACCGCTCATTGGGTCTTTCGGCGCAATACGGCGATGTGAAAATGTTACTTTGCGGGGATATACCGTCTAATATGGAAGCTTTTATGCTTTTTTCGGACGTTGATTTGAGCGCGAGTATACTTAAACTGAATCACCACGGGTCAAAGTCTTCTAACAGTATGAGCTTTTTGAGCACTGTGAACCCTGTTGTATCTGTTGTAAGCGCGGGTTCACCTTCACTCTACAACCACCCAAACCCCGAAACTAAGGCGCGTTTGCGCGAACTCGGTATCCCGTTGTATAACACTTTCGCGAACGGCGCGATAATAATAGAGACTGACGGCAAAACATTTTCACTGGAGGTAAAGAATGAGCAGTAGGGACGACCTCGGGCGTTTGCGTGACACGATTCGCACGGGGGAAAAGCGGTTATATCTGTTTTACGGCTCGGAGGACTATTTAATAAAACAATATCGACGTGAACTGGAGAACACAGTGGGCGGCGATATGAATATAACGCGGTTTGAGGGCGATAACACAGACATTGCGGATGTTATCGCGGCAGTGGACACTATGCCGTTTTTCTCTGAAAGGCGGCTTGTGGTATTTTCACGCTCGGGGTTGTTTAAGCCGGAAAAGAAGGACGAAGACGACGCGCCAAAAAAACCCAAAACAGCCGATACACGTGGCGTGGCTTTGTTGGAGTACCTGAAGAACATACCCGAAACGGCTATCTTGTTATTCATTGAAGCTGAAGCGGATAAGCGTAACCGTTTTTATAAGGCTGTTGATAAGAATGGGTTGGCGTTTGAGTTTACAAGGCTTTCTGAACCTGATTTGATGGCGTTCGTGGCGCGTGAAGCCAAGCGGCTCAAAAGAAATCTCCCGAATGCCGCCGCCTTACACCTCGTAAGAAGCGTTGGCGCGGATTTGAACAAGCTTGTGACAGAATTGGAGAAACTGGCAGGCTTTACGGACAGTAGTATAACAATCTCCGACATTGACGAAATCTGCTCCAAAAGCGCCGAAGCACGTATTTTTACACTTGTTGATGCTATCGGTGAGGGCAAAACAGAAAAGGCACTTGCGGAATTGAATAATCTTATAGCTTCCGGGGAGTCGGCGTTTTTCGCGCTGGTTATGATTGCACGTCAATTGCGCTTGATTATTCAATGCGCCGAGATGGACAGGCGCGGCATAAGCTCAAATGAAATAGCGCGCGCGTTGGACTTGCGCTCGTTTATGGTCACCAATTACATGAAGCAGGCGCGGTCAATGAAACTCGAACGGTTTATCGAAGCCTATAGGCTTTGTCTTGAAACAGATGTAGCGATGAAGTCAACACCTGTTAACCCAAATACCGCCATTGAACAACTCATTATCCGTATTGCTTCGTAACATGTGACCGCATAAAGGCGGTTTGGCTGAATAAAGTCGCCTTTAGGCGGCAAATTGAGTGCTCGAAGCCTGCCGCCTATTTGCTTAATTCTGAAAAATCAAACCCATTTCGATACGTACTTCATGTTTTTCAATGTCTGTGTTTGAATATTCAATCGCATTGAACCCTACAGGCAAAAACCCTTGCGACAGGTAGAAAGCTATCGCGTTTTCGTTACACGTCTGTGTTTCCAGAATTATGGCGCGTAGTTGCAACTCTCTTGCGCGGTTTTTTGCTAAATCCATAAGGCGTTTGCCCAGACCCATACGGCGGTATTCCTCACAAATCCACAGTTCACAGACACGTAAACGCTGGTTCCAGCTCTCAACACATGTTTCTATTACCGCCTTAATTACCCCGTTTTCGACAACGCCCCACACGACTATATCGTCATAGAAATCTTGAAACAGCGTGTCCGTAAACGTCTTGTTTAGCGGTCTTTCAAACGGCGTTTTCACGAACGAGAAATAGAAACTACCCTCTCGGGCTTCCATCTTTACGTCCAGATAATTATGCGCCGTATAGGTAAAATCAATTGCGTAGCCCTTCCATTCTTGGGCGTTGAGTTGTTCGATTAAAAATTTCAAAGAAATTACCCCCTATACCTATTTTACCATATACCGTCAAAAACACAATTGCGTTTAGTGTATTAAAGTAGTATAATACATATGAAAGGACGTGATTTTGTGAAGCATCTCGCTAAATTAACCATCATCTTGTTGTTGAGTCTTTGCATGATTTCATCACCGTTACCTACCGTAGCCGCTCAGGGCGAAATCGCAGTCCGTAGCAACTCCGTTATCTACATAAACGGACAGCCACAAAAGCTACTGCAAGGCTACACCATTGCGGGCAGTAACTACTTCAAGTTACGTGATATTGCTATGGCGCTACGGAACCAGCCTAAGTCCTTTAATGTGGGTTATGACAGCGGCGTTATCAGCATTGCGGAGAACAATAATTACGTACCTATCGGTGACGGCAGTGAGCTGAAAGCCGATGCGACACAAACCGCCTTAGCCGTGCCCAGTGCCGCGAATATTCGCGTGAGCGGCAGAAATGTTTCAATGTCGGCTTATGCGATTAACGGTTATACATATGTCAAACTACGCGACGTGCTTGAAGCACAGGGCATCCGCGTATCTTACGTAGATGAGGGCGGTATCATAACCGTTGACTCCATTTCAACACCCGTTAAGACGATTGGGCATGAAGCCAAAAATGATGTTAACCAGATTATTCAGCGTATTAGCGGCGTAAACAGCGAAGAACAACCCATTGAATATGTCGAAAATCAAGTCATTACACAAACCGCGACACTTAAAGAGGCACAAGCCGTTTCTGATGCCTATGGTGGCAAGCTGATTTCTTACTCTGAAAACAGCGGTATTGCGGTCATTGAGATGACAGAACGGGCCGAAGTTGTTAGAACACTTAAAGTCAGTGCGGATTCTACTAGCGATTTACCACCTGTTTTCCCGAACCGCATTCTTAAAATAGACGCGACTGCCTCTGACCCACGCTACAGTTCTCAATATTTCCATACGGACATGAACGTGCCTACGGCGTGGAATACGACAACAGGCTCGCCCGGTGTCATTGTTGCGGTCATTGATACGGGGGCGGACGTGAGCCACCCCGACTTAAAAGACCGCCTGTCGCCGCTATCCTACAATTCTAACACTAAAAAAGTCGGGCTTAGTAATGTAGCCGACACGAATGGTCACGGCTCACACTGCGCGGGCATTATCGCCGCCACTGCCAATAACGGTCAAGGCGGCGCGGGCATTGCGCCTAACGTGACGATTATGGCCATAAAAGCGAATGTCGGCAATGTCGGTTCATTCACCTCAGCCGATATCGTTGAAGGGATTTATTACGCCGTCAACAACGGCGCACATATTATCAATATGAGCCTTGGTTCACCATACTACTACGGCAAGGACACATTGGAAGAAACGGCCATAAACTACGCCGTTTCAAAGGGCGTTCTCGTCGTCTGCGCGGCGGGCAACGAAAGCAACAGCCATGCCGGTTACCCCGCGGCTCTACCGAACGCAATGGCTGTTTCGGCTTTGCGTCAAGGCAACGTCTTTGACAATTCCTATTCAAACTATGGGCCGGAGATTGATGTTGCCGCTCCGGGTTCGAACATAATTTCGACTGTTCCGAACGGTGCATATGCTTCTTACAGTGGAACAAGCATGGCCACACCGGCCGTTTGTGGTGTTGCGGCGCTCGTCAAATCCGTAAATATGGGCTTGACAGGTAAGCAAATTCGGGATATTCTGAGAAATACGGCGACTGATATGGGCACTGCAGGCTTTGACAATTACTATGGCTACGGCGCGGTTGATGCGGCGGCGGCTGTGAGAGCGGCGGGCGGCGGCGGCGGTACTCAACCGACACCGATGCCTACTTCAACACCCACCCCAACCTCAACGCCAAAACCCACAACAACACCCACGCCTACCTCAACACCAAGACCTACAACAACACCGACTCCAACCCCGACAAGCTCGCCCGGCCCCAATACACTTACCGTGCGCTTTGACTCACAGGGCGGTAGCAGTGTCGCCACTCAATATGTTACTTATGGCGGGCGTGTTACTGTACCCACACCGCCCACACGTAACGGCTACACATTTGAGTGTTGGTATGATTGGGACGGCTGGGACTGGGATTTTGACGACAGTGTATTCTATAACATGACACTCTATGCGTCTTGGGTTAGGAATTCTTCCACTTCGCCGGGGCAACCGAAGAGTTACACGGTTATGTTTGATTCAGATGGCGGCAGTTCCGTGCCCTCACAAACCGTTTCTTCGGGAGCGAGAGCGACTGAACCCACACCGCCGACAAAAAGCGGTTACAAGTTTGTCCGCTGGACGGATTACTACGGCTATGCTTGGGATTTCCGTGAGGGCATCTACCATAACACCACGCTTTACGCTGAGTGGCGTCGCGATTCTTCGTCAGGCGAAACACACACCATTACATTCGACACCCTCGGCGGTAGCTACGTAGCGCCCCAAACCGTAAAAGCGGGCGAATACGGGGTCAAACCCCCGCAAAACCCGACACTGCGCGGTTACTCGTTTATGTTCTGGGTCTTCTCTGACGGGCGCATGTGGATACCTGAGCTTACGCCTATCTATAGTGACATCACTCTTTATGCCAACTGGATTTGGGCGGGGGGATATTGATTCCCACTTGACGTTGATTATCGGAGGTACTAATGATTCCCGCAACCACCTTTGTGACGATGTTCTTTACACTCACCATAAGTTTTGTTCTGCCGATATTGCTGTTCGTCATCCTTGCGGCCAAGAAAAAGATTAGCGGCGTGGCGGTCATTTGGGGTTCTTTAGGTTTTATCGTGCCACAACTTATTGTGCGTATACCGCTGTTGAGCTTACAACCTGTGAGTGCCGCGCTTGGGGCGTTGCCACCTGTTGTCACAGCTCTTGTACTCGCGTTTACGGCAGGGCTGTTCGAGTCAGTAGGGCGATTGGCCGTGTTTAAACTTTTGCTCAAAGGCAAGGAAGATTTCAAAGACGGATTTGCGGCGGGGCTTGGGCATGGTGGCATTGAAGCCATCGTGCTGGTTGGGTTCAGCTATATCAACAATATTAGTTATGCGTTAGTCGTAAATACGGGAGATACCGAAGTTCTTGTGTCATTCGCGGGCGGTAATTCTGAATTGGCTAATCTTATAGCTAACACACTGATTACTACGCCCACGAGTATGTACCTTGCGGCGGGTATTGAACGATTGTTCACTATGGGCTTCCATATCTTTTTGAGTGTGTTGCTGTTGTACATGATTCGTAAAGGGCGAACGCTGTATGGCTTTGTCTATATTTTACTGATGCACACGATTGTTGATTTCGTTGTTCCGCTAGCTGCCGGGTACGGAGGTATCTGGGCGGCTGAAGCCGTCCTTGGTGTGGTCTTTGGGCGGTCTGTATTTGGTATCTACAAGATGTATATTGCTTATAAGAACGAAAAAGCAACGGAATAATTTGGTTATTTACAGTTTCGGACAATCTATGTTAAAATACGGTAATGGCGGGGGACGAGATGCGACGTACTTGGGTTATCTTACTGGTTTTGATTTTTGTAATGGGTATGGCGGGCTGTAAATCAGCA
Organism: uncultured Defluviitaleaceae bacterium; assembly: GCA_964583165.1. Classification (GTDB taxonomy): domain Bacteria; phylum Bacillota; class Clostridia; order Lachnospirales; family WRAX01; genus CAZOVK01. The sequence goes on along the minus strand of CAZOVK010000002.1, from coordinate 60,757 downwards.
GTTCCGGCTTCGGCTGAGGTTTCGGCAACACCAACGCCCACACCGAGCGGCACACCCTCCCCTACTCCAACGCCTACGCCTACTCCAACACCGTCACCCACACCCGAACCAACGCCTGACTTGTCACACCTTGCGCCCGACCCACTCACGGGCAATTTGATTGACAAGGCAGTTGCGGCTCGGCGACCGTTTTCGATTGTCATAAATAATATGAAGAAAGCCCTGCCCCAAAGTGGTCTTTCACAAGCGGGCATGTACCATGAAGTGCTTGCTGAAAGCGACATCACGCGCATTATTGCGGTGTTTTCTGATTTTAGCAGTGAGAAAATAGGCCCTGTTCGCAGTACGCGGGATTATTTCATAGATTTCGGGCTTGACCATGACGCGATTTTCATACATCACGGCAGAAGCCCCGGGGCTATAAAGGCACTTCGAGAGCTCAAAATCAACAATATTGACGGCATGGACTATGATGGTACGGTTTTTCAGCGTGACCCCGTGCGTGTGAAACAGTCGGGCATGTATGAGCATAGTTCGTATACGGCCGTGTCACGTCTGCTTGCGCAATCGGAGAAGCTCGGTTATCGTATGGAAACAAATGCGGATATTGCGCCGTTGTTTGACTTTTACGAGAAGCCCACCATGTTGGGCGGACAAAAGGCGTTAACTGTGACTGTGCCATTCGCGAAAACGTTCACCCCGCGGTTTGAATTTGACCCCCAAACGGGATTATACAGCCGTTTTGAATACGGCGCAGAGCAGATAGATGAAGAAACAGGCGAACAGTTGACGGTCACAAATGTTGTCATTCAGTTCGCGAAGATGTGGGTAATACCGAATGACCCAGAAGGACGGCGTGCCGTTGAGCTGATTACGGAGGGCGACGGGCTTCTTATCACGAATGGTCAGTATATGCCCATCAAGTGGAAGAAAACGGGTCATTTCTCGGCGACGCAATGGTTTGACCAAAACGGCAACAAGTTAAAGGTAAACAAAGGTAAAACATGGATTTGTGTTATAAATACTGGTATAGAGGTAGTGTTTGAATAGAATGGCTTATAAATCCGGATTTATTGCAATTGTCGGCGTGCCGAATGTCGGTAAATCGACACTTATGAACAAACTGTTGAATTTTAAGGTCGCGATTACGAGCGTCAAGGAGCAGACGACGCGCAACAAGATAACGGGGATTCTGTCGGGCGATGGTTACCAAATGGTTTTTCTAGACACGCCCGGCATTCATACGCCGAAAACGCGATTGGGGCGCTATATGGTGTCACAGGCGCAGTCGAGCGTGAACGGCGCAGATGTCGTTCTTTTTCTCGTTGAACCGCGCGGCAAGATTTCAGAGGAGAACCTCGCGATTATTGAGATGTTGAAAAAATCGAACGTGCCTGTTTTCCTTGTTATCAACAAACTCGACACTGTAGAGTTTTCGCGATTGTTGGAGATTATAGATAAGTATTCAAAGCTTGGCGTTTTTAAGGAGATAATACCAATTTCGGCGCAAAATGGCGACAATACCGACGAATTGCTTAAAACGATTGTGAACTATCTGCCTGAAGGGCCGCGATACTTCCCCGAAGATATGGTGACCGACCAACCCGAAAAACAGATAGCGGCGGAGCTTATACGCGAAAAGGCGTTGTGGCTGTTGTCCGATGAAATCCCGCATGGTATTGCCATTGAGATTTTTTCAATGAAAACACGCGATGACAAGCCGATTGTCGAGATTGAGGCGAACATCTATTGTGAAAAAGACACACATAAGGCCATAATAATCGGCAAACATGGCGCAAAACTCAAAGAAATCGGCATCCAATCACGCCGCGGCATTGAGCGTTTGCTCGGGAATCAGGTGCATTTGTCGCTCTGGGTTAAGGTCAAGAAAGACTGGCGCGATTCTGAACGCTATGTGCGCGACTTCGGATATACAATCAGCGATTAGCAATAATTTTCAGCATATGACCATGCCGATTGTAAAAAATATAACTAACATCATGGACTCACGTAAAGGGGGATTTTATGAAACAAGAGCAGCTTTGGAAACTGTTCATGGAGTCCGGCTCCATTTCGGCATATTTGCAATACAAACGCGGTGAAAACCGCAATCAGGGGCATGACGCGCTGTGACTTTTGACGTGCGCGGGCTGATTATCAATGAGAAGCCTTACGGCGATGGGGACAAGCTTCTAACGGTTCTGACGAAGAGCCACGGGAAGCTTTCCCTTTTTGCGAAAGGCGCGAGAAAACCTAAGAGCCGATATCTGGCTGGCGGAAAATTACTGGTCTATAACGACTTTGTGGTCTTTAAGCGAGGCAACTCTCTGTCAGTGACACAGATTGATACGGTGTTGGATTTTTCGGGGATTTGCGCCGATTTAGACAAGCTCTATGCGGCCTTTTTGATGCTGGAGTTGTCTGACAAGCTGATATACCCCGGTATGGCATCAGAGAATTGTTTACATTTGTTGTTGTTGGCGCTGAACATGCTGCAAAACGGGGATTTGGGCATTGACGGCGTAAGGGCGGCGTTTATGCTGAAGCTACTTCAAATGGAAGGGCTATCGCCTGAACGCGGTTTTTATGCGGATGCTGATAACTCGGTTGTCGCGGCTATTGATTACATACTGGAATCGGATATTGCCAAAACCTTTCGCTTTAGGGTTGCCGAGGGCGCAGGTAGAACGCTCTATAACACGGCACGCAGTTTTTTGGAAAAAACCGCGGAGTTGGATTTGACGAGCTTACGCGTTAACTGAAAGGGTGAGAGTTTTGCTTAATAATGTAGATTTGAAAAAACGAGCCGACAAGCAGACGTATAAAAACGAGTTAAAAGAACTGCAGGCAGAATTGGCGGCCGCTCAACTCAAAATTAAGGAATTGGGCATTCCCGTTATGATTGTGTTTGAGGGCTTTTCCAGCTCAGGCAAGGGCACGCAGATTGCGCGGTTACTTTATCCGCTTGACCCGCGTTTGTTTGACGTTCACACGTTCGGGCGCGTGACCGAAGAAATGCGTTATAGGCCGTTTTTGTGGTCATATTGGACGAAAACGCCCGAGCGCGGTCGTATTGCCATCTTCGATAAGAGCTGGCACAGGCTTTGCCTGTCAGACGCTAACGAGAACTGGCAACTCACCGAGAACGAGCGCAAACACTTCCACCATGATGTCAACGCGTTTGAGCGTATGCTGTCGGATGACGGTGTTCTCGTTGTGAAATTCTTTCTACATATTAGCAAGACCGAGCAAAAGAACCGTTTCGCGGAGTTGCAAAAGAGCACAAACACGTCATGGCGTGTTGACCAGAACGATTTGCGCCAGAACCGCGAATATGAGAAGGCACTCAAACAGTATGATGACATGCTCGTAAGTACGTCAACGATTAACAACCCATGGGTTATTGTCGAGGCTGATGACGGCAGTTATGCGACGCTGAAAATCTATCGGACGTTGTTGAAGCGTCTAAGGGCAGAGATTGGGCGTAAGGAAGCGAAGATCCACATACCCGCCCAAACGCCGTATAAGCACCCTGCCCCTGAGTTGCTGAATGTGCTCGACGGTGTGATGCTTAATAAGGATATTTCTGACGCAGATTATAAGGTGAAGCTAGCGCAATTGCAGGCGCGCATGGCGCAACTCATGTTCGGGCTTTATGCTAAGCGCAAGAGTGTTGTCATTGTTTATGAAGGCTGGGATGCGTCGGGCAAGGGTGGGAATATAAAACGGCTCACACAAGAGGTTGACCCGCGCGGATATGATGTCATTTCAATTGCCGCACCTACACCTGTTGAGCTGTCACACCACTACCTCTGGCGTTTCTGGAACAGGATGCCTAAGGACGGGCACATGGCGATTTTTGACCGCAGTTGGTATGGGCGCGTGTTGGTTGAGCGCGTCGAAGGATTCGCGACGGCAGACGAATGGCAACGCGCGTTCGGCGAAATCAACGACATGGAAAAGCACATGGCTAACAATGGCACCATTGTCTTGAAATTTTGGTTGCAGATTGACAAGGACGAGCAGTTGAGCCGCTTTAATGCGCGAATGACAAACCCCCTCAAAACATACAAAATCACCGACGAGGACTGGCGCAACCGCGAGAAGTGGCAGGCATACGAGGACGCAGTCAACGAAATGCTCCTCCAAACACAGACAGCCTATGCACCTTGGCATATAATAGAAGCGAACAGCAAGAAATACGCACGTATCCGCACACTTGAAATAGTCATAAAGGCGCTTGAAAGCGCTTTGAAATAATTGGGGGGTGGCAGGTGTATCCGAAACTGTTCAGACGGCGTTATGTTCCTGACGAAATTGTAGAGTTGAGCAAGGACGGCATTGTAAGATTTTCGGACGACATTATCGTGACAAAATGGCAAACAATCAAGCCGCGACCGGATTTCGCGTTCGGGCTGAGTTGCTATTACATCAGTCGCGGCGTGAAAATCAGTAAGTTTTTCGACAAGGACAAGCAGTTTATGTACTACTATTGCGACATCATTGACACCGAGAAGTTTGAAGACAGGCTGGTTTTTACTGATTTGTTGCTGGATTGTATTGTTTATGAGAATGATTTTGTCAAGGTCATGGATTTGGCAGAGTTAGGGGAGATGCTCAAAAGCGGTATAATAACCACAGATATTGCCTGTAGCGCGCTTGATATTATGGACGGGCTTCTAAATGACATCTATAGCGGGCGTTTTAGCGATTTGACGGCAATTCTTGATACTACGGAAATATAAAATTCTTCGGCAAAGCGTTCATGCGCCTTGCCGTAATTATGGTTTAAGGAGAATATTGTGAGCGAAGTCCAAAGAGAACCCTACGAAATACCCTACGACGCTTCTTTGGATAAACCGATGGATAAACCGGCGGAAAAACAACCTACGAGAAGACGCGGAAAGCGCGTTCTTACAGCGGCAGAGATTGAGAAGCGCGAGCAAAACGACGGGCATCGCGAGCGTCAGCGTATTAAATTCATTGAGAGCGGCATGGATGATTTTTTCGATTATGAGGTCTTGGAGATGCTATTATTCTATACCATACCTCAAAAGGACACAAAGCCACTCGCCAAGCGCCTAATCAAACAGTTCGGGTCGCTTTCGGCTGTTCTTGATACACCGCCGTATGTTCTTCATAAGGATGGCGGCATTACGCTTAATTGCGCAGTATTGCTGTCAATGATGCCACATGTGTTAAAGGCATACCAAAAGGCTAAATGGCCGCTGGGCAAAGTAACGATTGATTCGCCTGAAACCGCCGTAGCATATGCGAGAGGGCTGTTTATCGGAGAAACCGTCGAGGCCTTCTACCTGATTTGCCTAGATACACAGCGGCAGTTAATACAATCGGAACTACTATATCGTGGCAGTGTGAATGAGATTGTGCTCTACCCCAAGGATATTATTGCTGCCACTATTAAGCACCATGCCGCTTGCGTAATAGTCGCGCACAATCACCCCGGCGGTAACCCTATGCCCTCAAACGAGGATATCCGCGCCACAGAAGCAATTCTAAATGCGATGAAAGTCATGGATTTGCTGGTTGTTGACCACATCATTATTGCCGGCAATAAGCACTATAGCTTTTCGCAAAAACGCCTACTGAAAATGGGCGGCAATTATTAGTAACGCACAAATTCCGTCGGCTAAACCCGACGTCGGTAATTAAACCACTGATAGTATTTACAATTAAATACTAGACTTAACGATGGCGAGCCCTCCTTTTCTGTTCCTCACTGCGAAAAGGTAGGGCTTAAATCACAATTTTTGCCTATCGGTACTAAATATGTATCTAGTCTGACAAAAGCAAAATCGCTACTGCTTATTTTTTTATTGACAATGCCAAAGATAAGAAGTATACTAATGAATGTTTGAGATATAAAACATAACGGATGACAGCAATTTATACAGTTTGCCTGTATCAGCCGTTTTGTTTATATATTTTATAATGGCGCGAGCTTGAATGACTAATCAGGCTTAAGACGCCTAAGGAGGTAAATAATGAAAAAGGTAAGTAAGTTACTCTCAATGGGACTTGCCACTCTCATGGTAGCAGGCGCTCTGTCAGGCTGCGGTTCGGCTAGCACATCACCTTCGGCTACAACTACCCCGTCGGTAACCCCGTCGGCGGCAACACCTACAACGGCGGCAACCCCGACGCCATCCGCATCTACAAATAACGATGTTCAAGAACTCAACCTTAGAGCAGCAGGCTTTGGGACAAACTTCGACGTACAGGATATGGGCTGGCGTTGGATGATGGCTGCTTGTTATGAAGGTTTGCTCCGCGACGTAGCAGATGAAAACGGTGACACATACGTTCTTGCAGGCGCAGAAAAGATTAACGTATCAGAAGACGGTCTTACATATACATTTAATCTGAGAAAAGACGCTAAATGGTCTGACGGCAAGCCTGTTACAGCCGCTGATTATGTTTATGGTTGGACGCGTTTGCTTAACCCCGACCATGGTTACCACTACTCTGCGTTTATCTTCAATGTAGTTGGCGCTGAAGAGTATTACAACGGTACGGGCAGCGTTGACGCTGTTGGCGTTAAAGCTGTTGACGATTACACATTTGAAGTAAAACTAAAGATAGCTGACCCGACTTTCGAGACGAAGCTTGTTGCTACTCCTCTTTACCCAACAAGAGAAGATATTGCAGAAGCCGCCGGCGAAAACTGGGGTAAAGACTGGAAGCTTTGCGTTTACAACGGGCCGTTTGTTGTAATAGATATTAAAGAAGACAACAAAATGGTTTGGGAAAAGAACCAACATTACTGGGATGCAGCCAATGTAAAGCTTGAAAAGGTAAACTGGTTTGCTGTTCCCGAAGCGGCTACGGCAGCTACAATGTTTGAAAACGGTCAGCTTGATGTTATCAGCGCCGCCGGCGATTATATTGCTAAGTTTGACGCCCTTGCTAAAGAAGGCAAGGTCCAGTCTATGACAACGAAATACCCCGGCACCAATATGCTCTGTTTTGAGTTTACAAACGGTGGCAAATCGGGCTTAGTAGCCAACGTAAACATTCGTAAAGCCATTTCTTACAGCATCAGCAGAGAGGAAATCGTCTCAGCTGTTTACGGAAGATATGTACCCGCTTATGGTCTTATCGCCCCCGCTATTACTTTCAACGGGACGTCGTACCGTGACCAATCTGCTGAACCGGCTCTTGCCGAGTATGAGGAGTATTCCGCTGACCCCGCTAAGCTTCAGGCTCTTTTCCAGAAAGGTCTTGACGAGCTGGGAGTTACGACACCTATAAAAGATGTAACTATTACGCTTTTGACATCGGGCTCGGCTACAACAGACCAGAACCTCAGAGAGTATCTCCAACAGTCTATCGAGAACAACATTGGCTGTAAAGTAGAGCTTAACACAGTTGGCGATTACTCGATGTTCACAGCTGAAAAGGATGCCTTCAACTATGATATTATGACATCCGGCTGGTGGAGCGACTATAACGACCCGCTTGATTTCCTTCATATCTTCAAAACGGGCATCTACGAATCCTACGGTCTGTATTCAAACAAAGATTTTGATGCTATGCTTGACTCGTTAGATGGTCTTAACGACATGTCAAAGCGCTTTGAAATCTACCAGAATCTCGAAAAAATGCTGCTTGTAGACGACTGTGCGTTTATTCCGATGTACTACAATGACAACCATTTCTTCATCCAGAACTGGGTTAAGGATTTCCACACTTCCTCCTTCGGAGCAAGCCAAGAAGTTTACAAGACTTATATCGAAGGTAAATAAGCGCTAAACTTAGAAGCAAAAAAGGCTACCTAACAGCCTTTTTTGCTTCTTTTCTAAAAGATGGATTGCTGGGTAAGCGAAAGAAAGCAGTACCCTGTACAAAACCGATTCATTGTTTTGCAAGGAAATAAGAGTTTGTCAAATAGGAGATTTCTATGGGGATATATTTATTGCGTCGCTTGGCTGAAATGATTCTCACTTTATTTTTGATTGCAACCGCAACGTTTTTCCTTCTGGAAGCCATTCCCGGCGACCCTCTTGCACAAAGAGCGGAAAAGCTACCGCCACAGGTAAAGGCAAATTTCTATAAACGATATGGCTATGATAAGCCAATGATGACCCGCTATTTTATTACAATGCAGGGGTTATTGCGCGGAGATTTCGGCGAGTCTATCGTACACGCAGGGCAAACCGTACAAAGCCTAATTAAAGAGCGTCTTCCGGTCTCCGCTAGGCTCGGAATCCAGCAAATGACGCTTGGTGTTTTTGTCGGACTTATGTTGGGAATACTAGCCGCAATGAAACGTGGTTCAGCTATAGATTATCTTGTTATTGTTTTTTCGGTACTTATGATTTCTGTGCCAAATTTGGTATTCGGCTTAATGCTTCAGAAAATTTTCGCCGGCAACCTAAAGTGGTTCCCCACTATCGGTTGGCCCGAGGGTAAAGATTTATTCTTTGGCGGCTGGAAATATACTGTGTTGCCTACGCTGACCGGTTGCTTCGGTTATATCGCGACTTATGCGCGATTACTAAAAGCATCCATGCTTGACGTTATAGGTCAAGATTATGTGCTCACAGCAGAGTCTAAGGGTCTTAGCAGATGGGCTATTATTAGAAAGCATATTTTACGCAACTCTTTTATCCCTATAATTACTATTCTGCCGATGTCTATCGCAATGTGTATTACGGGGTCGTTCTTTATCGAAAGTATCTTTGCTATCCCGGGAATTGGGCAGTATTATGTAACTTCGGTAAACGCGCAGGACATCTCCATATTGATGGGAGAAACTGTTATTTTGGCAGCAATGTACATAATTGTACTTTTCATAACGGACCTTCTTTATGTCGCCGTTGATCCGCGAATTACTTTATTAGGCAAGAGCAGATAAGGGAGGGGGCAAGAACATGAAAGAATACAGTCAAGAGAAATTTCAAATAATCGGATATAAAAGCGAAGACCTCAATAAAATCTATCGTCAAGCCATTTCATTTTGGCAGGACGCTTGGCGACGCCTCAGAAAAAACCCGATAGCCATGGCTTCGATAGTTGTACTTTGCATAGTTTTTGTTATGGTAATTATCGGGCCTAATCTTCGCGGCTATGATTATGTTAAAATGAATGTATCGCTTAAAAATCAACCCTCTTCGGCAGAGTTCTGGTTTGGTACAGATGGGTTGGGCAGAGATTTATTTTCGAGAATATGGGCCGGCGCGCGAGCGTCGATAATTATTGCGCTTGTCGCAACCACTCTTAAACTTATGTTCGGAACGATTTATGGCGCAGTTATGGCGCATTTCGGCGGCTGGGTTGATGAAGTGCTTATGCGTGTGATAGAGGTTATGAACTCTGTTCCCTCGTTGCTTATTACCATCTTAATTATGATGGTGCTTGGCAACTCGCTGTTTTCTCTGCTGGTAGCGCTTAGTATTACCGCATGGTGCGGTACAGCAAGACAGGTACGCGGTATGATAAAGCAGCTTAAACAATCGGAGTATATTTTCGCGGCGGAAGTCCTTGGCGCTAAACCGCTTAGAATAATTCTGAAACACTACATACCGAATATGCTGGGTATTTTATTGCTTGACGCATCGACCGCTATTCCGGGCTTTATATTCACGGAGGCAGGTCTTAGCTTTCTCGGTATCGGTCTTAGGTCGCCTGACATCAGCCTTGGGGTTTTAATCTCAATGGGTCAGCAAACTATGGACTTTTATCCGCATCAGCTGTTTTACCCATGTGCGCTTCTCTGTATTATAGTTTTAGCATTCAATCTGCTGGGCGATGGACTGCGCAACGCGCTTGACCCGAAACTTCGCCAGTAATAAGAAACTCAAAATAAAGGGGAGAGGCTTATACTATGAGTAATGACAAGCACATTTTGGAAGTCAAAAACCTTAGGGTTTCTTATCATACTTATGCCGGTGAAATAAAGGCGGTTCGTGGAGTATCCTTTTATCTCGACAAAGGGGAGGCTCTTGCAATAGTAGGTGAATCTGGCTGCGGAAAGTCGGTTACTGCCAAGGCTATTATGGGTCTTATTAAGAAACCACAGGGAGAGGTAAAAGCAGACAGCGAAATAGTTTACGACGGAACAAACATTCTGAACTATAGTGTAAATCAATGGAGAAAATACAAAGGTGGCGAATGCGCGATAATTTTTCAAGACGCACTGGCAGCCTTAAACCCGACTATGCGCGTTGGGCATCAAATCGCCGAGAATCTCATTGTACATAAGCAGATGACAAAGGCGGCCGCATTAAAAGAAGCGGTTGAGATGTTACGATTAGTCGGTATACCTGAACCAGAAAAAAGAGTAAGGCAGTATCCACATGAGTTTTCAGGTGGTATGCGCCAAAGGGTCATGATTGCGATTGCCTTTGCCTGCGACCCTAACGTGCTTATTTGCGATGAGCCGACGACTGCGCTTGATGTTACTATTCAAGGACAGATTCTGGATATTATTAAAGGCTTGCAGAAGAACCGTAAGGTTTCGGTTATTATGATAACGCATGACCTTGGCGTTGTAGCTAATGTGGCAAATAGGATCGCTGTTATGTACTGCGGCATGATAGTCGAAAGCGGCATGTCAAAAGACATTTTTTATCGTCCTAAACATCCGTATACATGGGCGTTAATCCAATCGGTACCAAGACTTGACCTTATGAACAAACAAACGCTGATGTCAATACCGGGAACCCCTCCGGATTTGCTTTCCCCTCCGATTGGTTGCCCCTTTAGCACAAGATGTGAATACTGTATGCCGATTTGCATTGAGGAAATGCCTGAAATGACTGATTTTGGCAACGGTCACCTTGGAGCTTGTTGGCTTCATCACGAGATGGCGCCGAAAGTGCATATGCCTGAGCTAAGGAAGGGGAACTAATATGGAAACCAAAGAAGTAGCTCTTTCCGTTAGGAATCTAAAGAAGTATTTCACAGTCGGCAAGAATCAGATTTTGAAAGCGGTTGACAATGTTTCCTTTGATATTTACAGAGGTGAAACATTGGGCATGGTGGGCGAGTCCGGCTGTGGTAAGACGACATGCGGAAGAACCTGTATAGGTCTTTACTCAAAAACCGATGGGCAAGTGCTCTATAACGGTAGCGATGTCCATTCTCTGACCGGCAAAGAACGCTTTGACTTCAAGAAAAAAGCCCAAATGGTGTTTCAAGACCCTTACGGCTCATTAGACCCGCGTATGACGGTTGCTGATATAGTCGGCGAGGGTATAGACATTCACCGCCTAGCGAAGAGCAAGGCCCAGCGCCAAGAAATGATATTTCATCATCTCAATTTAGTCGGGCTTAACAGTGAACACGCAAGTAGATTTGTTCATGAATTTTCTGGCGGTCAAAGACAGAGAATCGGCATAGCGCGCGCTCTCGTTGTAAACCCCGAGTTTATGATATTAGACGAGCCTATTTCAGCGCTTGACGTGTCTATTCAAGCTCAGATTGTAAACCTGCTGGTTGAACTGCAGAAGAAGATGAAGCTGACGTATCTGTTTATCGCTCATGACCTCTCTATGGTTAAGCTTATTTCTGACCGTGTTGCCGTGCTTTATTTAGGAACCCTTGTCGAGCTTACAAGCTCCAGCGAGCTTTATGCAAACCCGATGCATCCTTACACCCAAGCGCTTTTGTCGGCAATACCTATTCCTGACCCAGAGGTTGAGGAAGAGAGAGAAAAGAGCAAGATTAAGCTAGAGGGCGAGGTGCCGAGCCCGATTAACACAAAACCGGGCTGCAAATTCCGCGGGAGATGTAAGTTTGCGATGCCGATTTGCGAGGCAGAAATGCCCGAGCTTAAAGACGCCGGCGGCAACCACTTGGTGGCCTGCCACTATTGCGAAAGCAGAGCCAAATGAGCAAAGCCGTGATGCTTCTTAGGGATGTTTTAAAGATGTTGGCTATTAGTCTTATTGTTTCAATAATATTAGCCGCAATATTGTTCTTGTGTGGCTTTCTGTTTGGAAACTTCTCTGTTCAAAATGGTTTTGAAATCGGCAAAGACGGGCTTTTATTGTTGGCCGCCCTCGGTATATTCTTGCTAGCCGGAATGTTTATGGTAAAGGGCAAGAAGCTCGAGCAGTCTAAGGTATCTGACAGCTTTAGAAAACACTTTAAGCTTATTGGTTACAAAACAGTGTTGGGAATAATCTGCATATCGTTTATCTCAGTTGCAGTTATCTTTGATGGCTTTATTATGTAAGAATTATCAAGAGGGGGCGTAGCAACAATACGCCCCCTCTGAGTCTATGCGCATAATTACTGTTGTAAATTCGCGTGCCGAAAGCTTCAACGGCTGTTCCTTCCTTTTTTAATGGTGCGCTCGGTGACAGAGCCATCCACGCTTTTTACTTCGGAATATGCTTTCTTGTCCGTGTCATACCTAAGCAGTAACACAACGCCGCTTTCATTCACGCTACCGTCTATGTAGTAATGGCTTTTCCCATCCCAGTAGACATCATGAAAACTCCTTTTACCCACGATTGAGCTTGTACTTACATGCCCCGCAATAATATCCTTATAAAACGTACCGAATGTTGCTGGGTATTTGCTGACATAATAATCTTCCGAGGTTCCGTACATCCAGTAATCTTCTGCTTCCTCATCGATACCCGCGTGAACGAAGATTTGCTCCTCTGTTTCGTAATAGAACGGCAATTTACGAAGCCACTTAATCAATGATGCGTGGTTTGTTAAAATATCGTTTTTTATCAGCTTTGCGGCTTGAAACAGAAACGTATACCGCTCTGCGCTCTGTGAGTAAAGTGTGTTTATTGCTTCTTTTGTTTCCTGCGAAATGAAACTGTTCACAGTAGTGAACTCACTATCCGCACTTAGCCACTCGGTGTTCCATATATCCTTGTCTGATGCGTTGACAAACTCCAAAAACATCTTCTCGTGATTCCCCATCAGCGCAACAACCTTATCTGGGTAGCTTTCTGTCAACTCTTTCACTTTGTATAATACCCTACAACTATCATTCCCATTATCGATATAATCACCGCACAAAATAAGCCGCTTAACGTTATCAGAGGACAAGTCAATGAGCGACAGCGCTTCTTCGAGTCCTTTAATATGTCCGTGAATATCACTCATTGCGAAAATATAAGCCATACCCAATCACCTGCTCTTGCAATATTTCAATCTCTCTTACATCATACCACGGTTTGCATAGAACAACAATTGCTGTCTGAATGGAAAAAGTGTAATTGGTAACATTTTTTGCTCTATTTCCGTACTATATTTAGGTTCGTTTTTTGATATTATCTGAAAAACAAAAAGGCACGAACTATGCCGCGCCTTTTTGATATTTAGTTTTAAGCTTCCTATTCGGCTGTTGTATTCAGATATTTAAGCAATACCTGCGCCACTTCGGAACGCGAAGCCGTATCTTGCGGATTGAAGCGATTGTCGGAACCCTGCATAAGTCCGCTGTTGGTGATAACGGTCACGGCCTCGTTAGCCCATACCGATACCTTATTGGAGTCAGTGAATATCGGAACATTCAATGTCGTTGGCAGCGACACCTTGGCGTATTTCAAGTAGTTGTAAATGATAGCCGCCATTTGTTCACGTGTAATGTTGTCGTTAGGGCCGAACTTGCCGTTTTGATAACCCGAAATTAACCCCTTATCGGCCGCCCATGCTACAGATTTGCCGTAATAAGCATTCATGTCAACGTCTGTGAATTTCGTGTTTGTATAACCTGTCACGTCAGCGCCATCGAGTCTGGCTATAATTGTCGCGAACATACCGCGTGTCATTGTCACTTTAGGGCCAAAGGTTGTGTCACTAACACCTGCGAAAAGCCCCCTGTTGTAGGCATTAACTACCGCGTCATAGAACCAATCACTTTCCGTTACATCTTCAAACGGATTCGTGATTCCAACCGCTTTGCCTAGGTTTTGTGTAGTCACGACATATCGCGAGCAGTGAGTGAAGTTAAAAGTCACATAACCATTAGTCACGACGCATGTATCGGACAATGTTAGCCCACCCAGCTTGCTGTTATAATAGTAGAGATACACCGTCTGACCGTTATAGCTAGCGTCAACAGGGTATGACAATACGCCCGTAAACGGCAAGCCACCGCTATACGCAATCGAGAGTTGTATTACTTGTGGTGTATCTGCTCCCACAAGTACCGAAATCGGGTCATGGCTGATTTCCGCCACCGTCAAGTCATACGAATTTGACGAAACCGATACGCTTGTAACGGTTTTGCCATTGATTGTCCATGTGTACTTACCATAATCAAGGACAATATTTACATCCTTGCCCTTCGCCGCTTGCAAAATGTCCTTCGACACAGCCGGGTTCGCACTCATATTCACTGTGACAGTCGAACCGTTCGTCAAAACCTCTATCTTCTGCGGAATCGTCTGTGTAATTACGACATTGCCGCCCGGTGAGCCGCTGGGTTGCGGTGAGCCACCGCCTTCCGTCCACTTCGCGAAAATCGTTGTGTCCGCTGTGAACACCGTCGATGTGGTGACAGCTGTAGTGAACGCGCTTTCCTTGAACCAGCCGCCAAAGGTGTAGCCCGTGCGCGTTGGTATGGGTAGCCTTGACAGTGTGCCATTTGTGAATGTTACGCCGCTTGTGGGGCTCACTGTGCCGCCGTTTGCATCGAAGGTGATAGTGTAGGTGGGATTATCCGTCCATTTGGCGTAGAGGGTGATATCGGACGTAGGCGTGTAGCTGCCTATTATGGCTGTGCCTGTGCCGTCTGCATTGTCATACCAGCCTGTTGTGTCCAGCGTATAACCAATCCTTGTGCCGCAATTAGCCTCTGACGGGGCTGGGATGGTTACTGCCGCGCTCGCGCTCGCTTGTCTTATGGGGCTTGGCGGTGTGCCGCTGCTACCGTTTGTGTCGAATGTGACAGTGTAGGGCTGTCCGAGGATATACGCTATCTTTTCGGAGATGGTGTTGTCCGTGCCAGTTCTTTCGGTGAGTGTGTCGCCATAAGTTGCGTCGCTTGCAAGGGTGTGGGCAGTTATGCCTGAACCGATGGTCAGCGTGTTTGCCATAACCGAGCCGCCTGCATCTTTGTTATACGCCCAAACCTTGCCGCCTGTGATGGCCAGCGTGTTGTTACTGCAGTTAAGTGCGCCGTTTGTCGCGTGGCTGCCTATTACGGTTACGCTTGCGCCTTTGTCGATTGTGAGCGTTTGTCCGAATACTGCAAAATTAAGACCGGCTTCTGTTCCGCCAATAGCGGTTACATTGCCTTTAAGGATTGAGCTTTGCGACACATCGACTCCGTTGCAAGATAAAGCACCACCTGTGGGAGTGTATATGCCAATGACATTTGCGCCTAAGTTGACGTCAAGCTTGCCGCTGGAAGTAACGCCGTAACTGTAACGCCCCACGCCGATAACGTTTTTTGTGGCGGTGAAATCGGAATAAAAGTAAATACCTGCGCTGCCTATGCCGATTAAGTTGCCGTTAAAACCTGTGGCTTTATTAAGCGTAATGCCGTTTCCAACCCCTGACGAGTTGGAGAGGCATACCAGCGTGCCGTCACCCGCTATTGCCGTCTCGCTACTCATAGTAATTCTCACCGCGCCAGCGCCGTTGTTGTTGTTATTTACATAATTACCGCCGCTGATAGTTAGCTCCGTTATCCCATCAAGATTAAGGGGCGCGTTGCTAGAATTGTCGTATGCGATATAGTAGCCGTCGAGGATGTTGTTGGTGAGGCTTGTTATGGGAGCGTTGCTGAACACCTTGGCGATAACCACGTCTTTGGCGGCGGTTGTGCCTGTGCCGATTGCCAAGCCATCATTTGTACGGCTTGCGTTTATAAGCTCGCTTGTGCCTGTAACGGTGCTGTTGTTTACATACATCACCTTGGTTGCGTTGCTTTCGGTGAAGCGAGATTGGTCACCACACCAAACAGCCGCGCTTGTGCCGACCGAAGCCGTGCCGCTCTTGGCTATCGTTACGCCGCCATTAAATGTTGCGGATGTGTTTGCGTTGATACCGTAGCTATTAGTACCATCGCCACCTGTGGCTTTAACCACGCCACCCGAGTTTGTAAATGAAGTACATGAAACACCATTAGACGGGGCATTAGTGCTGTCCTTTCCGACTGCTTCCAAATATCCGCCGCTTATAGTCAAATTGTTGCAATTAATGCCGGAGTTGTAGCTGTTTGGCGTGCCATAACCAACCGTCTTGACGTATCCGCCGCTGATGGTCACGTTACCGCCGTTAATACTGATGCCATTCGTGGCGAAACCCGTGACCCCAACCGTGCTTGGCGTTTCTGTGTCAATATAGCCGCCGGTAACGTTGAAGCTACCGCCGGAAACCATAATAGAAACGCCGCCTATCGTTGTTTTATACGCCTTAATGTAGCCGCTGCTTACAGTAAGGTTGCCTTTCGCCAAAATCGCATAACCATTACCGGTACTGTTACTATTGCTTACATCAAGAACACCCGAGCCTGTCATTGTCAACGCGCCCAGGCTGTAGACTGTGCCGTTACTGTAGACACCACTATCTATCACCGCGGACTTAAGGGTATTCAGCCCTATCATGTCAATCGTTGTGCCGGCAGGGACTTTGATAGCGGAGAAGGCTACACCATCTTTCATGGGTTCAGTGATGTTCACGCCTGTGAGCGTAAGGGTTTTGCTATCCGCATCCCACGCGCTGTTTGGCACGAGGACAACAGGGCTTACCGTGGTGTCGATATATGTTGCCGGCTCGGGGGCTGTTATGGCAAACACCGCACTTATATTTGCAGGGGCAACAACCGCCGCTGTCGCGTCTGTTATTTGCGCCTGTGGTATCGTCACCGCGCCAAAAGTCGCGCTTGATATGGCTGTTGGTGTGCCGTTGAATGTGAGTGTACCTGTTGTGCTTGCCGCTGTGGCTGTAAAGACAACAGAAACACCGTCAGGGATAACGCCCGCGCCGAACCAGCTTGTCGCGTCAACGCCGGACGTTGTGCCGACAAACGTGCCGCCTGTTAATGTTACCGTGGCTGTTTGGTTTGATAACGGTGTGCCTGTTTCGCCGCTGATGGTGCAGTTGCCTATCGCGGCGGTTGGGACACCCTCTCCCAAAACAAGTTTATCCACGCTAAACACAAAAGACTTGTCTGCCGTGTCGCTTGTGAAATAGTTCTGGTCGCCGTCTACAACGGCTGTGGCGCCGTTTGTAAGCATATCGGCTCCTGCGGTCAAGTCGGAAAGGTCAACATGGATGTCTGCCCCTTGTGTGAACGCGCCCGCTTTAGTCATGTCACAATCAGTAGCGGATAGATAAACATTGCTGTTTGTTTGGCTTCCTGACCCTCCCTTAAGGTTGTCTTTTATAACCGCGCCGCCGGAAATGTTCATTGAGGCATGCACAGAATTGTACACCCCGCCACCTTTTTCGACCGTTGCAATGTTGTCGCTTATTGTGCCGCCGCTCATGTTAAATGTGTCGCTGTTAAACACGCCGCCGCCGCTGCCGCTTGCGGTGTTGCCGCTTATTGTACCGCCGTTCATGGTAAATGTGCCACTGTTGTACACGCCGCCGCCAATGCCGCTTGCGGTGTTGCCGCTTATTGTGCCGCCGTTCATGGTAACTGTGCCGCTGTTGTTCACGCCGCCAGGGCCACCGGCGTTGTTGTTATTCCGCAACGTTGCGCCGTCTAATGTGCTGCCGCTTGTGCCAAGGTTAAGCGAACCACCTTCTTGAACAGTAACCAGCGCGTCTGTGGCTGTTAGGGCGGTTGGCGTGGCTGTTGCGCCGCCGTCCAGTGTGATGTTTGTGAGCGTGAGCGTACCACCGCTTTGAACATCGAAGAACGCGCCAGTGCCGATTGTTTCACGAGTTATCGTATGAGCGCCGTCAATTGTTACATTCGAGCCGCTTGGTATTATTATAGAATAGTTTGATAGCCCAAGCTTGTAGTTTTCGTTAACGGTTACAGTGTTTGTACCTGTCGGCGCGGTTATGTTTGAGCTAAGAGTTATTATGTAACCTTCGATTCCGCTTGTAAGGGCGTCTACTAAGCCGTTCCAATCGGACACTGTGATGCCTTCTGCCTTAACCGTTACGACATTAAACGGCAGCAAGGCAAACACCATCACCAACGCGGTCATTAGGCTTATTAACCTGCTACCTAGTTTGTTCCGTTTGTTTCTTGATTCTGTCATTAAAATACTTCCCTCCCTGTTTGTGTTTTGTTACGTTATTAATACCCCTCTTGCATAATGACAATATTTTGCTAAGTATGAAACAGCTGAAAACGAAAGTCAATAGGGTTTGCTCAAGCCGCAGGGTTTCTACTCAAGCCGCAAAATTATTTTTTATGATTCTACTCGAAAGGCAATATTTATACTCAAAGCGCAAGGCTTCTGGGTTTTAGAATATGGACAGGTTTATAGTTTTGTGTTATAATGACTTATCGTAATTTTCATTTATATTCTTTCAGGAGAAGCTATCAAGTTATGAAGATTGCCATTGTTGACGACATTTCGTATGACCGCACGTTACTTTCAGAGAAGTTGTTGGATTACGCTCAAAGCCACCGCTTGGACTTTGAGATTGTGGAGTTTGGAGGCGCAGAGGCGTTTCTTGACGCGTTTAAGGCGGGAGTGTTTTCACTTGTGTTTATGGACATATTTATGGGTGGCATGAGCGGCATGGATGCGGCAATTAAGGTCTTTGAAAAAGACAAAAACTGCAAGATTATCTTTCTCACCATAACGCGAGATTTTGCCGTTGAGGGTTATACCGTGCGCGCGGTGTCTTATCTTGTTAAACCGATTGATGACGCGGCGTTTTTAGTGGCGATGAGTAATTGTAAACTTAGGCAGGAAGAAGCAACAGCCGTACTAAATGTTGTTTCAGGGGGCGCTAAATTGTCACTGCCCATTCAGAACATCTTGTACATAGACTATAAAAAACATGTAACCTACGTGCATATGGAGAATGGTGTAATAAAGGTAAACGAGAGTTTTCGTGATGTAACTGAACCGCTTGGCAAACTGAAAAGCTTCATTATATGCTTGCGCGGCACAATGGTGAACCTTAACTATGTAGAGAGGCAGGAAGGTCACACGTTTGTGCTGAAAAACGGTGAGGTTATACCCATGAGCATACGGAATAAAAATGCCTTGGGGGCAACCTTTAGGCGGTTTGTTTATGAGGAATCGGGGGGGCTATTGTGAAGCGTGTGACGGCGGTTGTTATCGCTATAATTATATGTTTTGCCAGTGCCCTGCCTGTTTTTTCGTATGAAGACCCGGAACACCCCGGCGTTTGGCAGATAGTCAATATTGTAACATACAATTCACTTGTGCGCACTGCTTCTGTGCAGGATGTTGATAGTGTTATATCGGATTTGCTTGAATCGTTTGGCACCGCGTTTGTTTCTATTTGGCAACCACCGGACCCAGATTTTAACACATATACCCATACAGAATTGCCGTGGAACTGGCACTTTGAAGATTTGCCTATGGAAAACGGGGCATATGTGCCGGGGGAATATACTATCTACGCCGATGTAGTCGTACCCGATGATTGGACGTTGTATTCGCCTGACGTTTTGAAACGCCAAGCAGTTAATTTCACCATTTATGACGACAGAACCGAAGAAGAACCAGAACCGGACCCTGTGACCCCGGAAAAGAAGCCGATTTTTAATGAACCAACAATAGAATATCTGGAATGTATTATGCTTGAAATGGGCGATATTACGGCGCTAGAAGCATATATGGCACACTTGCAAGCCGATTATGCCACATATACCGTTACAACCGCAGACGGCACAGAAAATGTTGATTTAGTGATTGATTACATATCGAGTGAGCCTAACTCATATTTTGCTTACCTCTATTATCCGACGCTTTACTACAAGCTTTCGCCTGAAGACGAGGACAAATACACATTGCAAAAGCAATATTTTTCTGTGGAGGCACCTGTTTATATCTATGAACCTAATACATTCCGCATTATATATGGCATTACATCTGATAACACAGTGAAGGTGAATGTATCTGAGCATATAGACGCGGGGCTTAAATCGCCTGTGGTTAAATATTTGCACGCCGGGAAAAGACAGCTGCTTGACGAAGAGTTGACCGGCGGTAATTGGCAAGACCTAAACGCAGAACAAGTGCAGTTTGGCGCGGATTATTTCACAATCCCGCTTAACTTTTTGATCACTCGCGACAATTACTACTTCGTGCTTATAGCCAATGGCAAAATATCCAACGTACTCAATTTAATGGATAACGGACAGTATGTTTTTTTCGATGACATAGGCATGATTAAACTTGACGGTGACCGCGACGGCGGCGATAGTGACAATCAAACCCCACCCGACCAAAGTCAAAATCCACCCGAAAACGGGGCCGACAATAGTAGCGGCAATAATTATGATTACAATTACGATGATTATGACCATACTGAACATACACCGAACTACACAAACAAAACCCCTGATGTTATTGTTACCCCCACAACGACTAAACCCATTGAGGTTGATTCGATAGCGGAAAACCAGACTGAGTTGACGGACTACCTCCCCTACCCTAACGCCAATGAAGATGAATCCATAACGCCGAGGTCAAACGAAACCATACACCCCGAGCCGGACAGCACAAAACCAAGCGATACAGAAGAAATACCCACAGATACGGCTTCACCAACCCCGCAAGCTTTCAAGGAGTTTTTTGGACAGACGCAAGATATTATCTCTGGCACTCGCCTTCTTATGATGCTTTATGACGCTGAAGCCGTACGGTTTTCTAAGCAGGGCATCAGTATTTCGATACCTAGAGATGTGTTTGACGGTCTTAACATCAAAGACAGCGACCGCTTTTCTGTGACTATCACAATGATAAGCGATAGTACGTTTACTTTTTCGATAGAATTAAACGATATTCCCGTAACTTATATACCGAAAACCATAGTCATGGTGCCATACCACATGCTAGACGCTACAGCCCAATTGATTCTCACCGACGAGCAGGGCATAGAATATAGCGGCATTTATGATGAGAATATCGCCGTAGCGACATTTATTGTTGACCAAACGGGCTATTACACCATACACGAGCAGAACACGCCAACAGCTGTTGATTCAAATGGGGGCGTACCTCACACGACGATAACGACACCGACTCCAACTTTTGAACCACCGAGCGTTTCGGCTAAATTGCCGATTATTCGAACGAGTACACAAGCGTCGAACAATACTAATGCTGTATTGGCTATCATCTGTGGTGTATCGCTACCTGTTGTTGGCTTGGGCGGCTGGCTGCTTCGAAAACGGCTTGTAAGGCGATGATAAATGTCACGCGAAAAACTGTGTCGCCGAAATTTTCGCTGTTAAAGAGGCTATTCGCATCCCTATTGGTGCTGTTAGTGTTTTCAGTTTTATTTTTGTGTATGTATCACTTTGACAACAAATACACACATCAGGCAACGCAAGCTGCGAACGGTTTGTTGGTATTAACGGATGAGGACTTGCAGAAACACCCGATAAGATACCTTACTTACGGTTGGGAACTCTACCCTAGCGCAATGCTTACGCCTGATGACTTAGACAGCAATAAATACGACCATTACATGCTCTACACAATGATTGGCGAGCGTATGCGATTTGACTTCGGCGACGATGACCCATATGGTAGCGCAAGTTATGCTCTAAACATTCAACTGCCAAAACAACCGCAAGTCTATGCGCTAGAATTACCCGAGATATTCTCAGCATATCGTTTATATGTCGGCGACAAATTATTATTAGCTGTAGGCGACCCGAACCCCGAAACCTATAACCCACAAACCGGCAACCGCATTATAGCCTTTGAGGCATCAGACAGAACCACTATCCTGCTGACCGCAAGTAACTATTCACACTACTACAGTGGGCTTGTATATCCCCCCGCCTTTGGCACACTGGAAGCCATAAACGCCGCAAGGGATATGCGCCTATGGCTACGTCTGGTAATACTTGCGCTTGTAATAATCGTGGGTATATGCGCACTTTATTTGGGCATTCGTAGAGAAGAGCGAAACGCTCTGCGCTTTGCACTACTTTGTTTGGCCGCTTGTGGGTTTATCTCTTACCCTATTCTTCATGCGGCACTCACGTTGCCCGTTTCTCCGTGGTACGCGGTGGAGCTTTTTAGCGGCTATTTGGTGACGCTGTTGGTAATTGTTATACACAATAAACTATGTGATACAAGCAGAATGCCACGTTTGATAAGCATATCGGTAGCCATGCTGATTTGCGGGATTGCTCTGATTTATGGGCTAATATCACGAAACTTAACTATTCCGCTCATGCACGCCTTTTCTGTTGTTGTGTTTGTTTTCAAATTAGTCACGGCGGCGTACTTGCTCATTACCTCCGCTATTGCGATAACAACAGGCATCGAGCAAGGCTGGGTTTTGTTTTACGCCAATCTTGTTTACGCCGCCGCGTTTGTATGGGACAGACTGTTGCCCTTCTATGAGCCCATTATAGGAGGTTGGTTCTTGGAAATAGGCAGTACCGCACTGATTGCAACCATTGGCTACACCTTGTGGCGCACCATAACAGACGCGTATGCCAACAGTCTTTCATTTGCCGAGGAGCATAGGCAGATTAAACGCCAACTTACCATGCAATTGGAGTATTCAAGCAGGCTCGCGGTACAAGCAACGGAAAACCGCCGTCTTGTACATGACTTTCGCCAGCACTTACGCGCTATAGAGGGCTTGGCAGTCCAAAATACCAACACAGAAATAGACACAAACCCTTTACACGAATATCTGGGGCGCGTTACGCAAGCCATAGATACGACTGATTACGCCAAAGACACGCTGTTTTGCAAAAACGCCGCCGTAAACGCGCTTTTGGGCTATTACTACAACACGGCAAAGAAGCACGATATCCAAATAAAGATTCAGCTGATTCTACCCGAAAAACTATCACTATCCGATATAGAGTTGTGTACACTTTTTGGCAATCTTCTGGAAAACGCCATTGAAGCCTGTCAGCGGCAAACCAAAGGCAACCGCAATATTGCCATAAGTAGCACGAATAACAGTGCTCTATTTTTTCTACTTATAGAGAATACCTACAGTGGTACCCCACAAAAGCAAGGAGAAATCATATTGTCAAGCAAGGTCACAGGCAGGCGCGGTATAGGGCTACGCTCTGTTAGGGATATTGTAGAGCGTAACGGCGGAGTGCTTGATATTATGCCGAACGACACAATCTTTCGCGTAGGCGTTTGCATACCGCTTAAATAATATATCAATCTGAAAATAATTCAAGTGGTGAACATTCTCACTTTATGTGCAGGTGGCAAGAAAATCATAACGCAATACGTAAATCCTTAGCAATAATTTCGGGGGAACCTCCGTGCCACTTCACAATATCCTTTGCGAAATGAAGCCACTGCCGCTACTGCGGCAGTGGCTTTTCTAGCTAAACTCTTTTGATTCTTGATAGCTTAAATGCGCTTAAAACAGTTGCAATTGCAAAGATAATGACAAGCGGAAACACATTAGCCCAGTCAAACTTTTCCGTCAGCAGTATAAATCCCCATGTAGCGGGGAATAACTTCCCGATTGTCGCCAACACACTCGGCAGATAACTTAGCGGAAACATGATACCTGACAGCATAACCGACGGCAAGAAAATTATTTGTGCAAGCATTGTCAGCTTTGATGTCGCCTTAACAAACAGCCCTAGAAGAGTTCCTACCCCAATAGCGGCTAGTAAGAACAGCGCGACCGACAGAAAATGTTGTGTTACGCTTTCGGGAGCTGTGGCTTGATAGATTAGAGGAGCCGCTACATATATTATTGCGCTAGTTATCATCAAGTGGATGAAAGCCGATATAGCGTTGTTCACCGCCCCCACCCACAGCGGAATCCCGCCGACCTTGTATGCCTTCTTTATGTCACTGCCGTAGAGCTCTACAAGCGGCGCGGGTGAGCCGAGAATCGTACCCATAGTTACAGCGAAAACTGTCATAGATTGTATGAGTGTATCCTTTGCGTCGGGGTTAATTGATGTGAAGATACCGCCCATGAAGGCAAAGAACACCAACGGTACAACATAATAGGTAACAACAACACCTTTATTTCTAAAGTCCAGCTTCCATTGTAGCCCAATGCCATATAAAAACGTGCTCATTACTCGTTCCCCCTTGCTATAGCGATAAATCTCTCTTCAAGTGTAGCTTTCTCGACCTTAACATCAAGAACGGTTATGTGTTCTTGCTTGTAGCGTGAAAGCTCTGTGAGCAGTGTTTCGGTTATATTGTCTGATGTAAAAGTGTTAACGCCTTTTTCTGTCTTTATGTGAATGGTACAGCTCACACCGATATGGGCCGTAAGTTCACCCGCCGTACCCATAAAGGCTAGTTTACCGTCTTTCAGAATGGCGATGCGGTCACATAGGCTTTCCACTTCTGCCATGTCGTGGCTTGCCATAATTATTGTCTTGCCTGCCGCCTTTAGTTTTCTGATTTCTTCGTGGAGCGCAACTCTGCCTTCTACGTCAAGACCCGCCGTGGGTTCATCAAGAATGATAATGTCTGGGTTGCCGATTAGCGCGAGAGCTAAGTGGAGTCGTCGTTTTTGACCCACGGACATATCCTTGTATTGCTTGTTTTTTATTTCATCAATCCCAAAAGCCGTGAGCAGATGTGTATCAACGCCACTTCTATTCCACTTCGAAAATAACCTTATCGCTTCAATGGCTTTGATGTTAGCCGGGAGCGACGCTGACTGTAATTGAACGCCTACCTTACCGCTTATATCTATTTTACCGCTGTCATAACCGCGTAAACCCTCGATACATTCAAGCGTTGTGGTCTTTCCAGCGCCGTTCGTGCCAAGGAAAGCGAAGATTTCGCCCTGTCTGACTTCAAACGAAATGCCTTTGATGACGCTATTTGCGCCGTAATTCTTTACAAGGTTATTAACCCTAACCGCTATACTCATTGCGAAACCCCCTCAAACGGATTTTGACCCATATTCTTGAAAAACTCCTCTAACGCCTGCATTAAAAATGGCTCAACCAGCGTATACTTCTCTTTCCATACATTGTCCCAGTTGTCCCTGTTTTGCGCGAACTCCATCAATTGTGGCAACATAGCCATATTCCCGCCTGTAAACTTTATCACAATGTCCCACCAAGTTTTCGCTATCGCTTGACCCTGTTCACTTAGCGGCGATATGCCGTTTTTTTGAAGCTCTGCCGTTTCATCACACAGGTCTTTCCATTCATTTACAAATTCTAAGCCACTTTGTTGACTAAAGTTTTCACGTATGTGTTCAAGCATATTATCATCGAAGTGTTTGACTACCCAATAGAGGTCATTTTTTAACTGTAGAAGCACGATTATGTCGGCGTATTTCTTGAAATCAACCGTGTGCATACGCAAGGTTTCTTCTCTTAGAGCTTCAATAGCCCGTAACGTTTCGGTTAGTGTCGCGATTTTTTCCTTAACTATCCTAGCCTGTTCACCTAAGACTCTCGCTACATCATCAGGCGTGTCAAGCGATGCCAAATGCCCTTTTATCTCGTCAAGCGAAAAGCCCAGATATTTCATAGATAGTATCTGATGAAGTTTTACCATATCTTTGTCTGTATAGAGCCTGCGCCCGCCCTCGCTCTCAGCTGACGGGGTAAGAAGCCCCTCTTTGTCGTAGTATTGCAAGGTTCTTACTGTGGTGTTCATTTTCTTTGCAAGCTCACCAACTGTCATATATCCCTTTGGAATTGCTCTGTACTCCATGTTCAATCACCTCTTGATTGTATTATAACTCATGACGTTACGTCATAAGCAAGAGGTTTTTTCAGAAGTTTTTATTTTATTATTTGCCCATCCTCCAGCCTAATAACCCGATTGCCATACTTCGTTGATTCATAAGAATGGGTGACCATGACGATTGTTATGCCATAGGTAGTATTCAGTGTTTGCAGGAGTGTCAAAACCTCTTTACCGTTTTGGCTATCCAAATTTCCTATAGGTTCATCGGCAAAAACCACATCGGGACGATTTATCAAAGCACGCGCAATTGCAGTGCGTTGCTGTTGTCCACCTGAAAGCTCGGCAGGTCTATGCTTGCGACGCTCATACAACCCCACAGCATTTAATAGTTCATTCAGTGCAGGGCTTATGTCCTTGCGGTTTTTTCCGTTCAACATAGCCGGAAGCAAAATATTTTCTTCAACCGTCAGATTTTCAATCAAATTATAGGATTGAAAGACAAATCCGAGATGTTTTTGTCGCATGACACTTTCTGCTCTATCGCCGAGTTTACTAATCTCTTGGTTGTCAATGAAAACACTGCCACTGTCCGCTTTGTCAAGCCCACCCATGATATAAAGCAACGTGCTTTTTCCGGAACCCGATGGCCCCATCAGTGACACAAACTCACCCTTTTCAACCGTCAGACTGATATTATTTAGAACGGGGACTGAATGGCTCCCAACCAAGAAGCTTTTTATTACATTTTCAACCTTTATAATAGGATAACTCATTCTCATATCTCCTTGCCTTAATCTGTATACGGATTTTCCGTTATTCATAGCGCAAAGTATCCATAATTGTAATGTTCTTACCCTTAACCGAGGGAATGATTGACGCTAATAACATCACCAATATCCCCGCCAAACATAGTATCGATATTTGAACTGTAGGTACATTGATGGCAACATTCCCCCACAGCATTCCAACAACAAAGGGAACACACAATATCATCAAAAGTCCTGTCAATAGTCCTGATGATATGCCTATCAATCCGATTGTAACAGCTTCGGTCATCAGCATACGCCCAACCTGCGAAGAGGACATGCCTATCGAGCGGTATAATGCCAAATTGCGACGTCTACCTAAAAAACAAGCCACAATGTTATTGATAATACCGATTACACCTATAAGCATAGCGAAATATGCATAGGTGTTTATCGCATCAAAGATTCCCTCAACCTTATCGGCGTTAGCCGCTTCGGCTTCCTGCTTGGTTTGCGCTGAAAGGACATCACGGGAGAGAGAACGTTGAATGTTGTTCTTGACCGCATCGGGATTACCAAGAGCGCGAACCAAAAGTTTCGTGTAATTAGTCGTGCCGACAACGGCCCTGTAATTATCTGACGAAATATATCCCACATGTCCTATGCCATAGTTGGTATCCACATAACCGGTTACCACAAAACTTTCCAATCCATTTTCAAACTGAAGTGTCAGGGTGTCGCCAAGATTAAGCCCAAGCTTATCGCGAAGAATATTGGTAGTGACAATATTTCGCCCGCTGTTTAATGTAACCAAAGCTTCACGGTTTTCCGTTGGTATATTTGCAGGTGAATAGTCAAAAAAGTTATCATCGTCTATCCCGATTACTGCATTCATAAAGGAACCATGACTGCTAATGGGAGCATACGTTTCATATACTCCGTAAAACTCCTTAACACCCTCAGTCTGGGAAAGCTTATGCAAAGTTTTATTTGTCGTTTCTCGCAGCACAACTGTAATATCATAGTTTTCACGTTGATATAAGCCACGCAAGTCTACACCTAATGTATAAAAAATGGTTGTCATAAAAACCATAATCGCTATAGTGGATGAAAACAGCCGAATATTATTCACGAGCGATGGAAAGTCGCCCGTGTTTTTTATGCCAAGTTGTATTTCATAATCAAGGGGCAATTTCCCTGCGAGCCACGCAAAGAAGGCACACAACTTTGGAATAAGTAGGTTAATCCCTACAAGCGCTAGAACGGCAGAGAATGAGGCAATTATCATGCCATTGAAATTGTTCGATATAAACTGCGGTGTAATTAAACATGGCAATAACAATATAAATCCTACCCACCATAACCTTGCGCTATTGTATATCTTCTTTTGAACGTCGTTAAGGATGATGTTCTTGATAGGTTCACGCGTAACCTTAAAAATCGGTAACACGGCACTAAGCACAGTAATCAGCATTGAAGCTATAAGCGTAAACGCAAACGGCCATATACCCAAAATAACAGGCGCATTCAGCACAGTATCTTGACCGCTGAAATAGGAGTTTTTGATGAAATACAAAACAAAAATGCCTAGACCACAACCTAGTATTCCGCCGATTGCACCAATTACAGCACTTTCTACCAATAAAATCCTATTTGTTCTTCTACGTGAACATCCTATGCTGCGTAAGATGCCCAAGATTCCGATTCGCTCTATAACAATTAAGTTGAATGAAGAATAGATGATAAAAACACTCATGAAAATGACAGCTATGCTGGAAAACCGAAAAGGAAGCACATAGTTGTTTGTTTCAGCCAAAATAACAGCATTGTCAATGCCCATATGTACAGAATACTGTGGCAGTGCTTGTGTCAAGCGGTCTTTCATAGGTAAAACTTCAGCCTGATTCTTCATCTTAATAAACAGTAAATTGCACTCGCCGCCTAATATCTCTGACAAAGTTTCCCTTGGGGTCAACAGATAGCCGCCGTCGGCTAAGTCGCGAGTGAACAAGCCACTGGGCTGGCTTATGGCCGAAATTTGAAACTCACGTAAAATACCACCAACCTCCAGCTCAACGGAATCACCTATACCTACTCCCAACTTTTGTGCGTATGCTTGCCCTATAACAATCCTATCGCCGAACCAGTTGGACACTTCTCCCAATTCTAAAGTTAGTGGGTTATGGTTGTTGAAAGCATCTATATCTACCCCTAATATGGTGAAATAGTGCATCTCATCGGTATCGGGAGCAAACAGTGCTTTGCCTTGCACAAAACCATATGTATATTCAAAGTTGTCCACAAAGCCTTCGACCTCGTCCATTTCTATCCATTCTGATGCTCCCACCGATTTCTTGGGTGTGATATATAAATCTGACCTTCCGGCCCAGCGCGTATCAGCATCATAAATCATTTTCTCACAGGTTTGGCGAAATCCCTCGTTAGCGAAAAGCAATGCCGAGCAGACCGCAATGGAAAAAAGAAGTAACGCTGTACGCATTTTCTTTTTAAGCAGTGAGGATAAAAGTGTTTTAACAATCATTCTGTTTTTCCTCCTGAAGCCTCTGTTTCCTATATTGAATGTGCTTATTTATCAGTTCTACATCGCGCCTAACTTTCACTGCGTCAAGTAAAACTACAAGTACGTAAACCGGGATGACCATAACTAAGATAATCCAAAAGCTTGATAGCGAATACCATTTCCAAAACCATCCATAAACAAACACAACAGAAAGGACAATGCACATATTTACAAAATGTCTTAACAATGGAAGCTCTATAGAGAGTTTTTCCACCAATAGATTAAGCAAGCATATAGTGAGCGTTGTAATTAAGAGCTGAATAATAATCCATGTATTGTCCCAGTTCCCATTAAAAACGGAGGGAATGATAAAAGCTGATGTTACTACAAGCCCAAAAATGAATATCCATTGTTTAATAAATGCTTTTATCATGATTCATCCCCTTTTCTCATAAAGGCATCCTTTATCTCGGATAGAAATGTTCTTGAGACACTGATTTTTTCCCCGTTAACGAGTGTTGCCTGCAACTTGCTGTTTGCCAAGTTTTGCAGGCTGTCAACCATGTTCATATTAACGATACAGGCCTTACTCACCTGAATAAAATCAAAACCTTTTAGTTTCTCTAAGAGCTGGTACAAGCGCAGTTCTGACCTAAATACTGCATTCTTTGTATATATGAATGTTTTTCCATCCACGCTTTCCGCATAATAGATTTCGCGTATTCTGGTTCGATACTGTCGGCCATTATCCATGCCGCAGATGAAATTGTCAAACCGCTCAATATGGTGAGCCAGATTTTGAATATCATCATTTAGTTCAGCATAACGGATTTCAACTTCTATATCAGTCAATTCAGCTTGTTTTGTCATAATCAGTTTCAACGGCATCACCACCCATAAAATAGAATACTGCTTTTTTCGCCGGAAATCAATGCTATCGAGTTTAAGTTACGAATCAATGTACCTAAGTTACAAAAACTTTAATACTGTTAGCAAAGTTTAATAAAAATAAATCATTTATGTCACAAACTATAACAGCCGATTGTCTAATATAGTGAAGTATAAACAAAGGAGGAGATTCTATGAATAATGAGAACGAATGGGTAGATAAAGCTGTAGGCGGTGACAGGCAAGCACTTCAAGACCTTATCATCAGCGTAGAAGATATGATTTACAACCTTTCCTTGCGTATGCTTGGAAGCCCATACGACGCTGAGGACGGGGCACAAGAAATCATCATCAAAATCATCACTCAGTTATCTACCTTTCGCAAGGAGAGTGCATTTTCAACTTGGGTTTATCGTATTGCCATCAATTACTTAATCAATTACAAAAAGTCAATTTTTGCCCAACGACCCCTTAGCTTTGAGATTTATGCAGAAGATATTAACACAGGCTTTATCCCTAACACCGAAGATTTAACACTGAGTGTTGACGAAAACATCTTGGCTGAGGAACTAAAGCTGTCCTGCACAAACGTAATGTTACAATGTCTTGACCCTGAAAGCCGTTGTATCTATGTATTAGGGGTAATGTTCAAAGCCAATAGTAATGTCTGTGGAGAGATACTAGGCATTACCCCCGAAACCTATCGTCAGCGCCTTTCACGCATACGTAAAAAGGTAGGAGAGTTTTTAAGTGACTATTGCGGTTTGGCAGGCAAAGGAAGCTGTGATTGTAAAAAGCGCGTGGGATATGCAATCAAGAGTCAACGATTAAACCCTAAGAAGCTGGAATACAGCGATTTGGAAAAGCTTGATAACTCAGTAACATTTGTATTTACACAGGCTATGGAAGAGATGGAGGATTTATCGCATGTCTTTGAAAGCCTGCCTAAATACCATTCTCCTAAAGTTATCAGAGGTTTTCTTGAAAAGCTACTCACTTCCAAATACATGAACACTATCAAGTCTGAAGCGTGAAGGGGTAGCATATGTCAAGAACACCTAAAATCAAAGAATTAGAAAACACCAAACTCGCAAGCGGATACGGCGGCTGGGTTTACTGCGAAAGCTGTAACAAAACCATTGGCTATCTTTGCTATATTACTTACGACAGCTTTAGATTAACTTATCAGTGCAAATGCGGTGGGTGTGGTAGTATTTACATAAACTTTGATGATGTCGGTTCTGTATGTGTTAGCGAAAATAATCTGACAATTATTAAGAATCGGCTATGTTGCCCTTTTGACAAATCACCGCTTTTCACCGTTCTTGATAAAAACTTGGTTAGTTACAATTATGAAGTCGTATGCAAGGCTTGCAACACAAAGTATATGGAGGAGAAAACGGTATGAGAGAATTTTTATTGACGGCACTGATTGGACTTATCGCAGGTGTAGTTGACATTTTACCAATGCTTAAAATGAAGCTTGACAAATATGCAATTTCATCTGCCTTTACCTTTTATTTTACTATGCCTTTTATCATCTTCAACACCGATTTGTTTGGTATGGCGTGGTGGCTAAAGGGTGGCGTGATTACACTCCTGCTTTCTATACCTGTTATTATCATTGTTTCTAAAGAGGATAAAAAATCTTTACCTCCTATGATTATGATGTCTGTTGTATTGGGTACACTTATCGGTGTTGCAGGGCGTTTTGTTAACCTACAATGAATTTTTTCCGTCAGCAGTATACATCATCAAGTAATAGGGAATAGCATCCCGATTGTGGCAAGCAAAATCGTTAGCTACTCCATCTGAAACAAGATGCCGTACAACATAACCGACGGCAAGAAGCTATTGAGCAAGTATTGTAGGCTTTGAAGTCGCTTTAACAATCAGCCTACCAGTAAACCATCTCAATTGTGTCGACAAATGGGATGGTTTTATTTGTCCATTTTTGTTTTACTCTAAAATTTATCATTGAATATATTTGACAGGTAGATTATAATCGTTCAATATGTAACAGTTTGGTTTTGGATTCTATTTAGTAGGTGTAAAGTATGAATATCATCATAGTTGACGACGAGCGGCTCGTATTGTTAAATCTGATAAGCCAAATAGGAGAAGCCTGCCCGCAGTGTAATATTAAAGGGTTTATGGATTCTGACGAGGCGCTGTATCATATCAGGGATAACCCTATTGATATAGCTTTTTTAGACATTGAAATGCCCGAAACAAACGGTCTTGAGCTTGCCAAACAGATTAAGGAAATACGGCCAAAAACCAATATTATCTTTGTTACGGGATATTCAAAATATGCTGTAGACGCTCATAGGTTATATGTCACCGGCTATTTGATGAAACCAACGTCAAAGGAAGAGATTCTTTTGGCGATGGAGAATTTACGTAACCCCATTGATACCGGTGGCTCTCGCGTGAAGATTCGAACGTTTGGCGGGTTTGAAGTGTTTGTAGACGGCAAGGCCGTTATTTTCAAGCGCTCTAAATCAAAGGAGTTGCTCGCGTATCTTGTAGACAGACGTGGCGTCACCTTAACTATGCCCCAAATAGTAGCCGCGCTTTGGGATGACGACGATAAAGAGAGCAAGCGTAAAAATTACTTACGCAAGATAACCGCTGAACTTATATCAACACTAAAAGAAGTCAACGCCAGTTATATAGTAGTTAAAGGTTTTAACACCTTGGCTGTAGATACGTCAAAATTCGACTGTGATTATTATGACTTTCTTGAGTGGAAGATTAGCGGCATCAACGCCTACACATGTGAATATATGCCCGAGTATAGTTGGGCAGAGTTCACACTCGCCGCGCTTGAACGCCGAATCATCGAGGCAAATCGTCCTTTAAAATGAAAACCATACATAGGATAAGACAAAAATTTCGACAATCTGTCTTTTTGTCGCGAGTTTGTCACAGGTTGTAGTTTATAATCAGCCTTAGACGTATAGAAGCGTCAAAAATCTTATGGAGGTATTTATTATGTCAGAGAACATGAATGAAATCACTACTGAAGAAATGACAATTAACGGCATTTACCACGTTGCCAAAGATGCTGGTATCGGTCATTACTCCGTTCCATACATCTTTAAGAGTGAATATTTCTCATGCAACACAGATTTCAAATATGACCTTGCGTCAATGAGTCTTGTACTCGCGCTGTCAGCATTCAGTTATTTCCCCGCTGGTGTAAAACCGGGCACGGGTGATTACTATAAGTATCAAGACGATAATGTCAGATATTTGTTGACGGGGCAAGCTTCTGACCCTCAATACGTGAAGTATGATGAGCTTAAACCGCTTCACTTTCTACAATATACATCTTGTAACTATTACCATGAGCCTTCTCAGTGTGATTCGATGGCTGTTTCGTTCGCGTTTAAGCCCATTCAGTTTTCAGGCGATAAAACATCACTCGTTTTGGCCGTGTGTGTTCGCGGTGGCGGTTATCAGCGCGAATGGGGTGGTAACTTTACGATGGCGCCAAACAACAATAACTATCACCATGGCTTTGACTTATCCAGCGATATAGTCGTGGGCGAGCTTACAAAATACTTGAACACCAATAGCCGCCTTTTATCGGGCAAGGATATTAAGCTGTGGATAGTAGGTTATTCACGTGGGGCTGCAACAGCAAACCTCGCCGCCGGAAAAATTGTAGACATCTTGAACGACGAACACTCAAAGAACTTTATTAAGCCGCTTATAAAGACTGCTTCTAATGTCTTTGCCTACACATTTGAAACGCCGGCCGGTGTTCAAAGAACAAGAACAATCTCCCCGAAAGACCCTCGCTATAATGTTATACATAACATAATCAACTTTAACGATTTCGTTACAAAGGTTGCCCCCAAAGATTGGGAATTCACGCGCTTTGGTACAGATGAAGGGTTGCCGAGTCGTGTAACCACCAAGTTTTATGACAGATATCTTAAAAGGATGAGACAGTGCATGAAAAAATACATGCAGATAGAGCATCCGAAGGAGTTTTATGTAATTGACAAGTTTGAGGAATACTTGTCAGGTAAAAACAGACCTATGAGCATATTCTTAGACGATTTGTTCCGCAATATAGCGACCGAGGTGTTTACGTTACCTGAATACCATGCCGATTTTCAGCCGCATATTCGTAGCCTGGTAAGTTTTCTATGTGACGAGCGCAACAGCGATGCTGTAAAGCATTTATTTACAATGGAAACCCTCGAGAAGCTTGCGCGTGAGTTGATGAAGTCTCCCGACCCAGAGAAGTTTGTTGAACGAGTTACAAAAATAGTGATTGAGTCCTTTAAGAAATATCCTCCGTTTGAAACCTACACAGAAGCTTGTGTCAAGGGCATAGTATTTGCGGTAATCAAGATGCTATCTAAGGTGATTTTCACGTTCGGTGTCAACACGCTTTTAACGCTCATATTCAACGCGTCATGTATAGTTCAAGGACATTTCACAGCGGTATGTTTGGCTTGGCTTATGTCGCTTGATGAAACTAACTACCCTGTTGCGGCTGAATCGGGCGAAGAGCAAGAACCGAACATAGAAGAATTCTTTAACGACGGCACATATCGCGTAATAATTATCAAGGCGCCGACAAATGTTATGGTAACTGACAGTAATGGCGTAAAGGTGATTGAGGTTATCGGCGCAGAGATTACGCCACACCTTAACGACATCGTAATTGAGGATGAAACATACCTAGGGGTTACGGCTTGTAGTGTGAATGAAGGCGAAACCATTTTGTACTTACCGCCGAATGAAACCTACACGATAACCATGTCAGCAACAGCAAATGGTATTCTGAGTTTCACAGCCACAGAACGCAACTTCTTAGAAGCCAGCGAAACCAGCGCAACAGAGGAGAAAAACCTTTCGGCGGGTGATGAATATGTCGCCACTATCAACGCTAAATCACTTCAAGGCGACGGCATAAGTTTTGGCTTGGTCAAACAGAATTAGAACCATGTCAGCCAAAATGTCGGTAAGGTAGTTTAATAAGCGACAAGCATAAAAACCTGTGACAACGGCTATTGAGTTCTTAAAAATTTTTAAGATTCTCAATTTGAGGGCTGTTTTGTCACAGGTTTGTCACAGGTTGGGGTTTATAATATAGTTTGAGAAACAGCTGCATATAAATTACAACACAAAAACAAAATGGAGGAGGAATTAACACCATGAGAAAGCGAGTTCTCAGCCTATTCACCACTTTAGTAATGGTATTGGGCTTAATGCCGTTTGTGACTGTGCCTGTTATGGCTAACACACCCAAAACTATAACTGTAGGCGGTATTGGCTCAGACTATGAAACAGTCAGCGCGGCGTTGGTATCCGCAGATGACCCCGTCGTAGACGAAGGTGACACAATTAAGTTGTTATACAATGTTACAGAAACTGGCAGTATTACACCGACATTTGATTTTAGGCTTGACTTAAACGGCAGCACACTTACAGGTTCAGGTAGTGCGCCTGTATTTGACTTCAGTCAAGGCGGTTCCGTAACTGTTACAACTACGTCCAACAACCTTGTTGGGGGAGAAATTGACATCAAGGGCATGAGTCTTTATAACGACAGCTTTAGTGACTCGGCTTCTAAAATCATCTTTAACAATACCAAAAACCCGATAACATTGAAGGACAGTACCCGTACAAACAACACTTTTGCTGTCGGAACGGGTAGGATTGACGAATTTACAATTATGAATAATGAAGGTGACACACACGCCGCACAAGTATTAATCAGTGCAGGCGCAGTTATGACTATTGACCAAGCAATGATTATTCCCGGTAAACCGAGTGGCTTGAACATCGCCAACAATATTACAGTTTTGGGTACGCTTGAAGTCGTAGCGGGCGGCTCACTTACTGTTGAGACAGGCAGCCTTCTAATTGTTAAGACTACGACTGGCAGTAATATTTATTTACATGGGAATTCAACCAACTCTGCGACGCTCACTGTAAATGGTACACTTGGGAATTCAAGCGCAGTCAAAGTCGGTAACTTTAGCACTCTCACTATTGGTGAAAGTGGATTGGTAGAAAATACAAATACCTCAGAAAACCAAGGTATCTTCATAAGCGGAAATACAACTGATAACGGTAATATAGTGCCTAACAGCGGAGGCACGCTAATAGTCAATGGAACGCTTAATAATGGCGCCAGTGACTATTTAGGGTATATTTATCTTAACGGAAATTCTATCAGTAGCGGAAGAAATGGGGGCGGTACGATTGTTGTTGGCCCAAGCGGTCATTTCAATCATGCGGCCGCTAGTTACAAGGGTTTCATTATTTATAGCGGTACTGTAAAAGGCACAATAACCAACAATAGTGCTTATTCTCCCATTTTTGTTTATGGCGGTATGGTTGACACAATAGACAACACAGTGACTGGCAGCAAAATATGTGTTCTAGGCGGCAGTATCAAAA
This sequence comes from uncultured Defluviitaleaceae bacterium, assembly GCA_964583165.1. Lineage (GTDB taxonomy): Bacteria > Bacillota > Clostridia > Lachnospirales > WRAX01 > CAZOVK01. The sequence continues at coordinate 24,440 of CAZOVK010000002.1, read as the reverse complement.
GTATTACCGGCACAGGCAATGTATTTTTCGACTATTATTATGCGGGTACGCCTACCATAGCAAAACAATATACCCTCACTGTTAAAGATGCAAGCGGTAATAACATTAAGGGCGCGGTTGTGAACAGTTTGAGTATCCTCGATGCGAGCGGCAACCCGATTTTACCCTCAAACAAACCCGAAACCTTAACAGCTTATGGTATCAATGATATTATCACCGGTGACTCAATTGTCAACGGCTTTGCTGATGGCGTTATCTATGTTTGGGCAGCTGACACAACCCCGGTTAAGGCAACGGCTAATATTACAACATCAGATGGAACTACAAAAAGCTATGCAGGCAATATAACTGACTATGCGGCGACTCTCACAAGCCAAGAACTCTATTCTGTTTCGTTGGACAGTCAAGGTGGCAGTGCCGTTGACGCTATCACCGATATCGCCTCGGGCTCAAAGATAACCAAACCCACAGACCCAACAAAAACCAATTTTACGTTTGGTGGTTGGTTCAAAGAAGCCGCCTGCACAAATCAGTGGGATTTTTCAACCGATACCGTAACGAGCACAAGAACTCTCTTTGCTAAATGGACGGCCAGCAACGACAACAATAACAATAACAATAACAACAATAACAGCAACACAGGCGGAAGCGGCGGTAATGTAGTTATCACATCGCCTACAAAGACGAACACCATTCCTCAACAAATCATAGCGGCTCCCGCGGGTGGCACTGTAAACATACCAATGAGTGTAGGAAATCAACTAACCGCAGACGTGCTTAAAGCGGCTACAGGCAAAGATGTCAATACCGTTCTGGATTATGGCAAATATATCTGGACAATTAACGGTCAGAGTATCAGTGGCACCATTGCTAATGGTGGTTATAACCTGACAGTGACAGAGATTGAGCAAGCGCCCATCTCAAACCTTGTTACGACCGCGGGGACAGAAGCTATCCAGCTAGAAATCACTTATAGCGGACCTCTGCCGTTTACGGGCAAGCTGACCTATCCTATAGACGCGAAATACAACGGCATGACCATGTATCTCTATTTCTATAACGAGAAAATAGACGCGCTTGAGTATCGCAGTTCTTACATGGTTGAAAACGGCAAGTTCAGTTTTGACTTTGACCATGCGTCAAAGTATGTGCTGACTACAGAACGGTTGCCGGAAATAGAGAATCCGTTTAGTGATGTAAAGGTTGGGGCTTGGTATTATAACGCCGTAATGACTGTTTATAGAGCTGGGTTATTTGGCGGAGTTAGCGGAACAACATTTGCTCCCCAAACTCCCATGACGCGAGCTTCATTTGCTTCGGTTTTGGCTCGTCTTGATAACGCTGACCTTAGCGGCTATACAGAATCAGTGTTTAATGATGTAAACATTGATGAGTGGTACGGCCAAGCCGCAACATGGGCGGCTAAAAACGGCATACTTACGGGTTACAACAACGGCAATTTCGGCGCAAACGACACAATTACACGCGAACAAATGGCTCTGATGTTTTATAACTACATTAAGAGCAAGGGTAATCAGCTCCCCCAAGCCGCAAGCGATGAGCCATTCGCTGACAACTCAAGTCTCAGCGCGTGGGCGCAAACCGCTGTTTCGGATATGAAGAAATACGGGCTGATTAGTGGCGTCGGCGGCAATCTATTTAACCCGAAAGGCACAGTCACAAGAGCCGAAGTAGCTCAGATTTTCTTGAATTATGTGAACGCAACAAAATAGCAGGGATATTATGGCAAAGGCCATTGGGGAAAATACCCAATGGCTTTATTTTCAGATTGTAACACATTGAATTAAGTTTCAAATCTTATCTAACACATCAGTATTCAATTTTGAACGATGATGACAGATAAGCATCTGTAATGTCATTTTGCGGTTGCCATTACATAGACTGAAATCATTTGATTTTCTTGTACGATATGGTATACTGAAAAGTGCAAATATTACTGCCGAGGTGGTAGGCACAATGAGAGCTACAATTTTATTCCCGGCCGACTTTTTTGATTTGACCAAAGCAGACAGTACATATGAAAATGAATATAAAGCGGCGGCAGAGCAATTTAACGTACTGCTATTCAATTATGATGATTTCATCAGCGGTGGTAAGCTCAAGCTTTACCCTAAGCAACACTCAACAGGGCTGTGCATATATAGGGGTTGGATGCTAAAAACCGAACAATACAGGGCGCTTTACGAAAAACTATCGGCAAGTGGTTTATCGCTCGTCAATACGCCAGAACAATATGAATATTGCCATGAGTTCCCTAATGTGTACCCAGTGATAAGAAGTCTTACGCCTGAAATATTGGTCTACCCAGATGGTCAATACGTTGATTGGTCTATCGTAAGAAATAATTTTAACAGATTCATAATAAAAGACTATGTGAAATCCGTAAATGAACAGCATTTCCTTAAAGTATTGGATACAGCAATGACTAATGAGGAATTGGATGGTTATCTGAGGTGGTTCAAGGAATTACGCGGAGAGCTATATACGAAGGGTATCGTACTGAAAAAATTCGTCAATTTCGCTAAGATTGACGGCATGATTTGTGAGTATAGAGTTTTCTATTTCAAAGGGTTTGTTCTTTCTGTTTCTGCACATACAAATCACTTATTGCCCAATGGCAGTGTGCCCAAAGAATTTTTGAGTAGAATACCAAAATTAAGCAGCCAATTCTACACTGTTGACTTCGCCCAACTTGATGACGGAAGTTGGACAGTTATAGAAACAGGCGACGGGCAAGTATCGGGGCTTGACGCAGGTATTGACATCCGCGGGTTTTATTCCAAGCTTTATCATCTTATTGAGGATTTAAGATATTGATATAAAACCGTATCTTTTCTGTCAGATAATCCGCTCATCTCGCAAACGCTCTACCTCACCTTTAGTCAATGGGCGTTTTCTGTCTAGCTCATTTATTAGTTTGTCTATTTGAGTAAGGTCATTGAACCTATCACTTCCCAAAAGTATCACCTCATGTTCATATTACATATAGCGCTAAATGTATGAAGCCAATTAACAAAGAACCCCCCATAATTATATTAAGTCTAGTATATGTGTAGCAGTATAAATTGTCAATGCACATTTTCTTAGCTTCTATTGTAGATTATTTGCCTTTGTCGGATTCATGGGCATTATCAAAAAAACATCTCGGGTTCGACGGCGTGTGCCAATTGTATAAGGGCTTGTCTATCGGTAATTTTGTATATGCGGTCTTCCTTTTCCAAAAATCCCTTCTCGACAAATTGAGCCATCACATATAACAAATGGCGATATGATACACCGAGGTAGTCAGCGGCATGGCTGTGTTTTTCCTCATAAGTGTTTGTGGCGGTTGACATCAAGATAAAACTAGCTAGGCGGTTTTCAAGCGGAAACCTTTGGTTTTCTGTTAATAACCGAATGTTTTTTGCGTTTTTGGCGCCGAGATATAGGCATATTCCCCTTAGAAAAACCGGGTCAGCCAGCAACATTTCTCGGCATTGTGAGATAGGCAACGCTAGGCATAGACAAGGCTCTATTGCCTGTACAGAACAAATATCCTGTGTATGACCAACGAGCTCCATTTCGCCTATAAAACAAGGCGCAATAAAAAAATCTATTAAAGCAATCTTTCCATTAGCTAGAGTGGTATAAAGTTTAGCGCGCCCCGAGGTCAAAAAGTAGAGATGAGAGGGCATAAAGTCTTCTTTGACAATAAACTCGTTAGGCGAAAAGGTTATCAATTTTGCGAAAGAGTCAGCCTTAAACGAAAAGTACTTCATAAAGCCAGATTTCGTTATCTCAGCCTCTCTTTGAGATTGGTTCTTAATCTCGCGCACAGATTCTCAACCTTTCTTTTTTGTTGTGAGATTTCTCATATTATTATTATTCATATTATACTATAATCCAGCTTGGATGTCGATATCCAACTTACCTTGAAAGGAAGATAAATATGGAAAAACGTAAAATCATCATTGATTGTGACCCGGGGCATGATGACGCGATAGCCATTATGATGGCGGCTAATAACCCAAAGCTTGATTTGTTGGGTATTACCATTGTTGCGGGGAACCAGACACTTGAAAAGACCTGTCAAAATGGTCTGAATGTCTGTCAAGCACTGAATATCAATGTGCCGGTGTATGCAGGCATGTCACTGCCTATGGTTCGAGAACAGGTGGTCGCCGCAAACATTCATGGCGAAACTGGGCTAGACGGGCCTGTTTTTGAGCCACTACAGAAAAAGATTGAAGACAAACACGCCATTTCTTATCTAATTGAAACCCTTATGGCATCAAACGGGGATATCACTATTGTACCGATTGGACCGTTAAGCAATATTGCTATGGCAATGCGTATTGAACCACGTATCATACCGAAAATTGCGGAGATTGTATTGATGGGAGGGGCCTATTCTATCGGTAATACTACGCCATCAGCTGAGTTCAACATCTATGCCGACCCAGAGGCCGCCCATGTGGTTTTTACATCCGGTGTACCGATTGTGATGATGGGGTTGGACTTAACCAATCAGACAGTATGCACTAAAGAGGTTATAACTCGAATAGAGTCTATCGGCAATAGGGCATCTGCTTTGTTTTGTGATATTATGCGCTTTGTTCTGAAAACACAAAATGAAGTCTATGGGCTTTCGGGTGGCCCGTTGCATGACGCTACCTGTATCGCGTATTTGACAGAACCTTCCTGCTTTTCGGTAAAGTCAATGTATACAGCGATAGATATAAAAAGCGAATTATGTTATGGGCGTACGGTTTGTGATGTCCTTGATGTGCTCAAAAAACCACATAACACCAAGGTCGGAATGAGCATTGATGTTGATGTGTTTTGGAGCATGGTGGAAGGGTGTATAAAGAATTATATCTGATATTTTCGTTTTGTGCTTATATCAAAGGGCATGTGAGCTCTAATGAATGAAACACCTGTGGAATAAGACCGGTTTCAGGCTGTCGATAACCGTTGTCGGCAGCCTGAATGTATGCCAATATAAGTATGGTGATGAAATCATTGATAAAGATGAACATAATCCAATACTCCTTTGAATACGCTCCATGCGCCAAGCTGTAAAGATATTGGTGTATCATTTTAAAAAGCGGCTTGGGGCCTTTGTATCGGTGGTTGCCAAAAACAATGCTTTGTATTGCTTCACACATAATAGGGAAAACTTTATCACTAAAGAAACCATGTTTTGGGTATTCCATCTATGTGTAGTTAGGGCGAATGTCTTCACCTCTTTCCGCATTTTCTAATGGTATCCAATCACCCTCGACAAACGCAGCATTTACGAATAACATAAGATGATATTCAGCTAAAGTAATTTGTAGTCACGAAAACAGAATTAAATCAAATCCTTTAATAAAAATTTTGCTATCCTTTCAAAAACGGCGATTGACACAAGAAGCACCACTCCCACAACAATAGTCGCTATTAAAACCTCACTTACTTTCAAATATGACGTGACAGCATTGTATAGAATAATACTGTTGAATGGAACTAATAGGAAAAAACCTGTTAATACCCCGGGGCAGTATTTTTTGTATCGTATTGTAAGCAACAGATGAGGGACTATTGCATTTACAAGCATCGCTCCTACAAAACCAATATAACAAAATTCAATCATTGTATTAGCAGGATACATAATACGTAACCCTGATGCAAGATAACCTAATATGGTCACCCCTAACACTGCAAAAATAAAATGCAGTTTTTGAGGTGACCTGTGGCTTTTTGGCATTGTTTTTATCCTCCACTCGGTAAACCATAATGCCTCTTCGATATTATGCAGTGTTAAACAAAGCATAAAAATCACTGGTTCCATAATCTTCCTCTTTCGTGAATAACTTAATTAAACTCCACACACCCTCCCTGTTTTTGCCGATTGTAAGATTAGAATAACTTGAAGCTCACAGAAAGTTAGACTTTCTTTTATTTTGTCGAGTATACCATATTAGTCACCAAAATTCAATGTTTGGATTGTAAACGAATGGTTATCAACAGACTGAAACAGGACGATAGTACGCCCTGTCGCGTTCAGCATCATGGTGAAAAATGATAAATTTACGCGTGACATCAAGAGCCTCGTGGGTTGTCAAAAATTCCCTGTCTGTAACTTTTTTAACGGAATCTTTCCAACCACTCCATACTGCTGGGTCTGCGGACAAACTGCCCTCGAATAGATACGGGGCAAATCCACTTAGTAGTGACGCAAAATCTTCATCCCTTGTATCAAATAAAACACATCAGCATACCAACTTGTATCACGTGAATCTACACCTAAAAAAGTCTCACTACAGAGTTGCCCCATTTTTTAATGCAAGAATTACTGTATCACCATTTGAGCATCGTACGAATAATTTTTCTCTACTAATTTTAGTATACTCCACTATGACATCTCGAAACTGTGAAGACCAGAGAAGTTCACATTTAGAATTGTAAGCATAAATGTCCAGCTCACAAATGGATAAAATACAGTAATCCGTTTCGAGAAACTCATTGAACGGAGCAACCGATTTTGTTTGAACTATGATTTTTTTACTTAAGCAATCAATTCCAAGTATCCATTTCTCAAATCCAATGAGCAGTTTAGATGTATTATCTAATTGCAATATTTGTGAATCTATACCTGTATTGTAATACATAATTCCACAAATATGCCCTTTATCCGATAAAGAAATGGACTCAAATTTATTATTGAAATCATACAAATCTCCATAGATTGCAAAACGATTTACACTTGCGTCAATTTGAAGCTCTTGGCAAGAGTTATATACCTTTTTGTAAACCATTATTTCCCTCCCTTTATGACCAACATCAGCAATGTGTTACCATCCCACACTGATTCAATTCTTACACCACCCCTAGGTACCATAAAGAACCTCTCTCTAGAAATAGCAGTAAAATGAAATTTTTCTGTTTATGGTATACGAACGCACCCCAGACCCATAATGTTGCTTGAATCGTGCAAAACCTCATTTAGATGATTATCAAGTAAAGCTCTCCTAGAGGAAGTATCCCATACTCCGATTTCTGAAAGTTCGTTATAGCTTGACGCGGTAAGTTCGGCGCGAATAACTTTATCACGCCTAAACAAATGGCGGCTACTTTGTATAACTATCCGAAATACGCCAAAGTGTCGCTCCCGATGACATTAAATGTGTCGACATTCAATGATTTCAACAAGGTTTCGGCATACCGGACGAAGCAGTGTCCGCTTTCTCCAACAACTGACTTATACAGGGTTCTAGCAATCGTTTTAACCCGAAAGGCACGATAACACGCTCCTAGGTAGCGAAGATGCTTTTTATCTTCTAAACGCTACAGCCGAATAAGAATCGAAAAACCAAAATAGCACAATAAAAGGCGCGACCTAAGCCGCGCGAATTACCATAGACATCCTAATTTGCTGTGTTAGCTAAATCTCCTAAAAGCCCTTTAACGCAAAGGTGTTCGCGTATGCGTTGTAGCCGAAATTAGAGTTTATGATGAAGTCGATGATGTTTATATAGCCGAATCTGTCTGTGTTGTAAATCTGGAACGGGTAGTCGAACATCAGCCAGCCAATTTTGCGTTCACGCGATTGTGGCATACTCTTACCCCAATAGGATAGTAGCGCGTCCATGATGTATACGCCAAAGAGCAGGACATTTGCCGTGGTAAAAGTCCAGAACAGTAGAGGTCTACCCTTACCACAACTTTGATTGCACAGCTTTATCATTTGAATGGCACGGTTGTACTTGTCAGCTTTGGGGTTGCTAAAATCTGGGCTATATACATCAGATACAAATGCCTCGAACGAACGCGTTGGGTTCACGGGTTTTAGGTTGAAATCGGTGTTGTCTTGGAACGGCATGGGTACGCCGAATCTCAGCGTTTCGTCAATGCGGTTAATTAGGAAGATACTCCGAGCGGCGTCGCGCAGTAATGGGATTGACGACTGCCGATTAATATTGACGCTCTGTTGTAGCAGAACGGCTTCTATGTAGCTCTTTGCTTTGTTCTTGTCGTTCGAGTAATTTCCCCAATCGTCTACCCTTAACGACATAACTATACATTCGGTCTGATAACATCGCAGGAATTCTCTGCATTCTAACAATAAGCTTTCAAATGTTTGGTACTCATTGCCCGGCAGGTCGCCATGGCAGGTAACAACGCCGCTACCGGGGCCATTGACCTTTAGGCGCACATCCAGTACGCGTATGCCACCCATGAGTTGTTGGTATATTGTCTTGTTCTGACAGGACCACACTGTTCTAAAACTACAATTGATAGAGGCGGAGTCGTGTGTGCCAGGCATATTGATTTCATTGAGTGGGGTCATTTTATCCAACTGCCCCATCCAGTCGGCGAAGGTGTATGGTTTTTCGATATTGCACCCGATACGCCTTATATACAGCTTTTCGCCGTTTTTCGAGTCGAATAATATGCGGAAATAGTTTATTCCGGTCATTGCCAGATTCTCGGGCATAGAGAACGCCATGTCGTGATAATATATATTGTTCTGAATATCGTCAATTTGTTGGAACATGTGGTTATTAAACAATATGACTAATGTTACATCTTTGGACTTGTCGCTAATCATAAACTGCAGTTTAATGTCCACATTGCCGCTGTTTCTCTGGGTATCCAACCGCACATCAATAGAACCGCCGGAAGTTAGCACCCAGTCTCCGTTACGCTGACTGAAATTATGACTTTCAGTTATTGAGAAATAGCTCTTTGCATCATAAACAGGTTCGCCTTTGGATAAATCAATGTCGTAGGATATTCCCCTGTCCATCGTACATCTCCCCCTTTCAATAGTAGCATACACTTATTGTATGTTGATATAAGTATACATATATTCTCAGATATTGTCAACATAGCTGATATCATAACTTAAAAAGTTGAACTTTGTGATTCTCTCAATCGCTTATGCGCCGACAAAAAGACAACTTCTCGTGCAATCATAAACAAATCAGGCATTAAGCGCACTTTTTGACATCAATTATTCAAAGGAACACGCAAGCCCTCACGCGACAAGGTCATTCAGCTTACTTTTGGTTTCGGTATGTATTTTGACGAAGCACAAGAGCTGCTAAAAGCGGCGCGTGAGCTTTCGGAGCATTTCGAAATTCTTGAACAACTGAAAAAGTAAGTTATAGTGCGGCACAGGCGAGGTCACTATGTCACTTTCACACTTTTCGGTATACTTCATCGACTATAATGACAAGTCATTTCTGATGTAACCAACAACGACTGGTATTTTGACACGGTAACGTATTTCGTAGTACAAAACATTACCCCATGCAAATCAAACGGGAACTTCTCACCAAGAGCGGCTGTCACACGTGAGCAATTCATAAAAATGATGTATGATGCATATGACATAGAACCCAAGAATCAGGCGATAATTTCGGTGATGCGGGTAACACATGGTACACGGGTTATATGGCGGCGACGAAACACCTCGGCATTTCGAACGGCATAGGCGAAAATTTGTTTGCCCCTGAGCGTGAAATTACACGCGAAGAGATGTTTGTTATGTTATTCAACGTACTGAAGACTGACTTACCTGTGGGTGTCGGTGTGGCATTTTCTAATTATACAGACAGCGGCGACATTTCCGATTACGCTTTAGAGGCATTGACCTACATCATAGAAAACGGCTTAGTAGTGGGTACTAACGGCAATTTAACCCCAAATACATCTCTAGCCGCGCTATGTTGGCACAGTTATTATACGGCATGTTGACTTTAACGGATTAAGCACATCAACAAAGAACACAGATTCGCCCAAAGCTTTGAACACTCTTTGGGCGATTGCATTTATACTATCCAATTACAAAAATCTCTCCCCTACCCTCATACATATAAGATAATTTGCCGTCTTCTGTAAACGCGACGCTTTCTTCAGCGCAAAAACGCACTATTTGCCCGTCCCACGAGGCTACGGGGCTTTCTGTGTTCAGCTCCAGAGCGTAACATGTGTTTTTATGTAGTGGGAAATCACCTTTTTTCCCGATACCATTCTGCATATCCCACAATCCGACTACAGTACCCGCGCTGTGTCCAAAAAAGCCAATCGGATGATTGTAGAGCATCGCGGCTATGCCCTCTGCCTTGGCACGTTCGAGGGATTTTTTAAGGATTTCGTTGCCTGTGCGCCCTGTGATGTGTTCTTCGGCTACTATATCTTGAAAGCGGCTAGTATTTGCGAAGCCATCAAGCAAATCTTTTGGCACACATGTTTCGCCTTCTCGCAATACATATCCCAGACGCTGGCTGTCTGTGCATAACCCGAAATACTTGATGCCCACATCATAATGCAACAGGTCACCTTGTTGAATAATTATATTGGTATTCGCCGTACCGCTCAAGCCCTTGCGCTGGATGTCTACATGGGGGCTAAACCAGAATTCAAGCCCTAAGTTGTTGATTTCTTGTGCAATCCATTCTTCTACTTCGGTGGTGGTGGTTACACCTGGGGTGATGACAGACGAAGAAAACGCTTCACTGCAGATGTCCATAGCGAGCGCATAGACACTTTGGTAGCGCGACAGTTCTTCATCTGTACGTGATTCAATCCAGCGCGTCGACAGTTCATAGGCGGATGTCAGTTTGTCAACATCTGTTTGCTGCAAATGTGTAACAAGTTCATCATATAGCTGTTTAGAAAGCCCATCGCACATACCCGATATGTCAGATGTGTTGATTCCGATTTTATTAGGGTTAAATTCATTGATAAACCGCGCCAGACATTCAAACTGGTTGTTTTTCGTGTCCGTATATGCTTGAACATAGAGCCTATCTATCCGCCCGTCAGCTCGCCCGAAGTTATATGCCGTGAATGTGTCGTCTTTGAGCGTAAATACCAGGCATGACAGTCGCCGCGCTGTAAGGCATAGTGACGGAATCATGGTTTTATATACCGGGTCTTCGTTATACTCACGGCATAGCACAATCCACATATCAAAGTCGTATTCCTTCATGGCGGCAGGAATGACGGTGTTTAGGCGGAATTTTAGACTATTGTCGATTATCTCGTATTGCTTCTTTAGCGGCACAACCTTTCTCATATCGAATCCCCCTTTATTTAGCTAAATTTCGGTTTTAATCTTTAATCCTACCTTATTACATCGCGTTGAAACGCTCACTTTGTCCGCGGTACCTTAAAGTTAAAACATGTAATTGCTATATTATATCACACTGTTTTATGTAAAAACAATCTGCTTTTTTAGGTTTGGGTTGTAGATACAGATTTAGGCATTTGGTTAGGAAATGCTAAATTTGTGGAAAACGATATTAACGGCATGACAAATTTCATCCTAGCGAAACTATTTAGCCTAATTCAATATAGCCCGCTATTCCCAGCGGCTTCTCCACTACAACTAAAAAGGCTACTGGGTTGCTTTATGTATTGTTTTACTCGTTTTGGCGTTTATATAACGGATATTCAATACGCCTAATCGCTCTTGCAATACAGCTTGAGGTATGTTATTCTGGTTTTATGTTTATACTTTTAGCTCTACAATTCCCCATACCAAACTGAAGAAAACAAAGCGGAGGATGGCATCATGAACAAGTTAATCGTATTCGCCCTTGTTTGCATACTAATTGTAGGTTCGTTCGGTGTAGAAGCTAAAGCTACGGGCTGGGCTGACACATATTATACCTACTTAGAGCAGACAGGCATATTAAACGCCGATTTCGGGCAAGACTTATCGACAGACAGCACGTCGGCTATCACTCGTGAGGAGTTTTTCGCGCTCGTCGTTTCGGCACTTTACGGCGCACAGGCACAGTTGGACACATTCGCAGACTTTGCGGATTTCGGGGTCGTTACGCCCTCATTTAGTGGATACATAAAAGCGGCATATGAGTCGGGCATTCTTGCAGGGGTGTTTGATGATGGTTTTTTGTATTGTCAGCCGAGTCGTGCTATCACAAGGCAAGAAGCCGCCGCTGTATTGGGGCGTGCGCTTAATCTTTCGTCGGGTCTGCCGCCGGAATTTACGGACGCGGACGATATCGCCGACTGGGCTAACGTCTATACGGCGGGTTGTGAACAGACGGCCGTGTTCGTTGGATACCCTGACGGCACATTTCGGCCATACAATGAAATTACGTGGGGCGAGAGCGTCAAGATTATCGCTTACGCCATGCAAAATCATCTGGTTACACCGCCACCAATCACGTTGGTTGGTGGCAACAGTTCAAAGGGGCATTATAACGGCACGGCTGTGCTAGCGAGCTTTAATGCGCCTAGTGGCGTGCTTGTAAATGCGGGTACAATTTATATCGCCGATACTGATAACAACCTTATCCGACAAATCAAAGCCGGCAACGTGAGTGCGTTCGCGGGTAAGGCCGTTGGTTACGATACATTTGACAAGGCGTTAAACGGACTTTATAATAAAGACCTTGAAACAAGCCTGTTCGCGCGACCGACCGCTCTTTTGCAGACGAAGGACGGCTTGCTTGTGCTGGACAGCGAGAACCACTGCATACGCCTAATAAGCGGCGGCAAGGTCACTATATTTGCTGGCACGGGCAAGGCGGGTAAGCGCGACGGCTCGAAAGCATCTGCTCAATTTAACGCGCCCCAAGACATCTGCGCCGACGAAGCTGGCAATATCTACATCGCCGACACAGGCAATAACGCATTGCGCGTAATCGACACGAAAAGCAACGTGTTGACACTCGCAACGCTTAACGCTCCCGCGGGTATCGCATACGCCGACGGTGTGCTATATGTAACAAGCAGTTATGATAATAAGATTTATTCTGTCAAAGACGGCATGGTAAATCTGTTCGCTGGCGACGACGCAGGCATAACCGACGACGCTGGTAATTCAATCGGCGCATATCGTGACGGCATGGCCCTACGCGCATACTTCTCGAACCCTACGGGCATTTGCGTATCGACTAACGGCACCGTATACATAGCTGATACAGGCAATGGCGCGATTCGCCAAATTAAGGACTCTACGGTCACAACACTTGTCGGTGGCGGCAAAACCGCCGATTTGTTCGTAATGCCGCGCGGGTTGTACCTTGACGGAGATATGCTGTATGTGACCGATTCGTTTAGACACACCATATCCAGAATTGAGGTGAAATAAATGACGAAGCGACTAATCTCTATAATGCTTGTATGCCTGCTTGTGTTCGCGCTGGCTACCCCCGTCTACACAGCCGAAAAGGCCGAAGCCGTAACGATTCGACTTGCAAAAACAGAGGGCGCGGGCGTTGTTGTGACGACAAACGCTGGCAAAACCGTCAAAACATCAGACAAGATGCGCTTGTTCACGGGCTATCAAGTTAAGACAGACAAATCAAGCTTCGCTTTTCTGTCGCTTGACGACACCAAGGCCGTAAAACTGGACAACAACACCCATGTCGAGATTAAGAAATCAGGTCAGAAGAACGAGGTCTATGTTTCGACAGGGCAATTATTCTTCAATGTAAGTGAAAAGCTTGAAACTACCGAAACTCTGAACGTCCACACATCCAACGCGAGCATGGGCATACGCGGCACATCGGGCATGGTGGCTTTCAAAACGACATACAACCCCGACGGCACGCTGAGCGCGAGCCAAACTGTCATTCAAATCTATGATGGTTCTGTCACGGTCAACATTATTCACCCACAAACAGGCAAAACGGAGCCGCTTTCAATTGATGCCTCCCAAAAGCTCACCATAGATGACAGCGCACAGAGCGGCGTCGGCAAGGTCGAAATAACCCCGCTGACGGTGGCTGACATACCGTCATTCGCGGCGAATGAAATATTAAACGATGACGCTTTGGTTGAGCGTATCAAAAACGACACGGACATCACGGCAGAAAACATAAAGGAATCACTGCCCGAAACCCTAGCCGCCGAAGCAGCCGAAGCCACATTGCGTGACAATCAAATCGCTGACGCACTAAAGGCTATCGAATCGCTCACGCTCCCCACAACCACAACGACCGAGAGTGTCACTAATCCCGAAACGGGCGGCAGTACAGGTGGTATAACGCCCTCCCCCACAACAATAACACTCACGGGCGCGCTCACGGAAAACTCATTCATAGGCGCGTTCGCGTCAACCAACAATGTAATCATGGACAGCGGCAGTAATGTTACGCTAGCGTCGGGTTTCACACTGGCGGCACAGAAGACTCTCACCGTTCAAAGCGGCGCGACACTAACAGCCAACAACACGCTGACTATCGCGGGTACACTTAACAACAACGGCACCGTCACGGGCACAGGTAGCCTAACAGCATTAAACCAATCATCATTCGTTAACGACGGTACTGTCACGATTTCGGGCGGCATAAATAATTACGGTCATGTCGCCAATCGAAGTGCGCGAAGCATCGCTGTAATCACAATGCACAACGCTGCGCGACTTGAAAACCTAGGTACGACCACTAATGTAACTGTCGGCGGTGATGCAACGGACGTATCAATCGTTAATTCAAGTACCATTGATTACATTAGCCTTGAAAACAATGGCGTTATCTCGTCACTTGATAACAGCGGCGGAACGATTACGGCTATTACAGGCGCTAACGGCGCAAAGATAACATTTACTGGCGACAATGTTGGCACAATCCTTGATGGTGTTTTCTACAACGAGCCTAATTCTGTCGAAGCGCTTAACACCCCTGAAACCGACGTAGTATATAGCTTTATAAACGGCAAATGGGCAGGTCCTGCTCCAAGCACTTATACAGTCGCTTTCAACCCACAAGACGACGCAATTTCATCGTCTTATCTGACAGTCGATGCGGGGCAAACTGTCCTAAACATGCCCGCCGACCCTGAAAGGGCAGGTTATATTTTCTTGGGTTGGAACACGCAAGCTGACGGTAACGGCACACCATTCACAGAGCAAACCGTTGTTAACAGTAATATGTACGTTTACGCAATTTGGGAGATAATGACCGCCACAACAGCCGCAACATTCGACGACATTCAATCGGCTATAACAAATATGATAGGTGACGAAATGGAAATTACTGTCACGGCTGATATTTCTATGACAAGCACACTAACAATACCCGCTGATAAATCAGTCACTTTACTCAGCGATACACAAATGCGCACGCTACAACGCAGTGCTTCGGGCTTTATGGGCAATATGTTTGAAATTGACGGCATACTCGAGCTAAGCGACATAACCCTAGACGGCAATAGCGCCAACATTACAGCACATAACCCATTGGTCACTGTTAGTAGCATAGGTACCCTAAATATCAATGCCGGCGTAACACTACAGAATAACAATAGCGACGATGGCAATGGCGGCGGCGGTGTGTATAACAACGGCACCCTTTATATGAGTGGCGGTGATATTATAAATAATTCATCAGCCGGAACAGGTGGAGGTGTGTTTAATAACACCAGTGCCACTGTTGATATGATAGGTGGGTCAATCTCGAATAATACATCAATTGATGGCGGCGGCGTTAGAAATTACGGTTTGTTTAACATGTCTGCCGATGCAATAATATCATACAACACCGCCAGCATGTACGGCGGCGGCGGCCTTGTCAACTCCGGTACGTTCGTATTGTCGGGTGGTTCAATAATATATAACACAGCAGCGAGCAACGGCGGCGGAGTTTACAACAGCGGAACTTTCGGGTTGTCGGGCGGCACAATAACGAATAACACCGCAACCAGTAGCGGTGGCGGCATATATTGCGTCGGAGGAACAACCACTATGACAAGTGGTTCGATATCCAACAACACAGCAAACGGTAATTTTGGCGGTGGTGTTTATGTCGGCTCATGGTTTAGGATGTCAGGCGGCACTATTTCCGGGAACACGGCGTTTTCAAATGGCACGGGCGTTTACAATTTAACAGGCCAATTTGAGATGTCCGACGATGCTGTAGTTTCTGATACCAATGATGTGTATTTGGTTTCAGAGTATGTGCCAGTTATTGTAAGTGGCGCACTTAATAGCAGCGGTTCTGTCGCGAAACTTACATTGCCGACTTATAACCCGGGCACTGTATGCGTGACGTTTGCTATTGGTCTTATGCCTGACCCCACCCTCTTTACTCTAACTAGCGGTTCTCTAAGTGTTAACTCACAGAATCTGGAAATCGGTAATATAGCCAACTAAGACACAGCCACAAAAAAAGGCAGGGAGAAATCCCCGCCTTTTTTGTGTGCGTGTTTATTGCTGCTGCCATTGTCTAACGAGTACTACGAGTTCAGCGTCCACTTCTTCTTTAGCCGCCATGTCGTCCAAGATTGAAAGTGCGCGTTCTAGTGGCATGGGCTTTTTGTATGGGCGGTCACTCGCGGTAAGTGCCTCGAATATGTCCATAACGGTTAAAATGCGCGTACCCAGCGGGATATCAGACGACGACAGACCGAGCGGATAGCCGCGCCCGTTCAGCTTTTCGTGATGCCCCGCCGCGAACCGTGGCACATCCGCAAATTCTCTTGAAAAGTTAATCTTCTGTAATAATCTGTAAGTGATGGCGGCGTGAGCTTCCATGATTTTACGCTCATCCTGTGTGAGCGTGCCGTACTTAATGGCAAGACTGGATGATTCAGCGGGTTCAAGCCAGTGGATGTCACCGTTGTGGGTCTTCGTTACACGCCCCACAAGCCCAATTATGTAGTCCAACTCATCATCGGTGGTGGGTGCCCCTGAGTTAAGACGCGTGATAAGGTTTTTTGCCGTGATTATGTCTGCACTGAGTATCTCCCATGCGGTTTCGGTCATGCGCCCTTCTAAGAAGTTAACGCGCTCGGCATAATAAATTAAGTCAAATCGAAGATTCACGAAGTCCTCACGATTGCCTAGGCGCGTGTTTTTGTCCATAATCTCAAGTGGGGTTATGATTTTACCCACATCATGCAACCACGCCGACATTACAACCTGTTCTTTCAGCGCGTCGTCGAGAAACAGCGCGGTTTCGCCCGATTTGTGTTTGTCGTTGATGAAGTCTATAAAGCCCGACACCAACATTGCGACATTCTTCGTATGATTCGCGTTATAGGGCGAGCGTTCGTCTATCGCTGTCGTAAACACCTCTATGAACGAGCGGAACAGTTCCTTGTTTTCGCGCATGTATCGCATGTTAGTTACAGCGATTGCCGCTTGGGCGGAAACAGCGCGAAAGATTGGCTCAACCGATTTGTCAAATGGAATCACAGTACCGCTATCGTCCAGTGCGTTAATAAGCTGAACAACGCCCACGACCTCGCCACGATTGTTCTCAAGCGGCACAACCAACATCGAGCGCGTGCGGTAGCCCGTGAGCCTGTCATAGTTCTTAGGACCCGAAAAATCGAATTTGTCTGACGTATACACATCGGCGATGTTCTCTAGTTGACGGTGAATGACCGTATATGCACAGACATGTGTTTCACTAATCGCAATCGGCGGGAGATTTACTGGGTCGTCCTTACCACCGCGATAGGTTTTGAGGGTGTGGTTACGCATTATTGTGAAGTGCAACATGTTATTCTCAAGAATGTAGAGCGTGCCCGCGTCACAGTTCGCGATTGCCATTGCTTCTGTGATGATAACGTCAAATAAGTGGCTCATCTTGCGCTGAGCCGACAACGCCGTTCCGATATTTAATAGCCGCTCGATTTGGTCGGCGTGCCGGTTTTTCATAGCGTTATCACCATGCCCTCTCTCGCTAAACACGCGTGCGGGTAGAGTTTTTGTGCGTGATTCTCCATGGTCATAAATTCCTTGTCCGTGCGCCATGTCGCGTGATGTGTGAGCGCGATTCTCTTTGCGGATGCGTTTTTGCATAGTGCTATGCCCATTTCTGGCGTCGAATGCCCCCAACCTGTGTACGCACCCGAATCATATTCGGCCTGTGTGAACATTGCGTCATAGATGATAAGGTCAGCGTTATGGCAGAACGCTATAAGCCTGTCGTCAAAAGACGCGCTGTGTTCATGGTCAAGCATATAGACAAGTGATTTGCCGCCATATTCAAGGCGATAAGCCGTCGAGCCGCTTGGGTGATTCAGCGCAGTTGTGCGGATAGTTAAGTCTGTATTCAAATTATATACGCTGTCAAATATAAGCTCGCGGTACTTAATACTCGCGGGGAAATGACTTGGTGTAATCGGGGAAAACGGTGCACGCAGATAACCCGACAGTAGCCCTTCTGTGCTATAGCCGTCTTGTGGCACGGCGTGTATCGTGAAACTGGCGTTTTCGCTGAAGAAAGGCTTAAAGAACCCGAACCCCTCGATGTGGTCATAGTGGAAGTGGCTGATGAATATGTCTGCCGATTCCAAACCGAGTGCTTCCGCCTGAGCCGATAGTGACACAAGCCCTGTACCCATATCAAATATCACATATCGCCCGCCCAAATCAATCAGTGTACACGAAGTGTTCGTCCCAAAAGCCACACGCGCCGCGCCCGACACTGATGTCGAGCCTCCAACACCATAAAAAGTTACCCTCATAGAATCCCCTCCACAGCATAAACCAAGATTTCCTCACTCTTACCCTTCAGCGGGATGTTGCCTATACAACGCGCGGTTATGCGGTCTTTTACGGCCTCATAAACGGCTGCGCTTATAAGGATTTGGGCGGGCTTGGCGTTGCTTTCGAGTCGTGCGGCCGTGTTAACGGTGTTACCGATTGCAGTATAGTCAACGCGTTTGGGCGTGCCGATATTGCCGACGACTGCGCCACCACAGTGCAGCCCAATGCCGAAACTCACGGCGCGGCCGTATTTTTGTTTAAGCTCATCCTCTTTGGCGATACCCGCCTGTGCTATATCCCACGCCGCTAGTACGGCCTTATAAATATAATCATCCATAGGCAACGGCGCACCCCAAAACGCCATTGTCGCGTCACCTATGAATTTGTCTAGCGTGCCGCCATGCTTGAAAATCGCTGAACTCGTAAGCTCTAGGTAATCGCCGAGCATTGTGACGACCTCCTCGGGCGTCATAACCTCCGACATCGGCGTAAACCCGCGTATGTCAACGAACATAACACATATGTCCGCGTGTTTACCACCCAGATTCAGATTGTCAAGCCCTGTCGTGAATATGTCATCTATAATCGCAGGGTCCACATACTTTTTGAATGTTTCTGTGACCTGTCGCCGCTCACGTTGCGCTGTGATGAAGTTAACGGCGAGTACGCATACAAACTCAATAAACGCGCCTAACGGCAGATATAGCGCGGGTAACATGTAGCGAATCAGTGTACCATCTAAGTTGAACACAAACCATTCGGGATTTTGCGGCACAACCAGCATCCGCGCTACCAGCACATACGCGACAGAAACCGCCACCATCAGTGCCGCGCCCACCACCACATTCCAGTAATAAAACGCGAGAAACAACCCGAACAACAGCGCAAACGTGACGCTCACAGATACAATCGGCGGCGATTCTATCGGAAACACCGCTTTAAGCAGCGCGTCAATGATGTTCGCGTGTATCTCTACGCCATACATCTGCTTAGACTTGTCGATTGGAGCATTAAAGTTATCCATTAACCCTGTAGTATATGGGCCAATGAGCACAATCGTATTGGCGAACATCTCAGGCGGCAACTCACCCGAAAGCAAATCCCAGACAGAGAAATCGCTGTTATAGCCACCCGGCTTGGCCGAATATGGTATGTACCAAGTGTTTTTCTTATCAAGCGGAGGGCTCGCGAGCGTATCTTGCCCCAGAAAATCGGTTGCGTACTTCTTATATATTTCAAACGCGAAACTATGTGACATGACAAACCCTGTTTGTGCCTGTATGTCAGTTGGGAAATCAACCCTATGCAACGCGTGCCTTATATATCCGTCAGAATCCGTTGCGGCGTTGATATGCCCCATTTGTGTAACCGCTCTAAGCCCCTCAAACGGCACCTCGAATCCGATAACGCCCGATTGCATCCTAAACGAAGCACCCTCTGTTTCAAGTCGCTCCCCAAACACGACATGAGAAGCCGAAACGACGTTCCCGAAACGCGCACACGCTTCAACAAGTCGTTCGTCACTGTAAGAATCAGAGTTGCCGAAATACATTATATCTATACCGATAACGGCGGGCTTACAATCATCAGACACATTCAGCGCGTCAATCACATCAGCTATGTCGGCGCGTGTCCATGTGTTAAACGGCCCCATGTTTTCAAGAGCGCGCTCGTCTATGCCCAAGATGAAGATGTTGCCATCCAGCGACACCTCTTGCTGATAGAGCATATCCTCCAGATTGAGGTTCATGCTCGCAAAAACACCGCTAAACAACAGCGTCGTCAATAGCCCCGCGACCACAACACCTATTACCACAACCTTATAAATCGGCCAATCATTCAATCGCCGACGCTTGCTCGCATTTTGTTTCGTATCCCGTTTCATCTTCACGCTTCTTTCAAGCAAAATCAGCCACACATTCGCAACCTTTCTAAATTATACTGTGAATAATGCATGATATCAAGTGCTATACAGGCGAAAATATGCCCTGCGTATTATCGATTCTAGTCGATACCTTTGTTATCATTAAACATACGCGATGGTTAACACGTCACCGTAAATGCGGGCATGTGCGCCCGACAAAAATGGAGAGCTCTATGAAGCGAGCAAATCGGATTGTAATCTTTTATTGGCTATGTGTCGTCAGAAACACCGATTTATTGTTTTCAGAACGACAGGTTGAAAAGTAGCTGGAGGTTGTCTAGCACAGTCAAATCACCTTGTGCCATAGGTACAATGAGGTCTATACAATACGCCACGTATCCTTATACGCCATTCGACATAGGGCTAAAAATACTCACCGTTTTCGTTCATCTTGCGTAGACTGGCGTTTTATTACCATTTACATTTTTAATATTCATTCTCATTTCAAACGAAAAGCCCACGAGGTTTTCCCCGATGGGCTTTTGTCTACTATAGATTGTTTTTCACTGTTATAAGCATTTCTAGCAATTAGATTGCTTTTCGATAACCATGCGCTTAACAGTAAATCCGCTCTCAGAGAAATACAGTTCGATGTAGTTGTGTATGCTACTGAATACGTCAAAGCTTATCTTCTCTGACACCATGCAAGTGCCGTTGGCGCTTATTGTGCGCGCTACAATAGAGTTTATGAACACCGTCGCGCTTACTTGACCGAGGGAGGGGGCGTTGCATTCCATCTGAAGGTCGATGTTGTATCTCCCTTTTTCTGGAATCTTCAGCGTGAACATGACTGATGAGCCCTTTTCAGCGGTGACTTGACTGATGTCCATCGATATACTGTCCTCTAAAGTGCCACAATCGACTGTTATACGTTTTTCGGCGCGGGTTTTTGGTTCGCCAATCGTTTCAAGGGGCATAGGCGAATCGCCGGACATAGCAGGTGACGACATTATGAATGTACAGATATTCGCGGCGTTTCTAAGCAATTCTCCGCGTGTGATTTTGCCTAGTTGAAGGGCTTCTAAGCTATTGTCACCATTTGAGTTCTCGGCAGAGCTTGCCGTGACCATGTATAAATCGTTTTGTGCGCGTATCATGGCGGCTGTGTTTTGTTTTGATGCGGGGCCGTTTTCGTCGTTCATGTCTGCCCACCAGTCTGTCATAACAATGCCGGAAAATCCCCACTCACCGCGCAAAACTGAAGTGAGCAGTTCGTAGTTTCCGGCCGTCCATATGCCGTTAAGCGGGTTGTAAGATGTCATAACGATATGCGCTTGCCCTTGTTTTACGGCTATCTCAAAGCCCTTTAAGTAAATCTCGCGTAGTGCGCGTTCAGATACAATGGCATTAACCTGTGTGCGTTTGAATTCTTGGTTATTGCACGCGAAATGCTTGATTGTGCCGGTCACGCCGTATTTGTTCATACCCTTTAGCTCTGCCACTGCTATGACGCCGGAAAGTACGGGGTCTTCAGAGAAGTATTCAAAGTTTCTGCCGCATAGCGGGTGACGGTGGATATTCATACCTGGGCCTAGTATCGTATCGATTTTATTACGGACAAGCTCTAGCGCCAACTGTTCAAACAGTTTCTCTACCAGTTCAACATCAAATGTACAGGCAAGAGCTGTGCCATTAGGCAAGCTGAACGCCATAGTGCCGCAGTCCATCCTTATGCCTGACGGGCCGTCGGCACAGGCCGCAATCGGTATGCCAAAGCCCAATAGTTCGTCTGTTACGCCGCCGAATGCCGCCGCGACACCCGGTGTTACCTTGGGCGAACACATACCCTCGCCGCGGGAGATTTCTATAAGGGCGTTGTCAGATAGCTGTGACAAAAACGTGTCAAGTGTCACCTTGTTCTCACAAACGTCTTTGAGTTTATAGCCCAAATCTCCCGCATAGGGTGTGTCTTCTGGGCGTTCCCTGTTCATATGCGCTGTCATAGTTTCGGTACGCAACGGAACATCTTCATAATCGGCTGTAAATAGGCCGTCAGATGCTCTAGGTTTCAGCCGCTTAAACGACTTAGCAGGTGCTAATGCTGTATCTAGTTGTTTGTCAACTGTTAGTTGTTGTTGTGTATAGACTGCCGCGCATTTGGCACTCCTCACATCGAAACCAACTAAAATTTCATAGTCGCCCGCTTCGCGCACATAACAGGATTTATGCCCCGTTATACCGCTGTCGTCATAGGACGATAACGCAGAGGCTTCAATATTAAAGCGCAATATCGTGCTTTCGCCGGGTTCTAATAAGCCCGTCTTCCCGAATGTCAGAAGATTTCTGAGCGGCTTGCCCAGCTTGCCTTGCGGTGGTTTAGAATAAACCTGTACTACCTGTTTGCCGGGTTTGTTACCTGTGTTAATGACCTTGACTTCAAGTGTGACACAGTTTTCTGAAACATTCGACGATACGACACTATATTCAAAGCTTGTGTAAGACAAACCATAACCAAACGGATACTGGACCCGCTCTTTCGCGAAGGTTTCAAAGTATCTATAACCTACATAGATGTCCTCGGCGTAAATATTGTCAATAACCCCGCCAAAGTTTGAATCAGACGGATAGTCTGAAAGCTCATACGCAATAGTGTCACTTAGTTTACCCGATGGGTTCACACGTCCTGTCAGCACGTCAGCTACACCGTTGCCACCTTCACAACCGCCCTGCCAAGCATAGAGAACGGCATTCGGTTTATGCTGCTCGACCCAAGCCATGTCAATGATATTACCTGCGTTCACGACGACAACAACACGTTCAAACGCCCCGCGCACAAGCTCTAACATCTGCTCTTCTTCGCTAGTGAGATAATAACCGCCCTTTGTTCTGGAATTATCCTTATCCTCACCAGCAAGTCTAGCGATAATAACCAGTGCTATATCAGACTGTTTAGCCGCTCTTTCGACGATTTCGCGTGACAGCGGCATCTCTTTCTGTGACCACGGTTCTTGCGCCCAACCTCTCCCTGGGTCAAACGGGTTTTGCTCCACCCATTTGTCATAAACTTGTGACAGTTCCTCATTGATTTTGTGCTGTGCTCTCAAGGCTTCGGGTATTGAAACAATATAAGGCGCGTGTACCATGCCGCCCGAACCTGTTCCGCAATAGTAATAGTTCAGCTGTGAACGCCCGAACACTGAAACGACTTCGCCCTCTTTAATCGGTAGCGTCTCATTCTCGTTTTTAAGCAATACACACGCATCAGCCGCTGCCTGCCTTGCTATAGCGGCGTATTCGTTATAGTCGAGTAGATACATTATTACATCTCTCCGTTCAACATTAATCAGTGCAATGACAGCGTATAAATTGCCCGTCTTCAACCTCTCTCGCGGTCGGGAAGCTCTCATGGCAAGCGGGGCGCGCCTGTGGGCAACGGTTCTTAAACGGGCAACCCTTGCTTTCGGGTGTCCACATAGTAATTTCTGATTCATCTTTGCGTACAACCGGCAATTCAACGGGGCCGTCACGCTCGGGGTCAGGTGCCGCGGCTATGAGTAACTTCGTATACGGGTGGCGTGGGTTTAAGATGACCTTATCCACATCACCCCACTCAACCATATGCCCCGCATAAAGCACGATGATTCTGTCCGCAAAATACCGCGCTGTGGCTATGTCATGCGTGATATAGATAAAGGACTTGCCCATTTCGGTTTTCATCTTATTCATAAGATTCAAAACGCCCAACCGTATAGACACATCTAACATAGATGTTGGTTCGTCAGCCAGAATGACCTCCGCGCCCACTGCCAAAATACGTGCCAGATAGGCGCGTTGGCGTTGTCCGCCTGATAATTGATGGGGGTACTTAATGCCTTGTTCACTCGGCGGCACAAGCCCTACCATTGTGAGATAATCGTCCATTTGTTTCTGCATAGTCGCATTATCACTCTTGTGATAGAGTTCAAGCGGTCTTTTCAAGTGGTAATAGATGTTTCATGTTTGGTGTACAAGCAGCCGCCTTTAGTCGTTCCAATCGTGGTTTCTGAGTTGTGTTGTGGAGAGAACGGTATTTATATCGTGCACCAGATAGACTTTGTAAAGTCGTTATTTGTA
>CAZOVK010000001.1:0-176036 GCA_964583165.1 uncultured Defluviitaleaceae bacterium | reverse complement strand
TCGGCAATGTCATTTCTCCCGGCTGTCATAATTATATAAAAGTCTGACGGTTCAAAACGAGCGATAACCTTTTCATTGGAGTGTTTCTGCATGTTGTTCCTAACAACCGCATCAACCTCTCCGCGTTGCAATGCCTCCGAAAGCATTGACGAATTGTAATAGTAGATATTGTTAGTCTTAATTCCTGCTTCTTTACACAGATTTTCAAACTGTTGGGCCCGCACGTCGCTACGAAGCATACCCACGGTCATACCGTCATACCCCGCGAAATCGTCATACGCATATCTTGTATCATCGGCTCTTACGTTTAACATGCCAAAGCCCATACCCGTGGGATATTCTGAATAAATGAATCTGTCGGCACGTTCGCTTGTATGAATTGCGCCGTTTAAGATGTCTATCTGCCCCAATTCCAGCATATCCATACACTCTGTCCAGCTTGCATAGATATACTCATACTTAAAGCTACCATAACGCCCCAGATATTCGAGAAATTCGTAACCATAGCCCTGTAAGTTCCTTGCGTTGTCCAGCTGGTAAAAGCCGTCGCCACCAAAAACGCCGACGCGCAATGTCATTATCTCTTTAGGTTCAGCCGAAATCGCCGAAATCCGTGTATTCATTGTTAGAATTAAAATGATAACAATCACCACAAGTACCAGCTTTAGATGCGCTATCTTGTTCAAGACTCATCCCCCTAATGCGTGGTATTCGTGAAAATGTAGGGCAAGTGTTGAGCTTGCCCCACGAAAGCCACGCGATTATATTTGTATCTTAATCTGACAATTCTTCATAGCATTTAACGCCGTTTCATGTGATTCGGGCGTTTTCCCTGCGCAACAACGCGCGTCTACAACAACCTCAACTTCTGGCGCAATGCCCTTAATAAGTATGGCGTTCACAATCACACAAACATCAGTCACAAGCCCTACGATATTAACGCGGCTATAACCCTTTTCCGCAACAAAACGAGCGAGTTCGGGCGAACCGAACGCGGGTTTGTCAAAGATGATGCAATTGTTCGTATTCAGCTCTGTACTTATTGCCCAACCATGTGTATTTTCTAAACAGTGTGAAATAGGGAGGTTGCGCCCCTCTTGCGTATTCGGGTAATCGCCCGTATGTGTGTCCCGCGTAAACACAATGTCCGCGTTCTTCTCTCTGTATTCCTCAATCTTTCGCGCCACACGTGGGACTATCTCTTCAGCCGCCCGCGTTCCCAAAGCTCCGTCAATAAAATCATTCTGCATGTCGATAACAACAAGCACTTCTTTCATAAAACCTCCGCTTTCACCAAAACAAAGAGGATGTTATCCTCTTTGTTTTGACAATCTATCCGCATATCCGCTTATAACCTAAAGCTAGCCACCAGTTGAGCGAGAACCTCCGACTGGCTCGTTAACTCCTCTGCCGCCGCCGCGCTCTCCTCACTCGTCGCGGAGTTGGCCTGAACAACGTCAGAAATCTGGTTGATGCCCAAGGCTATCTGACCTACGCCGTCCGCTTGTTCCTTTGCCGCCGCCGATATACCCGAGATTGTGCGCGAAACGCTGTCTGTGTCCGTAACAATCTGTTGCAGGCTCTCGGCTGTGAGTTGGGCGGTTCTTTGACCCGCGCCTATCTTTTGAATCGTTTCTTCTATGAGAGCCGCCGTGTCCTTCGCGGCCTTCTGGCTTCTCGCGGCAAGGGCGCGTACCTCCTCGGCTACTACCGTGAAGCCCAAGCCGTGTTCACCCGCGCGAGCCGCTTCAACAGCCGCATTCAGCGCAAGCAGGTTTGTTTGCATGGCTATCTCATCAATCGCCTTGATAATCTGTGAAATATTGTTAGACGCAACCTTAATTTCGTTCATTGACGCAAGCATCTGCGACATCTCGTCATTACCCGAACGCGCACTAGTCATAGATTTCGTGGCAAAACCGTTAGCCCTTGAGGCCTCAGCCGCCGTGCGTGAAGTCTGCTCATTAATCTGCATTATCGAAGCGTTTAACTCTTCAACAGAGCTTGCTTGTGTGCTCGCGCCGTCAGCGATGTTCATAGACAGTGATGCTATCTGTTTCGCCCCCGCAAGTACGTTATCGGCCGAGTCCTTTATTTCTGCTATCGTTTTCTTAAGCGTGGCCGCTATGTTGTTAGTCGATTTCTTGATAAGGTTAAACTGACCTACGTACTCTCGGCTTATGCCGCGCCTTAAATCACCGTCGGCGATTGTGCTAAGTACATCAGATATTTCCTTAATATATGAAGAAATCGTTGTCACCATACTGTCAAGGGCATTCATCATCTGCGCAAAGTTGCCCTTGTATGTTCTGTTGGTCTTAATATCGAAGTTACCGGCCGCGATTTTGGCTACTATCGCGTTCGCATCGGCTATCGGCATGGCAATCGCTTCTAAAAGTTGGTTTAACCCAGCCGTCAAGCCATTCCAGTCGCCCTTATATCGCGTCGTGTCTATGCGTTTTTCAAGCTGACCCGCAATAGCCGCCTCAATAAGCAACTTCAGCTCTTTGTTGAGGTTCGACAGATTCTCTTTCATGCCGACTATCATCTGTGTCGCCAAAACCTTCTTACCCGGCAAGGGCTTAATGTCAATCTCAAAATTACCGTCACCGAATTGACCTATATAACCCACAATCGAAAGTGTATCATTAACAAGCCCGCTAACCATCTCGTTAATACCTTTAACGGCAATGGCATACTCACCGGAGAAAGCCGATTCGTCAATACGGCTGTCAATATCACCTGCCATTAAAGACACCGACATCTGACCTATAGATTCCGTGAGTCTGTCTACTGTGTCACGCACGGTTACGGCCGATTCACTCAGTTCCTTTATCTCTGAACAACCGAATTTCGACGCAAGATTGACACCTAAATTACCCTTTGAAATTTCAATGAACGCCGTCTTAACGCTGTTTAGCGACTTACTAAGCCCACCCGCCATGACCGCGACAATAATTGAAGAAATCACAATCGCAAGTGCCACAACGCCAAACATAATAGTGCCTATCGTCGTGACCTGCCCAAAGAATTCCTCGCGTGCGACAGTAACGGCGATACTCCAACCGTTCACACCCACAGGAGCGTATGAGCCGATTTTTTGTACACCTTTATAGGTATATGAAGCATAACCCGTATGTTGCTTGGCCATTTCTGTTTCCATAGCGGCCAACTCAGCGGCCCCTTTGTCTGTCTTTGCCGCCTCTATGGCGTTAAAGCCCACAACAGTGGGGTCGGTATGCCCAATGACAGTGGTTGCGGTATCAACTATAACGGTTATACCCGTATCACCCAGTTTAATGCCCTTTAATATTTCACTTAAAAAGATAATATCCTTCTGATAGTATACAACGCCCACAACTGTCGAGTACTCAATGGCACCCTGCCATAGAGGGGCCGAAAAAATAACATACTTCTTACCATCGGCACCTGTTATGACCTCTGAAATATCCATTTTCCCCTGCATCGAGTTTTTGAAGAACTCCTGACCCGATACATCTTCATCATAGAGAACCCCTTTGCCTTCACTATTCGCGATATTGCCCCTTATAAACCCATATCTCTCTGTTTTTGTGTCAACAATCGCCTGTTTATCTTCAACTGACACTGTGTCGCTCGATAAACGCACCATAAGACCCGTTTCACGAACGGCAACCTTATAGACCTCTAAATTCTCCACGACAGCCGTCACAGCTACAGATGCCGCCCCCCGCATGTTGAGCCGAAGCGCCGTATCAGTGGAGTTTTGTACGAACGCAATGCCCATTAGTCCCAAAGCACAGCAGACTATTACCATAATCGGAATAAAAGTAAACAACAGTTTCTTCCTCAGACTGACCAATGTGATTCCCCCTAGAATAATTGGATGAATTGATTATATTATAAATAGCCTAAAAACGCAAGGAAAAAAGATATTTATATTACAATTTAACATAGGTGTTGGTCAAAATCACAAAAGGAGGCGTTCCCGCCTCCCCAAAAAATGTTAAGCCTTTGTCGCCTGATGACGCGCCAGCTTCATGGCTTCTTTCCATGTATCGCGAAACTCGCGGATTAAATCACGCGCTTCAGACAATAAGGTGATGTCCTTCTTGATATTGCCTTGTAACAGTAGCCCATAGATATACTCATACAACGAATCGAAGTTCTTAGAAATCTCTATATCACGGTTCAACGTAATCTGAAATTCGCGGATAATGTCTTGTGTGCGGATAATCAGCTCGTTCGCCTTCACATAGTCCTTGGCTTCTATTGCTGCGATAGCCTGATTCGAATACTTTAGCGCCCCGTCATACAACATGAGCGTCAATGTTTCCTTTGACGCGGTATAAACAATGTCCTCCTGATACTTTGTGTATGGATTGCTCATATTTTCCCCCGTTATTAAGCCCTTGGCTTAACTCTTCTTGTCTACTAATATACCCGCCAGCTCCCAAAGATTAGCGAGTAAATCTAGGCTCTTTTCGGGTGGTATCTCGCGTATGACTTCATCTGTTTCGGGGTCTACAACCTTTACATAAAACTTGCCCGTGCGCTCATGTATATTATAGCGCAATTCGCGATTAGACGGCTGTAAAAACTTGTTCACGTCTATAATAGCCTTAGAAATCGTTGCTTCATTCACATCTTCGCGCTTGCGGCCACCCGGGAGAGTTATCTCTACCGCGGGTTGCCCTGGCTGACCGGGTTGGGGCGCGGGCTGGCTGTCTTTGGTTTTTGCCACAGGCGCTGTGTCAGGCGCGGGTGCGCTCTGTTTGGGCTCATAGCGCGGCTTGTCAAACTGTGGCATATCAAAGCGGATACTGTCCATCTCCATGAAATTATTCCTCCTGTTTAGAGCCTAGAAACTCCCTATTTCTTCTTATCTATAAGAGTGCCCATCACGTCCATATCGCCGTATTGATACATAGCCGAGAGGTTTTGCCCCTCGTTAATCTCACGGATGCTGGTTCTGACGTGCAACATCAGTTGATGAGCAAGGCGGTCTAACTTTGCGCTCTCAGCTTGAAAACCTTTTGCAAGGTGAGAAGCGCTCTTTTCATGCTGTCTAAATATCTCTGAAAGCATGAGCGCGGGTTTCCCGTTTTCGTAAAATGGCGGCACGAGTATCTCACTGTCCAACTCGCGCAACCGCGTAATAATGGTTTCGCGCTCGTCAATAGCCGCGACATAACTCTCCATTACGCTGTCGTTATCACCATTTGCCTCAAGTGCCTGTTTCGTAATATCTACAAGCCGCGCAATCAGCCCCAGTCTTTCAGAAAACAGCGTATTCAGCGCGTCCGTAATCTCTGTGTCGCCCATCTGTCTAATCCCCCGTTACTGCTGTCCGCCCCCACCGCCAAACATTTGGCTGACATAGGCCGCCTGCTGATTCGCTTTGTTTATCGCGGCTTCCATTCGCGCAAAATAGCCGTAGTAGTAATTCTCCCTCTTGATGAGGTAGCTTAACATATCGTCAATCTTTGTGGCTGAATCTTTTATTGAGCGGAACAGTTGGTTGTCTGTTTCACTCGCCGTGCCCACAAGCCCGGCCTTCAAACCGATTGCGCTGTTTGAGCCAATGGCCGCCGCCGTAATGAGGTCGTTTAGGCGCTCTGAAATTCCCTGCTCTTTCATACGCAATGCCGCGTTGGGCTTATCATACACCGAATACTGTGAAGTTTTGGTAAACAGTGTCGCGACATCATTCGGGCGCTCTTCCAGCGCTTTGGTAAGCTTTGCTTCGTCAATAATTAGCTTACCCGCGTCTTTCACGCTTGAAGTTGTCGTAATGCCTATCTGATGCAGAGAAATCTCGGTCCCGTCTTCAAGCTTAACGGGGTTATAAAGAACCGCTCTCATCTGTGACAAGAGTCCACCCAGAATATCGTCGCGGTATAACATGCCTGTTTTCGCCTTGGCTTCCCAAAGCTCGACTTCTTTTTCGGACATTGCCTTTTTCTGCTCATCCGTAAGCGGTTCATAACGCGCCGTAGTCTTTGTTGACTGACTTGGGCGCGGCGAGAAGACTTCTTTGTTAATTTGGTCAACGACCTTATTATAGTCTTCTACGAATTTCTTAATCGAATCCAATGCTTTACTGGTGTCGGCGGTGAAACTGATGGTATAGGTATCACCGGGCTTTGCTGCCCCTATATTGAAATCTATATTATCCACCGTGAACACGTTTGTTTGGCGATTTATCGTAAATGTGTGGTTAGACGCGTTGGTATATGTCATAACGGCATCCTGCGCTGTTGACTGGCGTGTATCGCCCGGTGAAGTTAAACCCATTGCGCTCAATAGCGTACTGGTTCCTTCATCATTGAAAGAAAACGCATTGGCGTTACCCGTCAACGTACCCTCTAAGATAAATTTACCATCAAATGAGTCATAACTCATCTTGACGTTTATGTCATCGGCCGTATTAACCTGATTCAACAAAGAAGATATAGTGTCTGTTTTGTTGGCGGTGAATGTATGCCCGCCGATTGTAAACTTCGCTACACCGTTAGTGAAAACGCTGTCATTAAAAACACTCGACAACGGTTTGCTCAAATCGATATTGTTACCCGTGCTCTGTGTTAAGCCGGCTTGCGACAACGTGCCCTGCGCGCTCAAAGTGACGGTAGGGTTGGGCGTGCCGTTGCCCCCCACAAAACTCGACGAACCCGCCATATTAATGAGCGCTCCGCCTAAAGTAACGCTTGAGCCGCTGGTGTTTCTGACTGTAAGTGTGTCTTTATTGTCAGCCGTAGACACGGAAAATGATAAGCCCATTGGCTTAACCTTGGCGTTAAGCGCGTTGATAAACTCTGCCTTACTCATATCGGCTCTGAAGTTATCAAGCGTAACGGCATTCCCGTCAACCGTCAAAACAGGGTTGCTTAAATTAGACACATTAAGCGTAAACTCACCGCTTGACGCGAAGCTTGTATCTCTTGGCACGTCAGCAACGCGGAAGGTGTGGTTTGTGTTAGTGACAAACTTTAGTTGACCGTTCGAGAACTTGGCTGACAGTTTATTGACCATAACGGGCAGATTATTGCTGTCGGTAACAGGATTACCCTGCGCGTTGATTTTTTGCTCTACACCGAATGCCGCTCCGAGTTTTGCGTTAAGGTCGGCTAAAAAGGCGGGCTTATCAGCATATCCGCCGGTCAGTGTTATGGTCTTTGTCACACCGTCTAGAGTGACATTGATTTTATCGCCCGGTAATACGTTGGCTAGTTGAAAGCTATCGGGCGTTTCTATTGAATCGTTGAACTTTGTGATGCCTACATACCTATCGGCCTGCGCGGTTTGTTGAACCTTAACGGAATAGGTGCCCGCCACTGTGTTCGTGCTTGCGCGTGCCGTTATAGTGCCTGTGCCACTTGAAGTTACACTCGACGCCAGCGCCGTAAAGGTTTCGGGCGAGCGCATATTCGTCGTCGAAGTTGCAGAATAGTAAAGATAAGTACGCTGGAATGTCTGCAAAGCCGTAGCCTGTGCGCGGTATGCTTCTTGCCGCCAGACCAGTAGCTGGTTCTGCTGTTTGAGCTTATCCATCTTGGCGCTTTCGGCCTTCATGAGCTGTTTTATCATGCTCTCGGTATCTATGCCTGAAAGCCCCGTAAATCTCATGGTATTCGTGTACATATATAATCCCCCTCGAAAACATCCGTGTGGTGAATGATATCTCCCTTAAAAATTTTATCGGCATTAGCGGCGGTTTAGTTTACATATTAACTTTAACTTTTACATATGCTGAAAATATATTTTTGTAAATTTATGAAACGGGTGCGGTTATGAAGATTACTGCAAAGGCTTTCCCTTACACGACGAAGACCGTATCAAAAGAACAATTCGACGCGCACGTGAAACTTTACAAAGGATATGTTGACAAAACAAACGAAATAAGCCAAAAACTGGAAACCGACGAAACCGACAGAGCCACGGCAAACGCCACTTACTCTGTCTGGCGCGGGCTTAAAAAAGGCGAAACATATGCCATTGACGGCGTTATACTTCATGAATTGTACTTCGAAAACATGTGTTCTCATAAGGGCGCCCCTCTCACAGGTATGCAAGAGGTCATCCGCATATACGGCGGTATGGAAAAATTCAATGCCGATATGACAGCGGCAGCAATGGCGGCACGCGGCTGGGTCGTTTTCGCGTTTGAACAAAGGACACAGAGCTACCGCATTCTTATGCAAGACTCGCATGACGACGGCGTTGTGATGATGGCCTATCCGCTTGTCGCGCTTGATATGTATGAACATGCCTATTTCTATGACTACCTTACAGACAAAGCGGCCTATATCAAGGCTTTTCTTGACTACATCAAATGGGATGAAGTCGAGAAGCGCGTGAATCGGCTTATAATGAGGTAACATCTGGGTACCTGCTATAAAAAAGTCAAAATTCAGTCAAAACACTAAACAAGGCTCTCACGATAATCGTGAAAGCCTTGTTTTTCCTATACGTGCCGCAGAGGATTTGAACCCCCAACCTCATGATCCGTAGTCACGCACTCTATCCAGTTGAGCTAGCGGCACATCGTTTTAACATTGGCTATTATACATGAGAATAAAGAGTTTGTCAACAACAATTTTTTGTTATTTCTGTGTATAATGTTTTCAAGATATGGAAAATATACGTTTATGGCTTAGTAATAAGCCGGACAGCCGAGCAATCGGCTGCCATATCCCCCCTCAACCTGAACTTAATGCCCCCCCTTTAAGTTCAGGTGTTTTTTATTGGGGCGAGGGGGGGTATGCCTAGAACATGCGTTTTTCTGGTAAGTTGTATTCTCGAAGGGTTTCGTTGATAATTGTCATTGCCGAATCACTCATGCCCTCCCACAGCATGATTTCACGCGCCGATAAACGTCTGAAGGTTTCGAGGTTTTCGATTTTCATAAAAACTACGGCTTCTCGCGCCGCCTCATCTAGCCTATCCAACAGAATCGAAATCGGCCTCATTTCAGGTGGGGCTTTAAGTGGGAAAGTCGCATCATACGCCCGCGCTTTATCCGCATCGACATCAAACACACTGCATTCGCGATAAACCCCCGTTATCCCATCAAGCGCCCCTTCATAGAGCGGCAACGCCATAAGAGCGTCTAGGTTCTTACCCTCAGGGTTCGTTATGCCGTATGCCTTCGAATTGACAAAACCTAAACGTGGGTAATACTCGGGGTGACCGTAGATAACAACAGCGCGATAGCCCAAACGCCTTGCTTCATCTGTAGAATGTCTTACCAGCGCCGAACCCACGCCCATGTTCCTAAACTTCGGCAACACCGACAGCGGCCCAAACGTAATCACCTCATGAGCGACGTCGTTATTATCAGTGACTGTCGCCTTAGAATACATAATGTTCCCTGCGAGTTCGCCGTCTACCTCAGCCACAAAGTCTAACTCCGGTATAAACAACTCATGCTGTCTTAAATTATGCACTAAATAGTGCTCATCGCAAGTCGTCCACGCATAACCCCAGAACGCCTCACGCGTAAGAATTTCAACGGCGCGGTGTTCGCTTGGTTTTTCCAGACGCAAGGTAATATTCAAAAATATCCTCCATTCATTCTGTTTCACAATTCATCTTACCATTGTGCAATTATGCTGTCAACTTGGCTTTCTTAATGCAAATTTTTGCGCGTTTAACACCAAAAATTCTGTTGTAAAATATAGGAATTAGTTGTATGATAAGAGGTGATAATGTTACATAGGCTAGGAGGCATCATGTTTAAGAAAGATTTGGGCATTGATTTAGGTACGGCGAATACGCTGGTTTATATACAGGAGCGCGGCATTGTTGTAAACGAACCGTCAGTTGTGGCTGTCAATACAGACACGGGGCAGGTGCTCGCTGTCGGTGAAGAAGCCAAAGAGATGATAGGGCGCACGCCCGGCAGTATCGTTGCGATTCGCCCTATGAAAGTCGGCGTTATCGCCGATTTTGAAACAACACAGGCCATGCTTTCGTATTTCATCAAGAAAGCGGCAAAGCGTGGGTTTCTCACTTCAAAACCGCGTGTAATCGTCTGTGTGCCGAGCGGGGTTACGGGGGTTGAGAAACGCGCAGTTATTGAAGCGACTGTCGCGGGCGGTGCGCGTGAGCGTGACGCTTACCTTGTTGAAGAGCCTATGGCGGCGGCTATCGGCGCGGGTTTGCCCGTTGATGAACCTACGGGCAGTATGGTAGTCGATATCGGCGGCGGTACAAGTGAGATGGCTGTCATCTCACTATCGGGTATTGTAACGAGTAATTCCATACGTGTGGCGGGGGATAACTTAGACGAAGCCATAATCAACTATGTTAAGCGCGAATATTCACTAGCCATAGGCGAACGCACGGCGGAGGCCATAAAGATAGGTATCGGCTGTTGCTATCAGCCCCGACAGGAAGATATGCTGGAGATTCGCGGGCGTGACCTCATTTCGGGCTTGCCCAAGACGATTACTATTACGTCAGAAGAGATTTCGAGAGCCATAGCAGATGTTGTGAGCGTCATTATAGACGGCATAAAAGCGACACTCGAACGAACACCACCCGAGCTTGCGTCTGACATCATGTTAAGCGGCATAATGCTGACAGGCGGCGGGGCGTTACTGCGCGGTTTGGACAAGCTGATTAGCCTTGAAACGGGTATTGATGTATTGGTAGCGAGTGAGCCACTCAATTGTGTTGTCGCCGGTACGGGTATGATTTTGGAGAATATGAACCGCTTCGGCGGTGTCTTGATTTCATCAAGACGGCTAAGAGGATAAAGCGTAAAGGGATATGTGGTCTTATAAATGATGGAGTTCTTCAACCGACATAAGCGCGGTTTTATTACGGGCGTTGTTGTTATATGCTTGCTTTTGATTATCATAACGGCTACGGGGTTCTTCCGCCCAAAACTGCTGGAAGACGCTGTGGGCTTTGTTGTCGTGCCCGTTCAGAGCGCGTTTGTCAGTATAGGAAAGCTTGTTTCAGACAAAGTGGACGCGGTTGTGAGCATTACTGACTTACAGGCTGAAAATGAGCGCCTCAAAGCGGAAAATGAACAGCTTCTTTATCAGAACAGCCGCTTGCGTGCCGTTGAAGCCGAGAATGAACGGCTGTCGAAGTTGCTTAACACACAGCTTAGATACGCCGATTACCCGACCATCGGGGCTCATGTCATAGCGAAAGAAACGGGTAACTGGTACAACTCTTTCCTTATAAATAAGGGCGAGCGTGACGGACTGAAAAAGAATATGACCGTTATCGGCGCGGGTGGGCTTGTCGGGAAGATTCTGAGCGTGGGATATAACTATGCTAAGGTTGTCGCGGTCATTGACGACACATCCAGCGTGGCGGCTAAGTCGGCGCGGACAGACGATACGGGGCTTGTGCGCGGGGAGGCCTCGCTTATGATGGAGGGGCTTTGTCGCATGGAGTTCATAGAACCCGACGCGCAAATACTGCCCGGCGACGAGATTGTAACGTCACATCTGTCGAGCCTATACCCGCCCGGTATCACTATCGGTTATGTCACGGAGGTCGGTCAAACACCCACGGGCTTGAAATTCGCGATAATAAAACCCACTGTGGACTTTCAGAAACTCGAAATGGTTTCTGTGATAAACCAGATATTCGAACAGATTTACCCGGACGACGCTCTGGAAAACAATATATGGAAAGAAGAATAACGAGGGAGAATCAGTGCGTGTTTATGGTGTTAGGTTCTTTGTAATAACGGTGCTTATGATTATAAACTTCGCCGCGTCAGGTACAATCCTGTTTGGTATTCGCATACTTGGTATTGTACCGAATCTCGGGCTTGCGTTTGTTGTCAGTTATGCGATTCTGCGCGGTGATGTGCGCGGTTGTATCGTCGGGTTCTTTGTTGGGCTGATTCAGGATATATTCTATGGGCGTTACCTGGGGTTCTACGCCCTGACATACAGCCTTACGGGTTTTTTCTGCGGAAAACCGTTTCGGGATTTCTATCTGGAAAACTATTTGTTCCCTGTTGTGCTTACGGCGGCCGGTTCGCTTTTGAATAATGTGTTGTTCTACGTTTTTAACTTCCTGCTTCGCGCGCGTGTTGACTTTGGGTATTACTTCACAAAGGTGATTTTGCCGGAAGCCATTTATACGACAATCGTGAGCTTGCTCTATTATAAGATTCTGTATTCTCTGAACAAACGGCTCGAAGACTATGAACGCAAGAAACGCCGCATGTTTGAAGAAACTTAGTACAATGGCATTGGGTGGGATATGAAGTCACGTATTTCTGTATTACTTAACGATTTGTATAACATAGCGACAGACAGAGTTGTGATTCTGTTTGTCTTTGTTTGTGTTCTGTTCTACTTACTGGTTGGGAAGCTGTTCGACCTACAGATTGTGGGGGCGCAAGCCTATGTGCCGCCCGCGAAATACACAGACACAAGGGATATACCCATAGCCGCCGCGCGGGGGCAGATTTTTGACAGACTGGGGCGACCGCTTGCCGTAAATGAGTTGACATATTGCATCAAATATGACCCCAGTATTAAAATGACCGATATGTATGACGTATTGTCGCGCTTTATTCGACTTATGGACAGTAACGGCGAAACGATTATCGATAACCTACCGTTCACAAAAACCGAACCGTTCGAGTTTGCGTTTGAGGGCAGCAGTTCGCGCGAATATCGTTTCAAAGACGACATGGGCATTGAGCAAAACTCCAATGCGCAACAGTCATTTGAGTTCTTGCGCGAGCTGTTCGGTGTGCCCGCCGATTTGTCGGGCATTGAAGCACGGCGCGTAATCTCTCTCGGTTCAAATCTCTATGCCGAACGTTTTCGACTGAACCACGTGACGGTTGCGCAAAATGTAAGTAAGAACACCGTAGCCGCCATTGAGGAGCAAAGCGTTGATTTCCCGGGCTTCTACCCCGATGTAAGTTATTTGCGCCATTACCTAGGCGGCGAGAATATGAGCGCCATTGTGGGTTATATCCGCGGGATTTCTTCGGAGGAGTTGGAAGCGTATAAATCTTACGGCTATAAATCAACCGATATGTTCGGGAAAACGGGTGTCGAACAGGCGTTCGAGTTACAGCTTTCAGGCGATAAGGGTGTCAGAAAGATTGAGGTTGACAGAACAGGGCGGCGATTGTCTGTTTTGAGCGAAACCCCACCTGTCGCAGGTGATGATATATTCCTTACTATCGACAAAGAGTTTCAAGACGAGGTTGCGGATATATTGTATGGCATGATTAAGCAGGTGCTTATCAACAAACTGCGCGGGCTTTCGTCGCGAGAAACGCCACTTACGCTAAAGGATTTGTTCTCTTCCATGCTCCAGTCCAATACTATTTCTTTGGATACCATTTTGAATGCCGGATCGGGCATACAAAAGGACTTGGGCGATTATATCAAGAATAATGCGGGTGTTGAGCCAACCGACGATTTGTATGCGCGTAAGGTTATGGCGGCGGCGCTTGACTTGATAGAAAAAGGGCGTATAACGAGCATTCAGATGATAATGGTTTTACGTGACCAGAATGTCATTGAGGTGACTGACGAAGAAATGTCACGCCTGTCACGCGGCAGTCTGTCACCGCTTGCGTTCATAGTTTCTAAGATAGAGTCGGATGAGATTACGCCTCAGATGGCCAATCTTGACCCGGGCACGGGTTCGGCTGTTGTTGTAGACGTTAACGATGGGGCAGTATTGGCGGCTGTGGGTTATCCGACGTATGACAACAACCAGTTTGTTAATACATTCAATTATGATTACTTCTTGAAGCTCAACAACGACCCCACTTCACCCATGATAAACCGCCCGTTCTCCGAAACCCGCGCCCCCGGCTCGACTTTCAAGATGATTTCGGCCTTAGCGGGGCTTGAAACAGGCGTAATATCGCCGTCAGAGCGCATACGCGACGAGGGTACGTTTACTAAGGCAGGTAAGCCCTACGCGAGCTGTTGGACTCACGCGGCGGGTTATCACGGGCTTGTCAATGTAGAACACGCGCTGGAGGTTAGCTGTAACTTCTACTTCTACGAAACCTCTTACCGCATGGGTAACTCAAAGGACAACACAAAGCTTGAAGGCATCGACACGCTGAACACTTACATGCGCATGTTCGGTCTTGGTTCACCGACGGGTGTTGAAATCCGTGAATCCACACCCTATCTCTCAAGCCCCGCATATAAAGAGATGACGACATTGCGTGACCCAACCGCCACACAGTCACAGGCGGCATGGGTAGACGGTGATACTATCAGAACGGCTATCGGTCAGGGTCTAAACAACTACTCGTCGGCAACTATGGCAAAGTATATCGCCACAATAGCGAACAACGGCATACGTTACCCGCTTCACCTGCTCGATTCAACACGACTGGGCGGCTCCGGCGCAACACAGCCCTATGTAGCTAAACCCGAGGTCGTTCTAGACATTAAGCCCGAGAATTTCAAGCTTATTCATAACGGCATGTATATGGTAACTCATGGCTCAAGCGGCACAGCCGTCAATGTTTTCAAGAATTTCCCGATTGAAGTAGGTGGAAAGACCGGTACGGCTCAGCAAACAGGGCGTGACCACGCCTCATTCGGTGGTTATGCGCCGTTTGATAACCCTGAGATTGCCGTTTATGTCTGCATACCCTATGGCGATTCAATAACAACACTCGCCCCCGCCGCACAGGTTGCACGCGATATAATTGGGGCGTATTACAAGCTCGGTCAGGATATAAATATTACCACCGATATTGTAAATGAATTGGTTCAGTAGACATTGGGGCGGGTGCCCTGACTTGGGAACCGCCTAAAGGCGGTAATAACCGGGTTATCACCAAACTCGAATTTCTGTACGCGTTTATCACTACCGCCTTTAGGCGGTATCAGTCACCCAAGTCGGCTCTAGCCGACTGATTATACGAGGAGGTTCACATGGGCACTTTTGGTATTATCGGCGCAATGGCTATTGAAATCGAAAAGCTGCGCCAACAAATGGAATTGGTATCGGAACAGCGGATTTCCGGCATGAATTTTCTGTCGGGTACTATTAACGGCAATGATGTTGTTGTCGTTCAATGCGGCGTGGGTAAGGTCAATGCCGCTATCTGCGCACAGACGCTGATATTACACTTCGGCGTCACGGCGATTATCAATGTCGGCATAGCGGGCGGGCTTCGCGATGTGAAAATCGGCGACATAGTTGTGTCACAACGCGTCTGGTATCACGACTATGACCAGCTTATGATGATGCGTGTTGAATGTTTTGAATCAGACGGTCACTTGGCATATCTCGCCCTTGAAGCCGGTCACAATATTCAAGACATAAACGTAAAACCCGGCGGCATAGTGTCCGGCGACCAGTTCATTTCTAGCGCGTCCGTTAAAAATGATATTATTAAGCGTTATGATGCGCTTTGTGTTGAGATGGAGGGCGCGGCCATTGCGCATGTAGCGCATTTAAGCAACACACCGTTTGTCATCATCCGCTCAATCTCTGACTTCGCTGACGATTCCGCCGACATTACGTTCGAAGAATTCGCTGAACACGCCGCCTATATCTCCTCTCAACTGGTCTTCGGCATGTTATTGCAGAAGTAGTTATATACACCGACATCACAATTTTTACTTGACAAAATTTACATATAATGACACAATATCCTTTAGTATTGTTTCGAGGTGAGTATGACAGAAACTTCGCGAAAGCTTATGCTGATTCAATTAAGCGTGTCTGCACTGGCGGCTGTTGTTGGATTTATCGTGACTAAAGATGTAAATTTCTTGCTGGGGTTGCTTCTTGGCGCAGCTGTGAGTGTCCTGCGGGTGATTCTTTTGGATAACGCCGTCCGCAATCTAGCTGACATCCCACAAGAAAAAGCCGCGGTATACATGCAGTCGCGATACATGTTGCGGTTTTTACTTATGGCAGGTGCATTAGTGGCAAGCGTGTTTATTTTTAGGTCAGACGCAACTTATCAATGGGGCATAATCGGCTGTGCAATCGGCATACTATCATTACAAGTCGCCGGTTATCTAGTGAAATTTTTCTTAAAGTAGGTGGGGTATTATGGATTTTAACAACGGCGTATTCACAACCCTAAAGATTTTCGGCATTGAAGTTTGGCTTACCGAATCCATTGTTTATACATGGGTTATCGGCGCAGTGCTCATACTCTTCGCCATTATCGTCCGCATAAGCCTTAGTAGGTGGAAAGAAAAACCCACGGGCTTTCAAAACGTCATCGAACTAATGGTAGAAACCATGCACAGCTTCGTCGCGGGTACTGTCGGCGAAGAATTCGCCTATTACGGCAATTGGTTCTTCGGCGTGTTCGCGTTCGTGTTATTGTCTAATTTAAGCGGCCTGTTCGGGCTTCGCCCGCCCACGGCTGACCTAGCGACAACCGCCGCCCTGGGCGTTGTGAGCTTCTTCATTATCCACATCAGCGGTATCATCTTCTCTAAAGGCAAATATTGGAAGAGTTACTTTGAACCGAACCCCGTGTTCTTCCCGCTGAATGCCATCAGCGCAATCGCGCCCGCCATATCGCTGTCATTCCGTCTGTTCGGTAATATCTTGGGCGGTCTGATTATCATGGGTATCGTCTACGCTATGTTCCCGATTTGGCTTAAAATAGGTGTTCCGAGTGTGCTCCACATCTATTTTGACGTGTTCGCCGGTTTCCTTCAATCGTTTATCTTCGTTATCCTAAGCCTAAGCTTCATCAAAGAAAGATTGCCCGAAACCGAATAAAACGGCTCGGCATCGTGGCATGGGTTACGATTATAAATACATTATCTAATCAAAATCAGGAGGTTAAGTATGTCCAATTCAGTTGTAATTGACCCAAAATCACTGGTTCTGGGGCTTAGTGCGCTTGGCGCGGGTATCGCCGTTTTGAGCGGCGTCGGTACAGGTATCGGTCAGGGTTATGCGGCAGGTAAGGCCGCCGAAGCCGTAGGCCGTCAGCCTGAAGCAAGAGGCGCAATCCTTTCAACTATGATTGTCGGCGCGGCAGTTGCGGAAACAAGCGCTATCTATGGCTTGATTATCGCGATACTACTTATGTTTGTCAATCCCCTTGTAGGTATGCTCTAAAAGTACAAGGATAAACATTCGCCGTCACCACGTGTGACGCGAATCGAAACAGGAGAGGTGTGACATGCCGTCAATTATCCACCTGGACCCCGAGATGCTGAAGGAGTTAGGGATACAGCTGTTAAACACAGCCATCCTCTGCTTTATACTCGCCAAACTATTGTATATACCCGTCAAAGAATTTCTTTTCAAGCGCGCAAGACGCGTGGCGGGGCAGATTGACGATGCGCAGAAGATGTATAACGACGCTGCTTTAGCTAAGGAAGAATACCAGAAAAAGCTTGCAGACATAGACAAAGAGCGTGCAGAAATCCTTGACAACGCGCGTGACCGCGCCGCTGAAAAGGAAGCCCAGATTGTCGAAACGGCCAAGCATGAAGCCGAGTTAATCAGGACACGCGCTCAATTAGAAATCTCCCGCGCCCAAGATGCGGCGCGTGACGAGGTTCGCCGCCAAATGATAGAAGTATCTATGAAAATCGCGGGCCGCTACATCCTTGAAAAAATGGACGAGAACACCCAGCGCCGCTTACTTGATGAAGCCGTGGCTAGTTTGGGGGAATCTGAATGGCTGAGTTAGTCGAACGCTATGCAACAGCCCTTTATGATGCCGCAAGTGAGTCAAAAAGTCTGAACGAATTCCGCGAACAGGCGGCGTTTCTGCGTAGCTCACTCGAAGAAAACCCAGATTTAAAGGCTCTGCTCGCCCACCCCGCCGTTGCGCCCGAAGAGAAGTATAGGCTTGTTGAGATTATCTACAGCACAACTGTATGCCCCGAGCTTATAAACATCATGGAGCTGTTAATCAAAAAGAACCACGGTTCGCTCATTACTGACGTATTAGACGCGTTT
Organism: uncultured Defluviitaleaceae bacterium; assembly: GCA_964583165.1. Classification (GTDB taxonomy): domain Bacteria; phylum Bacillota; class Clostridia; order Lachnospirales; family WRAX01; genus CAZOVK01. The sequence goes on along the minus strand of CAZOVK010000001.1, from coordinate 158,132 downwards.
TTGGCTCAAATCGCCGCGCATAACAATGAAGTAAGCGCGAAGATTTTCACAGCCGCCGTTATGGATAAGGTTCAGCTCGATAAAGTAGTGCGCATATTGGAAGCGAAGTTGTCTAAGCGCGTCACCCCCGTTTGCATCGTTGACCCCACGTTACTCGCGGGCATCAAGGTTGAAGTTATGGGGCGCGTTTTGGATTTGAGCATGAGAAACAGTCTTAGAAGCATGAAAACGGCGTTAATCGATAGCGCCGGCAATGAATAAGGTTTGGTTCAATTCTAAGAGAAGTAGGTTGAAAAGATGAATATTAGGCCAGAGGAGATTAGCGCCGTCATCAAAGACCAAATCCAGAGGTTTTCCGATAAGCTGGCCGTGACGAAAGTAGGCACGGTAATCCAGACAGGCGATGGTATCGCGCGTATTTTTGGTCTGGACGACTGCATGAGCGGGGAGCTTCTGGAGTTCGAGAACGGCGGGTTCGCAATGGCGCTGAACTTGGAAGAAGACAATGTCGGCGCGGTTATTCTAGGCAGTGACGATAACATAAAAGAGGGCGACACCGTGAAACTCACGGGGCGCGTCATGGAGGTTCCCGCGGGCGACGCGCTGATTGGCCGCGTTGTTAACGCGCTCGGGATGCCCATTGACGGCAAAGGCCCGATAAACGCAACGACCACACGCCCCGTTGAGCGCGTGGCACCGGGCGTTATCACGCGTGAAGAGGTTAAAGTACCGCTTCAAACGGGCATTAAAGCCATTGACGCAATGGTTCCGATTGGGCGCGGTCAGCGTGAGCTTGTTATAGGCGACAGACAGACAGGCAAAACAGCCGTCTGTATCGATACAATCATAAACCAAAAGGGTTTGGGCGTTTATTGCATCTATGTAGCCATAGGTCAGAAGGCGTCCACCGTTTCGCGCGTGGTTCACACGCTTGAAACAAACGGCGCGATGGATTACACGGTTGTCGTGTCGTCAGCCGCGTCAGAGAGCGCGCCCATGCAATACCTCTCCCCCTACTCCGCCGTTGCTATGGGCGAAGAATGGATGGAGAACGGCAAGGACGTTCTCATTATCTATGACGACCTTTCGCGCCATGCCGTCGCGTATCGCGCAATGAGCTTGCTCCTTCGCCGCCCACCGGGACGCGAGGCATACCCCGGCGACGTTTTCTATCTGCACAGCCGCTTGCTTGAACGCTCCGCGCGTGTCAGCAAGGCATACGGCGGCGGTTCGATTACGGCTCTGCCGATTATCGAAACACAGGCCGGTGATATTTCGGCGTATATACCGACAAACGTCATTTCAATCACAGACGGTCAAATTTACATGGAAACGGAATTGTTCAACTCGGGCATTCGCCCCGCTATAAACGCGGGTCTGAGCGTTTCTCGTGTCGGCGGTTCGGCTCAGATTAAGGCTATGCGTAAAGTCGCGGGCGCGCTTCGTCTTGAGCTTGCGCAGTACCGCGAGCTTGCATCATTCGCGCAATTCGGCTCTGACCTCGATAAAGACACCCTCGACAGACTTCGCCACGGTGAACGCATCGTTGAAGTTCTGAAACAGCCGCAATACAAGACAATGCCCGTTGAACATGAAGTACTCATACTCTTCGCCGTTACGAAGAAATATCTACAGAATATTAAGGTAGAAAACGTGGCCGAATTCGAGGGCGAATATCTGGATTTCATGGAAACGCGCCACTCCGAAGTGGTTGACGAACTCCGCGCAACACATGACATCTCTCCCGAGTTAGAGAAGAAAATGATTGCGGCTACCGAAGAATTTATGAAAGTTTTCACGGCGTAATTCAAGCCTATCAAGAGAGGATGAACAATTATGCCGTCAACACGTGATATAAAAAACCGCATAAAGAGCGTTCAGAATACGCGCCAGATTACAAAGGCCATGAACCTCGTCGCGGCGAGTAAGCTCAACAAGGCGAAATCACGCCTTGACCAGACCTTACCGTTCTTGCAAGAAACCAAGCGCATCATGGCTTCTATCGCATACCACGCACAGAGTGTCAATCACCCGTTCTTGCATGAAAACGGCGCGGAGAATGCGCTCATTATCGTCATTGCGGGCGACAGGGGTCTTTGCGGCGGGTATAACGTCAATGTCAGTAAGCCCGCGCTTGCGCTCATGGACGAGAAGCCCAACTCAATGGTTCTGACTATCGGCATGAAAGCGCGTGACTACTTCAGAAGGCGGGGGCGCAATGTCGTTAAGTCGTTCACGGGTATATCCGAAAACCCGTTCTATGAGGACGCTTTGGCTGTCGGCGAAGTGGCGGTTGAATTGTTTGAAACGAAGCAAGTCGGCTCTGTTTGGCTGTCTTATACGATGTTTCAATCGGCTCTGACACAAACGCCTACGCTCATCAGAATGCTCCCCGTTGACCCGTCAGGCATTGAGCTGAACGAAGACGATTTGAAGGCATACCGCATGATGAACTATGAGCCATCGGCAGAAGCCGCCTTGGGGCAGATAATACCGAAATACATCAACACGCGCATTTTCTCGGCAATGGTCGAAGCCGCCGCCTGTGAGCTGGGCGCAAGAATGACCGCTATGGACTCCGCGACAGAAAACGCCGACGAACTCATCGGCGATTTGGGTATCATATATAACCGCGCCCGTCAAGCCGCGATTACACAGGAAATCAACGAAATCGTGGGCGGCGCGAACGCCCTGTAAGAAACGCATACTGCGTTTCGGAATAGCAAACAGAAAGGGTGAGAGGTATAGCTACTGGTAAAATCAGTCAGGTAATCGGCGCTGTTCTGGACGTGAAATTCCCGGCCGGAACACTGCCGCGTATCAATGACGCGTTAGAGATAAAGAAAGACGACGGCACAAGCCTTGTCGCCGAAGTCGCGCAACATATGGGTAACGACATAGTCCGCTGTGTTTCTATGAACGCGACAGAGGGGCTTCGCCGCGGCATGGCGGCCGTTGACTTAGGCAAGCCCATTTCAGTGCCCGTCGGCACAGAAACACTCGGTCGTATGTTTAACGTCCTTGGCAACCCAATAGACGGCAAGCCCGCGCCAGACGTGAACGAGCATTGGGGCATTCACCGCCCCGCGCCCTCATTCAGCGAGCAATCTCCGTCAGCAGAGATGCTTGAAACGGGTATTAAGGCCATTGACCTACTCTGCCCCTACTCAAAGGGCGGTAAAATCGGTCTTTTCGGCGGTGCCGGTGTCGGCAAAACCGTCCTTATCATGGAACTTATCCGCAATATCGCGACAGAGCACGGCGGCTACTCCGTTTTCTCTGGTGTCGGCGAGCGCACGCGTGAGGGTAACGACCTCTATAACGACATGCAGAACTCGGGCGTTATCTCAAAAACCGCCCTCGTGTTCGGTCAGATGAACGAGCCGCCGGGAGCGCGTATGCGTATCGCGCTGACGGGTCTTACAATGGCTGAATACTTCCGTGACGTAGCCGGTCAGGACGTTCTGCTCTTTATTGACAATATCTTCCGTTTCATTCAGGCGGGTTCAGAGGTTTCGGCTCTGCTTGGTCGTATGCCGTCAGCTGTTGGTTACCAACCGACACTCGCGACAGAAGTCGGCGCGCTTCAAGAGCGTATCACTTCAACTAAGAAGGGTTCGATTACCTCCGTTCAGGCCGTTTATGTCCCTGCGGATGACTACACAGACCCCGCCCCCGCCACAACCTTCGCGCATCTGGACGCAACAACGAGCCTTTCCCGCGCTATTGTTGAAATTGGTATATACCCCGCTATTGACCCACTTTCGTCAACAAGCCGTATCCTTGACGCAAACATAGTCGGTCAAGAGCATTACCAAGTTGCGCGTGACGTTATCGCGATTCTTCAACGCTACAAAGAATTGCAAGACATTATCGCGATTCTCGGTATGGACGAATTGTCTGAAAACGACAAACTCATTGTTAATCGTGCCCGTAAGGTTCAACGCTTCTTGTCACAACCGTTCTTCGTTGCGGCGAAATTCACGAACAATGAGGGTCGTTACGTTTCCGTCAAGGACACTGTCTCGAGCTTCAAAGAGATTCTCGAAGGCAAGCACGACGAAATCCCCGAAGGTGATTTCCTTAACGCGGGTGGCATAGAAGACGTAATAGCAAGATTCAAGGCGAGAAGGGGATAATATGAAACTGCATCTGCGGATTGTATCTCCGTCACGTAATCTGCTGGACAAAGACGTTGACATGGTGATAATGAGAACCGTGAACGGCGACATGGGAATATTGCCGAACCATGAACCCGTTATAGCCGCCTTGGGCTATGGTGCGCTCAAAATCCGTGACGGCGAGGAAGAGATAATCTATTCGGTCTTGGGTGGCTATGCCGAGGTACTGCCCGACCGCGTGACCATAATGTCAGACGCGGCCGAACGCATGGACGAAATCGACATCCAACGCGCAATGGAAGCAAAGGAACGCGCATTGCGCCAGCTTGAAGAAAAGGACGACGCGGCCGACCACCGTGCGGCTGAAAGAAACTTGCGCCGTGCGCTTGTGCGCCTTGATGTCAGTTCATACCCGCTTTTGAAGGATAGAAAATAGTTGGCACTAACTATACGAGAAAAAGACAGCCCAGTTTGCGCTGTCTTTTTTCACCGTTTTCGAAATGGGGGTTTTCATTTTGAAGACAGATAATAATACCGCCGCCATTTGTGGTCTATTTTGCGGCACTTGCCCGCAATTCCCCGAAAAATGCCACGGCTGCCTGTCAAACAAACTGACGGGCGAATGTACCGTTTGTCCGAACGGCTTTCGCGATTGCGCCAAAGAACACAATGTCACCCGCTGTTATGAATGCCAAGCTTTTCCGTGTCTGCGCTTAGAGGCATTCTCTATAAAACACATCAAAGCCGGCATCGGTCACCACTCCCGCGTTATCGCTGACCTTACATACATGAAAGAACATGGCGTAGACGAATGGGTAGCACGTGTCACAAAAGAGAATACATGCACGAAATGTGGGGAACTTATCCATTGGTATGACAAAAACACACATAACTGCTAGGTGATAACAGAAAATGGATATAGACCGAATCAACCTCGCGACAGTAGCTCTACGAATCGCGCTGTCCGTCATCATTGGCGGCTCTATCGGCTATCAGCGAGAATACCGCCATCAGAACGCGGGCATCAAAACCCATATACTCATCTGTATGGGTGCGTGTATGACCATGCTCACGAACCAGTTTATCTTCGAATACATCTCTTCAAGCGTTGACCCTTCACGTATGGGCGCGCAAGTCATCAGCGGCATAGGCTTTCTCGGCGTTGGCACGATAATTGTCACGGGCAAACGCCATGTCAAAGGGCTGACCACTGCCACAGGTCTGTGGGCGGCGGCCAGTATCGGCCTAGCTATCGGCGTGGGCTTCTACCTCGGTGCAATTTGCGGCGGCGTAGCGATTTACGCGGTGTTCGTGCTTGTTGGGCGATACGAAGACGCAATCAAGAACAGACGGCGCATCATGCTCGTCTATTTTGAGCTCAAAAACACGTCCGACTTCGCCGCTGTCAGAACTCGCCTAACCCAATTGGATGCCGCGATAACCGATACAGAAGCCACACGCTACTCAGCCGACTTAATCGGCTTCACACTCACACTTCAGCTCGGAAAACACACGACACACAGCTCAATTATCGAAGAACTTACACAACTAAGCGTAATAACTTTTGTAACTAGGGGATGAAAACATGAACCTGCGCGACTACAGATACGACGGCGACGGCAAATACTCACACAAGAAATTCGACACGCGCGACACAGGCGGTATTAAGGACAGAACCACAGGCGAAAAGATGATGGCCGAAAACCTAGCCCGTATTGAAGCCCTCCAAGACCGCCTTTACGCCGACGGGCGCGAGGGCATTCTCATAATCTTTCAAGCCATGGATGCCGCTGGTAAGGACGGCGCCGTCAAACACGTCATGGGTGGCGTAAACCCCCAAGGCATTGACGTATTCAGCTTCAAAGTCCCATCGTCAGAGGAAGCCTCACACGACTTTCTTTGGCGTGCCACGAAATGCCTACCCGCTCGCGGCAAAATCGCGATTTTTAACCGCTCCTACTACGAAGACGTTCTGATTGCGCGTGTTCATAAACTATATGAGCATCAGAACCTACCCAAGCGTTGCAAGGACGGTAACATCATTGAACGCCGTTATGCTCAAATCCGCCACTTCGAACAATACCTCCACGAAAACGGCATCCGCGTCATCAAGTTCTTCCTTAACATCTCAAAAGATGAGCAAAAACGCCGCTTCCTCTCCCGCATAGAAGACAAGTCCAAAAACTGGAAATTCTCCGAGGGTGACATTAAAGAGCGCGCCTTCTGGGAGGAATATCAAGATGCCTACGAGCTTGCCATAAACGCCACAGCCGGCAAACACGCCCCATGGTATGTTATCCCCGCCGACAAGAAGTGGTTTGCGAGGCTTCTCATCAGCGAAGCCCTACTCGATTTAATGGAAGACATAAATCCCCATTACCCACAACTCCCCGCCACTCAGATGTCACAGCTTGAACATTACAGGCAACTGCTTGAAAGCGAAGAATAACAGACAGTTTATACCAGAAACAATAAAATACCCCCAAATACTCTTTGGGGGTTTATCATGAGAGGCGCCAACCGGATTTGAACCGGTGGTGAAGGTGTTGCAGACCTCTGCCTTACCTCTTGGCTATGGCGCCATTTCCTACTTGACTATTTTAATAGAAATTGTTATCGTTGTCAAGTGTTTTGTATTATTTTATGTAAGGGGGATTTTTCGGTGAGTATTTTGGTTGAGGTTTGCGCGGGTTGTTTGGAGGATTGTTTTATTGCCAAAGCGGCGGGCGCAGATAGGATTGAGCTGAACGTGGGCATGGACGTTGGAGGGCTTACGCCACCTATGGATTTGATAGAGGCGGCGCTCGAAACGGAGGTTAGTATTGTGCCTATGTTAAGGGCGCGTGGCGGTGACTTTGTGTTTGCGGACGCGGAGTATACACAGATGTTATCGGATGCGGAGAAAATGCTTAAAACTAACATCGCGGGGCTTGTTTTTGGGATTTTGACTAGTGACGGGCATATTGACGTAGAGCGAAACAAAAAGCTCGTAGAGATGTGCAAGCAGAACGGCAAGATTGCGATTTTTCATATGGCGTTTGATGAAACGGCTGATGAGTTTGAAGCATTGGAGGACATAATTGCTCTCGGCTTTACACGAATTCTTACGTCAGGGCGCGTAAAACCCGCCGTCAAAGCCGCCGAAAGGATACGGGGATATGTGGAGAAAGCGGCGGGGCGCATTGAAATCCTCGCAGGAGGTGGCGTTGACAAGGATAATGTGGTTGAGTTGATACAGAAAACGGGTGTAACACAGGTTCATCTTTCTACGAAACCATACATGGCCGAAACACCGCTTGAAAAGGTCACAAAGACCATTGGGCTTATCAAAACCCAATTTTAGAGACATATTGTTATGCAGAAACACCTTCGTGGCATTCGCGACCTAAAGAGCGGATGCCTTTTTTCTTGTTTTTCCAAATTTTCTAAAATCTGTGAATAATGGGATTTTTGGGCGGCAATAATACTTTCGGAGGTGTTAAACAAATGAAGGAAAGCAAGAAAAGCATTCCCGAACTTCTCAAATCAAAGGGGTTCTATATCGCGCTGTATTCAAGCGTAGCGGTAATGCTCTCTTTGGCTGTGGTGATTGGGCTTAACAACGGCAAAGCCAGCCCGTCTACAACACCCACGCCCCAAGGCTCTCAGGCCCCGCAGTCAAGCGGCCAAATGCTCGAACCAGAGATTGGCGGCGCGGATTATTCCAGCTCGTACAGCTACAGCGATACGAACAACCCTTACGCAACAGGTAACTCCGAAGACCCGTTTAATGCGTATGTAAATGAGTTTGAAGACTTGCGGGCGGTTATGTCACAGAGCGACAAGCCCATAACCGCTGACAACGAAAACGATGCGGATGACGAAGCAAACGCAGAAGACGAGAACGAAGACGGAGCTATTGAAACCTTTGAACTTCAACCCGAGGACACGGCGACTTATTCCCTATCGGCAACACCGTTTGACGGCACGCAGAGCATGATGTGGCCCGTCATTGGGGAAATCGTAATGCCGTTTAGCCCCGAACACAGCGTGTATGATATAACGCTAGAGCAATACCGCACGAATACCAACATCTGTATAGAATCCCCTGTCGGTGCTGTTGTACTAGCGTCGGCGGACGGAACGGTCAAAGAGGTCGGTTATTCGCGTGAAAAAGGCAACTTTGTAGTCATTGACAACGGCAACGGCTGGGTAACTACATACAGCCAGCTGCAAGACACAGTTTTAGTCAAAGCGGGCGATGTAGTTGAGAAGGGTAGCATCCTAGGCGGCGTGGCAGAACCAACAATCTATGGCGTACTGCTCGGCAGTCACCTCGAGTTTAAGGTCGAAAAGGACAGCGCGTGCGTTGACCCACAGGCCGTGTTGGTTGCGAAGTAATGTAATGAGGAAAGGCGGGGCTTACCTCGCCTTTTTTATTGGAAATCGTCAGGTATTTCTTATAAGGTTTGAAACTACTATAACTGATATTGAGTTAATGCGTAATAAATCAGAAAAATTGTGATTAAATAAATCGGGGGCGCGATTTAATGCACGAAAGACTACTAACATTGTGAGAAGACAGTAATTTAACCCAAAAACAGTTGGAACTATCGACCGGATAAACCATTGGTGTAATAGTCATTTTGATTTGTAAACGCGATGAATTCTACCCTTTGCACAATAACATACACCAAAATCTCAGCACTTATGAACATGTTCACACGCTGTACTTGCCGTTACCTCTCCTAAAAGTAAAATTCCCTCTTGCAATAAACGCAATTTTGTGTATAATGTATGATAAGAAAAGCAATTACTTTGAGTGCTTTTCTAAATAATTTGAGGGGTGAATTATGAAAAAAGTAACGAGAACAATTTCTTTACTGCTGATAGGCGTAATGATGTTCGCGCTTACCGCTTGCGGAGGCAACGCTTCTCCGTCACCGAGCGGCTCAACAGCACCGACACCGGCAGCTAGCCAACCTAGCAACAGCCCGGCGACTTCATCAACACCTGCGGCTTCACAACCTGTCAGCGGCGCTAAAGACACCATTATTATTGCCACAGAGAACGAAACTCCCTCGCTTACGAGTGTTGGTCACAATGCCGTTGCGGGTAGCTACATGAATCAGCTTACATACAACAGCTTGTTCCGTGTCAACGAGAACATGGAAGTCGTTGTCGATTTGGCTGAAAGCTTTGAAACCAAATCTGACACACAGTGGATTATTCACCTTAAAAAGGGTGTTCTGTTCCACAATGGCGACGAGATGAAGGCTGAAGACGTTAAGGCCTCTCTTGAGCTTTGCAAGGTCAGCCCCGAAGTTTCCCAGTATGGTAAATCGAGCGGCACAGTCACTGTTATCGACGATTACACGATTCAGCTTGACACAGACGGCCCGCAGGCTAACCTGCTTATGGACCTTACGCACCACGGCAACAACATCCTCCCGAAAAAGCTCATTGAGTCTGGTCATGACTTCAACAAAGAGCCTATCGGCACAGGCGCGTACAAACTCGTTAAATGGACACTCGGCGACCGCCTTGAGTTCGTATCGAACGATAACTACTTCGACAAAGAAGCTATGCCCCAAATCAAGAACATGGTCTGGAGAATTATCCCCGAGGGTAGCTCCCGTACTATCTCCCTTGAAGCCGGCGAAGTTGACTTTGTTGTAGAAGTTGAAGCTATGGACGTTCAGAAGCTTCAAGATAACCCGGCTACAGACGTTATCGCGATTGCCGGTACATCCCACAACTTCCTTATGCTTAACAACGAGCTTCCGAATTTCAGCAACCAGAAATTCCGCGAAGCCCTCAATGCCGCTATTGACAAAGAAGCCGTTGTAGCCGTCGCGCTTAACAACTTCGCTGTTCCGGCATACTCCCAGACTCCTATGGGCTTCCCCGGCTCAACAGAAAATGGCGCTGTTTCCACGAAACGCGACATCGAGCTTGCGAAAAAGCTTCTTGAAGAGTCCGGCGTTAACCCCGCTGACGTTAAATTCCCGATTATCTGCTCAAACGACGTGAAGAAACGCGCGGGCGAGGTTATTCAAGCTAACCTGCTTGAGCTTGGTATCAATGTTGAGCTTGTAACTATGGACCTTGCGACATACCTTGACGTAACTGCTAAGGGCGACTACACAGGCGCTATCGGCGGCTTCACATCCAGCAGTATGCTTGGTTATGTACAGGGCGTTTATGACTCCAGCTCAATCAACGCTTCTAACAAAACAAGACTTAACAACCCAGATGTTGACGCGCTTATCGCTAAGGCATCGAGCACGCTTGACCCCACAGAATGCGCTAAGGTTCTTGAAGAACTTTGCACATTGCTGAACCAGGTCAACTCCCAGGTTCCGCTTTACCAGAACATGGTTATCAGAGCGTTCAACTCCGGTCTTGACGGCGTTAAAGTCAATGCGGGCGGCGACCTCCGTTTCAGCGACGTATACTGGAAGTAATTTGATACAAGAGATTTTGCAGTAACCTTGGCTGGACAACAGGGGCGGACTTACGTCCGCCCTTTTTCGAGAAATAGTTGTTGGGGGAATGCCTTTTGATTAAGTTTATTCTGAAAAGACTGATTTCACTTATCCCCGTACTTATCGGCGTAACCATGATTGTTTTCTTCATCATGAGCCTTGCTCCCGGCGACCCCGTCAGTATCATCTTGGGCGAGCAGGCGACGAACGAAGCAAAGGAAAAACTCCGTGAAGAAATGGGGCTGAACGACCCCGTTATCGTACAGTATGGGCGTTATATGTTTAAGCTCGCGACAGGCGACATGGGTAACTCTTACAAGACAAAGAACGCCGTATCGGAGGAAATCTGGGCGCGTTTCCCGAATACCATGCGTTTGGCGGTTACCGCTATTGTCATCTCTATCTGTTTGGCGATTCCGCTGGGCGTAGTCGCGGCTGTCAAACAGAATACTTGGGTTGACGGCGTGAGTATGTTTGTAGCCCTTCTGGGCGTATCAATGCCCGTATTCTGGCTGGGTCTGCTCTTGGTTCTGTTCTTCTCACTCCAGTTGGGTTGGTTCCCTGTTTCGGGTTCAGAAGGCTGGAAGAGCTTGGTTTTGCCCGCCACCGCGCTTGGTTTCTTAAACATGGCGTCAATCGCGCGTATCACGCGTTCATCTATGTTAGAAACCATCCGTCAAGATTACATACGTACCGTTCGCGCTAAGGGTATCTCACAGGGCGTAGTTATACGCAAACACGCGCTCAAAAACGCGCTTATCCCCACGATTACCGTTACGGGTATCAGAATCGGTGAGCTTCTGGGCGGTTCGGTTCTGACTGAAACTGTTTTCGCATGGCCCGGTATCGGGCGTTTGCTCATTGCGTCTATTCAAGGGCGCGATATACCGATGGTTTTGGGTTGCGTCATCGTCTTCTCTGTTTGCTTCTCGATTGTTAATCTGATTGTTGACATTTTGTACGGGTTCATTGACCCGCGCATTAAGTCACAATACGCTTAAAGGAGGGGCGAAAAATGGCTGATAATACTATTACAACGCAATACAAGAAAAAGAGCCAGCTTGTCGATATTTTCAGACGACTGTTCAAGAACAAAGCGGCCGTTATCGGGTTCATTATCGTTATAATCCTTGTGGGTGCGGCTATATTTGCTCCTTTGATTTATAACTACAATGAAGTTGTTATTAAAGCTGATTTCGGCTCACGCCTGCAGTGGCCTTCAGCCTCACATCTGCTGGGCACAGATGAGCTTGGGCGTGACATCCTTTCGCGCATTGTCTATGGCTCACGCGTGTCATTGTCCATAAGTTGTACCGCCGTTTTCTTCTCACTCTTGGGCGGTCTGGTCTTCGGTTCAATCGCAGGCTTCTTCGGCGGCAAAACAGACATGATTATCATGCGCGTTATGGACGTTTTCCTTGCTATTCCGGGTACTCTGCTTGCCATTACCATTGCCGCCGCGCTCAAACCCTCAACGGGGAACTTGATTTTGGCTCTGACCATATCAACAATCCCCACGTTCTCGCGTATCGTGCGCGGTTCAGTGCTTACGGTTCGTGACGTTGAATTCGTTGAGGCGGCGCGCGCTATTGGCGCTAAAAACGGTACTATCATTGTGTCCCATATCCTGCCGAATGCGTTCGCGCCGATTATGGTACATACAACACTCTCTATCGCGAGTTTGATTCTGACGACAGCCGGTCTTAGCTTCTTGGGCCTTGGTATTCAAGCGCCACAACCCGAATGGGGCGCGATGCTGTCGGGCGGTCGTACTTTCATACGTGATTACAGCTACATGACGCTATTCCCCGGTCTTGCGATAATGACCACGATTCTGGCGTTCAATCTGCTCGGTGACGGTCTGCGCGATGCGCTTGACCCAAGACTGAAATAGGAGGGGGGAACTTACATGCAGAAAGATAATTCGATAGAAATTAGGAATCTCTGGGTAGAGTACCGCTCCGACGATTCGGTGACATACGCGCTGAACGGCTTGGACTTATCGATTGAAAAGGGTAAAACGCTCGGTCTTGTCGGTGAAACAGGCGCGGGTAAAACAACGACGGGGCTTTCGGTGTTACAACTGATTCCGTCACCACCGGGTGTTATCACAGAGGGCGAGATTATCCTTAACGGCGACACTATTTTCTCGCGTGAACGCGGCAAAAAGCCCCAAATAAAGCCCGAAAACGAATTACAGCGCATACGCGGCAAAATCGTTTCTATGATTTTCCAAGACCCGATGACCTCGCTTGACCCCGTTATCAATGTTGAAGAACAGATAGCCGAGGTTATCAAACATCATGAGAAACTCGGTCAACAAGAATCGCTCACAAAGGCGCGTGAAATGCTCGAGCTTGTCGGCATACCCGCCGAACGCGGTCGCGAATACCCCCACCAATTCTCCGGCGGCATGAAACAGCGCGTTATCATCGCTATTGCCCTTGCCTGTTCACCCGCGATTCTTATCGCCGACGAGCCAACGACGGCGCTTGACGTTACGATTCAGGCTCAAGTTCTCGAGATGATGAAAGGGCTTAAAGAAAAGTACAACACGTCCATGCTCATGATTACGCATGACCTCGGCATTGTCGCCGAGATTTGCGACACCGTGAGCGTCATATACGCCGGTCGCGTTGTTGAGCATGGCACGCTTGAAGACATCTTCAACCACACGCGCCACCCATATACTGAGGGGTTGTTTAACTCCCTGCCCGACCTTGACAATCGCACGGCGAAGCTGAAGCCCATCAAAGGCCTCATGCCCGACCCGTCAAACCTACCGCCCGGTTGCACATTCTGCTCGCGCTGTGACTACGCAATGCCGATTTGCGAAACCGATAAGCCCAAGCGCATAAACCGCACGGGCGAACACTATGTAGAATGCCACTTATATAATGAAGAAAATGTCGTAAAAGGCGGGGTGATTGCGCGATGAGCGAAGTGCTCTTAGATGTAAGGAACCTGAAAAAGTTCTTCAAGACAAAGCGCGGTATGCTTCACGCCGTTGACGACGTGACTTTCACGATTGAGCGCGGCAAGACACTGGGTGTCGTTGGCGAATCAGGATGCGGTAAGTCAACGACAGGGCGCGCGATTCTGCGCCTGCTTGAGCCGACGGCGGGCGAGGTGCTCTTTGAAGGCACTGACCTAGCCAAACTCTCGCATGAAGAGATGCGCCGTAAGCGCAAGGATATGCAGATTATCTTCCAAGACCCGTTTTCGAGTTTGAACCCGCGTAAAACCATCAGTCAGGCCATCGCTGAACCGCTCAAACTCAACAACATCATCACAGACAGAAAACAGCGTATGGACCGCGTTTTAGAGCTGATGAAGACCGTCGGGCTTGCCGAGCGCCTAGTTAATACATACCCGCATGAGCTGGACGGTGGTCGTCGCCAACGTATCGGTATCGCGCGTGCACTCGCGCTAAACCCCAAGTTCATTGTCTGTGACGAGCCCGTTTCGGCTCTTGACGTGTCGATTCAAGCCCAGATTCTGAACCTTATGAAAGAGCTTCAAGAACAAATGGGACTGACCTACATGTTCATCACGCATGACCTCTCTGTCGTTAACCACTTCTCTGACGACATAGCCGTTATGTATCTGGGCAAACTCATTGAGAAGGCGCCGTCAGAGGTTCTGTTCGCGAAACCGACCCACCCATACACACAAGCCCTGTTGTCCGCGATTCCGATACCGAAAATCGGTCAACAGCGCGAACGTATTCTGCTAAAAGGCGAAATCACGTCACCGATTGAGCCGCAACCCGTCTGCCGCTTCGCGAACCGCTGTATCTACGCGTCAGAACGTTGCCGCCAAGAAGAACCGCAACTCCGCGAAATCTCAAAAGGTCACTTCGTGTCCTGCTTCTTAACTGAGAAATAGCAAAAAAGCCGCCTTAGGCGGCTTTTTGTTTACTCTACAAACAGGCTGTATATGTAATACCAATCTATTGGGCTTCTCACAATATACGCGCAAGCCTTGATATTACTGCCTGCCACACTAATAGTCTTATCATCTACATAATAGATATGTAAGTAGACCCCAACATCACTGCTGTTGTCTATAAAAGTCACCATCTGTTTACCGTAACCGGCGGATTTTTGCGGAAACTTTGTCATGATTTTTAGTTTCTTGAAGTATTCAAACAGTTCGTCAAACTTCTCGCCCGTAATACTGTCAGGATGAACACCAATATCGTCATAAGCCACCTTGTCAAAGCTAGCACCAGAAAAATCGCGCAACACAACATCCTTGAACGTGCCGCCCTTCAACCGAACAATCTGGTCAAAATATGGCGACGTAATGATTAAGATGATGATGAGCAGCCAACAAACCCTCCTAATAATATCTTTCACGGTTCATCCCCCCGAATGGTTACCGCTCCAAATTCCACATATGGTTCAGCGGGCCGCTGCCCGCTCCCAAATCAAGTTGCGCCTTTAGTGCGCCTGTGATATAAGCCTTTGCATTACTGACGCTCGTTACCAAATCATACCCGAGCGCTAAATTGCAGGCAATGGCTGACGACAGCGTACACCCCGTGCCGTGCGTGTTCGGGTTCTGAACGCGTTCGCCTGTTATCCATACCGTATCGCCGTTTTGTATGAGCAAATCATCAGCCGTATCGGCCAAATGCCCACCCTTAACAAGCACTGCGGCTGCTTGCTTCGCCGCAATCAACCGCCCTACCCTCTCCATGCCCGCCTTATCAGAAATCTTCTCACCCGATAACGCCTCCGCTTCGGGTAGATTGGGCGTTATGATGTTCGCCAGCGGTAATAATTGCGAGATAAGCGCATTCATTGCCTCAGCATTCAACAATCGGCTACCGCTTGTCGATATCATCACGGGGTCAACGACGATGTTCTTCGCGTTGTACTGTTTGAGCTTCGCCACAATGACCTCAATAATCGCGCCTGAAGACACCATGCCGATTTTTACCGCGTCCGGGCGTATGTCTGTGAACACCGCGTCCATTTGAGCCGCCACAAACTCGGGGTCGGCTTCTAAAACGCCGAAAACGCCCGTTGTGTTCTGGGCGGTCAGCGCGGTTATGACGCTCATGCCAAACACGCCATGCGCCGTCATGGTTTTCAAATCTGCCTGAATGCCCGCGCCCCCACTCGAGTCAGAACCTGCTATTGTCAGAACCTTTTTCATAACTTAATGTCGCCTACACCTTCATAATACTCGTCCGCGAGGGTTTTAATCGCTTCGGTATGTGCCGCGTAACTCTCATCAAACACGCCAATCACATGAAAACCCGCCGCCTTCGCCGTCTTAACGGCATGAAACGCGTCGTCTACAACCGCGATTTCGGCGGGAGGATAGCCCAACCGCCGCGCCGCTTCAAGGAATATATGCACCTCGCGCTTGCCCGAACCAACATCCTCCGGTGTTATAACAAATCTGAAGTATTCACTAATCCCACGACGTAAAAGGGCGGGTTCAGCCAAATACTTCTCCGTTTCTGTCGCCACACACATGGGCATGTGACTATGCGCCTCCAGAAACTCGCGAACGCCTGCTTTCAGCTCGATTGTATCATTATACGCCGCCTTAATCATGTCGTTAAGCTCCGCTTCAATCACTTCAAGCGTATCTCTGATTTCAAAGCGTTCGGCCATATAAACCGCCACTTGCCTGACGCTCAACGGCTTTAACGTATCCACAATGTCAGAGGGTATGTCTGTATCGCTAACCCCCTTGCCTCTCAAGTACTTAGGCCCCAGCGCATCCCACTCCACCATTGAGTTAAGTAACGTCCCGTCCATGTCACAAATTATCGCGCGAATCATTCTACTGCCCCTTTCGCAAGCGCGGCCATATTTTCTGTAGCGTGTGTTATGTCAGTCGCGGCGAAAATGGCCGATATGACGGCGACACCCGCGATTCCGCTGTTTGTGAGTTGTTCTATGTTGTTCGCGTTAATGCCGCCAATCGCTACAACCGGGATTTTCACGGCATTGCAGATGTCCGTTAGTGTGTTAAGACTAACCGCATCCGCGTCGTCCTTTGAGTTTGTCGGGAAGACCGCGCCCACGCCGATATAGTCCGCGCCTTGACGCTCTGCCAAAAGAGCCTGCTCAACCGTTTGCGCCGACACCCCCAGTATCTTCTCCGCGCCAATTCTTGAACGCGCGTTTGCCGCGCTCAAGTCACTCTGCCCCACATGAACACCGTCAGCGTCTACGGCTAGGGCAACCTCTATGTCGTCATTAACAACAAACGGAACATTCAACCTGTCGGTCACTGCCTTAATCGCCAACGCGTGCTCCACAAACTCGTCAAAGCCCATACCCTTCTCGCGTATCTGCACGAAGGTTACGCCCGCTCTAACCGCCTCTTCAACCACATCAGCCAAAGCCCGCGTACCCAGCCACGCACGGTCAGTCACGGCGTAAAGCCGCAAATCGTCCCTACAAAATATCATACCTTGCCCCCGCTTCTAATGCGTTCGCGTCTAAATTGCTCATACAATCAATGAGATGTGTTCTGAACGTGCCCGTGCCGCCGCCTGCCTTTTGCGTTAGCTCAAACGCCCTCTCGCCGCAAAGCCCCATAGCGCAAACGCCCGCCGCCGCCGCATCCAACAGGCTGTCAGGGTTCGCCGCCGCGTATGCGCCTAAAACGGCTGTTAACATACAGCCCGAGCCCGTGATTTTCCCCATCATGGGGTGACCGTTGCGGATAATATATACGCGTTCGGTCTTCGCTACAACATCAACCGCGCCCGTGATAACAATGACCGCGCCTGTCCGCTTTGAAAGGTCTTGCGCGAGCTTAACGGCGCCGTCAATGCCGCCCGAAGTCGCCCTGTCGGCATCAGACGCGTCAACACCTTGTGTATTGCCGCCACCCGTAGCGATAAACAGAATCTCGGAGATATTCCCCCGTATCACAGAAAAACGGATGTTCTCAACGAGCATCAACGCTGTTTCATTTCTAAGCCGTGACGCACCCGCCCCAACGGGGTCAAAAACCACGGGCAGCCCCAATTCATTAGCGCGTTTGCCAGCCGCGAGCATAGACGCAATCGTTCGCTCATTCAGCGTACCCATGTTAATGACCAAAGCGCCACAAATGGACGTGATATCTTCGACTTCATTGATGTCGTCAGCCATAATCGGCGAGCCACCCGCCGCCAAGATGATGTTGGCGCAGTCATTGACCGTCACATAATTTGTGATATTGTGTACAAGCGGAGTTTTAACCCTAACATTCTTTAACATCTGACTAAACATTATTTTCCATCACCCTTCTAATATAATATGTAATTGCGCAAAGTGCAAGAGTTATTAAGACAACCATAACCGTACTGCCCAGCGGGGTATCAACATTCAGAAATACGTGATATAACCCAAAGCCCACACCCCATAAAATCGCGTTTGTGACATTCAGCCGTTTTTCGCGGCGTTCACCTTTATTAAGAAAGTAATCCGCAATCATAACCGCTGCCATCGGCACAAACACAGAGCCTATCAGTATAAGGAAGTTTTCATACTGCCCAATCGGCGTGAAAATCGCCAGAATCGTACCGATTGCGCAGACCGTAAGCCCCGCCGATTTAGATTTAAGACGCTCGAATATGTTCACAACGCTTTCACCCGCCGAGTGAACATCCAAAAACGTAGTTGTTACCGTTGATAAAATAACAGTCAATGTGGCAACCACCCCAAGCCCCGCGCCCATAAGTAATCCCACGACATCAGACGTGCCCGCATACAACGAAGCGCCCAGACCGATTATATACATAAATATACTGCCGACTGTATAACTAACCACACTAACCAGTGTAAAACGCGCAGGAGATTCGCTGTCCTTCGTATAATCAGCCACAAGCGGCAACCATGACACGGGCATTGCTATAGATAACTCCAGAGCAAGCCCGAAACTCATAACGTCGCCGACCCTCTCTGATACGCCGTTGCCAAACACCGTGAAACCCAGAATTACGCACATCAGAAATAATGCCGTAACCGCGACAATATTCAATTTAGCCACATTCTTTAACCCCGCGATTACCCAAACGGCTATCAGCACACCAATCAATAAACACCACAAAGCCATTTGCCCCTCACCAAACACAGAACCCACAGCCGTCGCGCCACTGACTATCATAACCGCCGTCCAGCCAATGAGCTGTAAGACATTCAACACAGAGAAGAACACCGAGCCAACGCGCCCGAAAGCCACCGCCGTGCTCTCCATTGCGCCTTTCTTGTTGTTTGCGCCCACAAGCCCAACAAGATAGAACAGAACACCACCAATCAGATGCCCAATGACAATCGCGATAACGCCGTTCACAAAACCCAGCGGCGCAAGTAACGCTCCTGTCAGAATCTCGGCGATAGAAATACTCGCGCCAAACCAGAGCGCCGCCGCCCCGAGTGTTTTCATCTTGCTCATAAATCACCCCATAAAAAAAGTTTACGCAACGTATGGCGTAAACCGAAAAAACGGCTATTCTCCCTACGTTGGCATTACCCAAATCAGGTAAAGGGTCGGGGCTTTAGCCCCCTCTCAGCCGGTCACACCAGCTCCCCTGTTTTAATCTGATTGTAGCACGTGATGAACCCATTGTCAAGTCGCGAAGTTGGCATTGAACGAAACGCCGTGCGTGCCGTTATCCGTTTTGTGTTATTTAACAAATAGTTCACAGAATATTCAGATAATCCGCATACAAAATACATATAAGGGCGTTATAATTAGTATAGAACGATTCTTACTATTGGGGGCAAAATGCGTATACTATTGGTTGAAGACGAAACAAATCTGGCTCTGCCACTTGTTGAGATACTAAGACGTAACAATTATGAGGTCGACTGTGTTCATGACGGCAAGGCGGGGTTACATCTGGCTCTGTCTGGGATTTTTGACTTAATTCTGCTTGACGTAATGTTGCCCAAGCTCTCGGGCTTTGAGATACTCAAAAAACTACGCAAAACAGACGGCGACACGCCCGTAATTCTTTTGACCGCGCGTGACAGCGTGAATGACAGGGTGACCGGGCTAGATTTGGGCGCAGACGATTACCTGCCGAAACCGTTTAATACCGACGAATTACTCGCGCGAATACGCTCAGCGATACGCCGCAAAAAGGGCAATACAGAGGTTGAGCAGATTACTTGCAGTGATGTGACGCTCTACCCTACTATGCTGAAAATGACCGCCCATACGCGTGAAGTTGAGCTGTCTGAACGCGAAAGTCATCTGGCTAATTTCTTTTTCAGAAACGAAACCGCGATTATGCCCGTTGATAGCATCATCGAGGGTGTCTGGGATAATGACGAAGCGACGGACGAAACCGTGTCGCGTTATGTGGGCTTTTTGCGGAAGAAACTCGCGTTTCTCGGCTCTGGTGTTCAGATTTTAGAGATTAAAGGGCTTGGTTATAAGCTCTTGCCGTAGGTGTAACTATGTTAAATAAACTACGAAACCGCTTTTTGATGCTTATGATGGTGACAGTGACGTTACTTGTGTTGTTGTTTTTTGTTTTTATCGCGACATTCGCGTATAGTAGCGCAGAATCACGCAGTGACGCGTTACTTGACCGTGGGTTCAATACAGACAATTTAGAGAACCGAACCGATAACCCAGACGGTAGCGACAAATTCTCACATACATTCTCGATTGACTTAGACAACAACGGTAATATCATCACCATAAACAGCAGTTTCACTATGGAAACGACGTTCTACATTTCCGTTTCAGAATCGGCGCGCAGTAAGCTAAAGCCAGCTGGTACGGTTTTATTCGGCTCGACAACATTGAAATATAAGACTTTCCCGACGGATTTCGGAAAACGCGTTGTTTTCGTTGATGTTTCTAAGGATATTTAGAATATCATGAGCCTTGTAAACTCGCTCGTTTGGGTATTCCTGCCGTTGCTTCTGCTCGTCTATTTTATGAGCCGCTATTTCGCAGACAGGGCGATTCATTCTATTCGTTTGAGCTTCGAGCGGCAGAACCAATTCCTTGCCGACGCTTCGCATGAATTAAAAACACCGCTAGCGACAATCAACGCAAACGCGGCATTACTGTTAGACACAGCCGCGCCCGAACAACGCAAGTGGCTGAAATTTATACGTGATGAAACCATTCGGCTCGAACGCTTGACCAGCAACCTGTTGTACCTGTCGCGCGGGCCTGTTAATACTAAAAATGTGCGTGTGAGGGCTGATTACAGCGCGATTGTGAACGGGGTTTTAATGCCGCTTGAGGCTGTTTTATATGAGAAGCATATAGATTGCACGAGTGACATTCAGCCCGATTTGTTCGTTCTCGCCCCCGAAGACGAGTTAAAGCGCCTTGTCGGCATTTTCATTGAAAACGCCATTAAATATACAGAGAATCAAATCACCGTCACGCTCAAGAAACAGAACAAGACGGCCATCCTCACTGTGACAAACAACGGCTCGCCTATACCAACCGATGACCTTGACAAAATCTGGGACAGATTCTACCGCTCAGACAAATCTCGCGCCAATAAGGGCGGTTTTGGGTTGGGGTTAGCTATGGCTAAATCAATTCTAGACGAGTTGGGCGGCTCGGCGAAGGTGGCGAGTGATGAGGGCGCAACGACTTTTACTGTTACGTTGCCTTTATACTGATTGTTAATTACGAACACTTTCAACTAAATATTTCACGAACCGTTCGATACTCTGCCTAAATCTATCTTCTTTCATGCGCCCCACTGCGATACTCGACAGCCCTTTTTCCCATTTGCCCGTTGTTTCTGCGCTCGCTAGTTCGTGCGGTATCAGCGGTATCAGGAATAGGGCTTTTTCTGTCGGTATAAGGCTCTTCTGTCGGCGTTTTATGTATTCTACTTGTATGAGCCGTTCAATAATCGCCGCGCGTGTGGCTGGTGTGCCCAAACCGCTGTCTTTCATGGCCTCGCGCAAGTTCTCGTCTTCGATTGTTTTACCTGCGTTTTCCATAGCCGACAAGAGCGTTGCCTCTGTATATGGCTTGGGTGGCTTCGTGGTCTGCTTCTTGGCATGTGCATTTACGATTTCTATAGCTTGACCCATCACCAATTGCGGCAAATCTCCGCTGTCTTCCTCATCCTTGCCATAACTCGGATAAATCCGCGTCCAGCCCGCATCTGTCACACGCTGACCCTTAGAGTAAAAAAGGTGTTCACAGGCTTTAATTACTACATCCGTGCTGATATATTGATAATCACTCAAAAACACGCTCAAAAATCGCCGCCAAATCAACTCAAAAACCTTTGCTTCATCTGGCGATAAGCGTTTAACGGCGGCAAGTTTATCCGTTGGGATTATGGCGTGGTGGTCAGACACACGTGCGCTGTTGAATACACGTGATGTTTTGGGCAGTGACGGCTTCGCGAGTATCTCCGCCGAAAAAGGCGCAGCATCACCGATGACAGAAAGCCCCTTGATTACCGCCGTAAGCTTAGGGTACATGTCGTCCGGCAAGTAACGACTGTCTGTGCGTGGGTATGTGATGAGTTTGTGCCTTTCATACAAGCTCTGCGCAATTTCGAGCGTCTTGGCGGCGCTTAACCCAAACAGCTTGTTCGCATCACGCTGTAATTCCGTGAGGTCATAGAGAAGCGGTGGCGCTTTGCGCTTAGGTTCTTCTGTAACGCTCGTCACAACACCTGTTTGCCCCTTAACTTGACGTGCGATGGCTCGCGCTGTCTGCTCGTCTTGAATGCGTGTGTTGCGCTTGCCCTCGTCTGTCAGCGTGAAATACTTGCCCGAGAAATCTTCATAATCTGTTGTCACTTCATAATAAACCTCGGGCACAAACCGCTCAATCTCAAAATGCCGCGCGACAATGAGAGCCAACGTGGGCGTTTGAACACGCCCAAGGCTTAGGAGTTGCTTATGCCTAATCGTATATGCCCTCGTCGCGTTCATGCCGACAAGCCAATCGGCCTCGGCGCGACAACGTGCCGACGCATAGAGGTTGTCATAATCCGATAGGCTCTTTAGGTTCTTGAAGCCCTCAGAAATAGCCGTGTCCGTAAGTGACGAAATCCAAAGGCGCGACGCGGGTTTCTTACATTTAGCGTATTCGTAGATATAGCGGAAAATCAATTCGCCCTCACGCCCCGCATCTGTCGCGCAAATGACGTGCTCACAGTCCTTGGCGTTGATTAGCCGCTTTATGACCGTGAGTTGCTTTTGGGTCTTGCGTATGGGCTTTATTTCAAGTTTCGTGGGCAGAATCGGCAGGGTTTCAAGACTCCAGCGCTTCAACCGCTCGTCATACTCGTCGGGGTCTTTGAGCGTGAGCAAGTGACCAAGCGCCCACGTCACTTGGTGTGTATCGGAAAACAAATACCCCTCTGCTTTAGCTTTACAACCCAGAACCCGCGCAATCTCCCGCGCGACTGACGGCTTTTCCGCTACTACGACTATCATAGACACCTCTAAAGATATGGGCGGGTTAACCCCGCCCAATTTTCACGCTATAATCTCACAGGCTCCAGCATTTCAACGCTCACGCCTGCCTCCATAACTTCTAGAATCGCCTCAACCGTGTCAAGTGACGTAATGAGCGACACGCTACTTTCGGCGGCCGTCCTACGGATTTTGAAACCGTCAGACTGGCGGCTCTTGTCTGATGACGGGATGTTGATAACTAAGTCTACCAGCCCGCTACGTATAATGTCAAGGATATTCGGCACGCCCTCGCCGATTTTTTTGACCACATACGCGCCTATGCCATTATCACTCAGAACCGCGCCCGTTGTTTCTGTCGCCATGAACTTGCAACCGAGTTTGTCGAAGCGTTTGGCGATGGCTATGAAACGCTCCTGCTCTGAACGACGGACTGTAGCCAGAATCGTACTGCCGCGTTTGGGTATTTCCATTTTTGCGCCCAAAAAGCCCTTAAACAACGCGTTTTGGAGGGTCTTTCCAAGACCTAAAACCTCACCAGTTGACCGCATTTCGGGGCCAAGACTGACTTCAACCAGCGGCAATTTCTCTGTTGAGAACACGGGCACTTTAACAGACACAATGTCGGGCTCTTTGGCTATGCCTGTCGGGTAACCCATGTCAGCTAACTTTTCACCGAGCATTACGCGCGTGGCTATGTCTACAATCGGCACGCCTGTTACCTTTGAGATATAAGGCACAGTGCGTGACGAACGTGGGTTCACTTCAATGACATAGAGTTGCCCCTCAAACTCGATAAACTGGATGTTGACCATGCCGATAACGTCGAGCGCTATTGCCATGCGCTTGGTCACGTCCATAATTTGTGCTTTGATGTTGTCGCTTACATGTTGCGGTGGGTAGATAGATATCGAGTCGCCCGAATGCACGCCCGCGCGTTCCAAGTGCTCCATAATACCCGGTATAAACACGTCAGTGCCGTCGCATATCGCGTCCACTTCCAGCTCCATGCCGCCTAAGTAGCGGTCAATGAGAACGGGGTTTTTGTGGTCGTTCGCAAACGCGTCTGTTAAATAGCGCATGAGTTGTTCCTCACTCGCGCAAATCTCCATACCCTGACCGCCCAGAACATAACTCGGGCGCACAAGCACGGGGTAACCTAAGTTACGCGCGATTTCTTCACCCTCACTGACAGACCAAACGCCGCGACCTTTCGGACGTTTCACGTCAAGGCGTTCAAGCAACTCGTCAAACTTCTCGCGGTCTTCGGCTTCGTCTATGCGCTCGGGTTTCGTGCCCAAAATCGGGATATTCATTTCTTCAAAGAATTTCGCAAGCTTAATCGCCGTCTGACCACCAAACTGGAGGATAACGCCCGTTGGCTTCTCCTTCTCGACGATATTCAACACGTCTTCTTCTGTGAGTGGCTCGAAGTAGAGCTTGTCTGCCGTGTCGAAGTCTGTGCTGACGGTTTCGGGGTTGTTGTTGACGATAATTGTTTCTATGCCCGCGCGTCTGAGGGCTAGTATGCTGTGAACAGAGCAATAGTCAAACTCTATCCCCTGCCCGATTCTAATCGGCCCAGAACCAATAACAAGCACTTTCTTGCCACTCGTGACAGTTACTTCATCCTCGGTGTCGTATGTCGAGTAGTAATATGGGCTTTGGGCGGGGTACTCGCCCGCACACGTGTCAACGAGCTTGTATGTCGGGTAGATGCGCCAGATTTTTCTAAGCTGGTAAATCTCTTGCGGGCTTGCGCCCATGAGGTCGGCCATGCCCTTGTCAGAGAAGCCCATTTCTTTGTAACGGCGCAAGACCGGCTCGGTCAAGTCGTTTAGGCTCATTTCTTTGAGGGCCTCTTCCATGTCAACGATATTCTTGATTTTGTCAATGAAGAATATATCCATACCCGTGATTTCGCAGACCTTCTCGGGGCGATAGTTGCGTCTTAACATCTCCGCAAGGTAGAATATGCGTTCGTCATCGGGCGCAACAACACGCGCGCGGAGTTGCTCCATGAAATACTCATGCGTGCTGGGCTTTTCTAATGTATATTGACCGATTTCCAGCGAACGAATACCTTTGAGCAGTGCCTGTTCAAAGCTAGTCCCAATCGCCATGACCTCGCCTGTCGCCATCATCTTTGTGCCCAAGTGGCGTTTCGCGTCACGGAATTTGTCAAACGGCCATTTCGGTATTTTGAGAACCACATAGTCAACGGCGGGCTCAAAACACGCGCTGGTTGTGCCTGTGACGGCGTTCTTTATTTCGTAAAGCGCATAACCCAGCGATAGCTTCGTCGCAACCTTGGCTATGGGGTAACCCGTCGCCTTACTCGCGAGCGCGCTTGAACGCGAAACACGCGGGTTAATCTCAATAACGGCATATTCAGTTGATTTCGGGTTAAGCGCAAACTGGATATTACAGCCGCCGATAATCTGAACGGCAGAGATGATATTTAGAGCGGCGTTCGCGAGCATCGAATACTCAACGGGTGACAGGGTTTGGGCGGGCGCGACGACGATTGAATCGCCCGTGTGAACCCCAACGGGGTCTACGTTTTCCATTGAACAGACTGTCACACAGTTACCATAAGCGTCACGGATAACCTCAAACTCTATCTCTTTCCAACCGCTGATACACTTTTCGATAAGCGCCTGCCCAACGCGGCTTAGGTGTAAACCGTTTGAAAGAATTTCACGCAATTCGTTCTCTTCATGCGCGATACCGCCGCCCGTGCCACCCATAGTATATGCGGGGCGAATGACAACCGGGTAGCCAATCTGATTGGCGAACGCCACGCCGCTTTCAACCTCATTAACAATCGTGCTTTCGACAATCGGCTGACTGATTTTTTCCATCAAGTCCTTGAACAATTCGCGGTCTTCGCCCTGTTTGACAGACTCTACACTCGTGCCTATAACGCGTATGTTGTATTTATTGAGAATGCCACGGTCAGACAATTCGCAAGACAGGTTCAAACCCGTCTGACCGCCCATACCCGCTATAATCGAATCGGGGCGCTCTTTCTCGATAATCTTTTCCAGAAATTCCATGGTGAGTGGCTCAATGTACGTGTAATGCGCCATGCCGATGTCTGTCATGATTGTGGCGGGGTTCGAGTTCACGAGAACAACCTCTACGCCCTCCTCGCGAAACGCCTGACACGCCTGTGTGCCCGAATAGTCAAACTCTGCCGCCTGTCCGATAACAATAGGGCCCGAGCCGATGAGCAAAACCTTCTTAATACTTAAATCCTTTGGCATATAGACCCCCTCTTATAATGTTTGCAACATGTCATAGAAAAACGCCGTGTTGTTCGGAACAATCTCGTTTTGCGGATAGAACGATACGCCGAAAGCGCGTTTGTCTTCTAATATAATGCCTTCAATGTGGTTGTCGTTGATGTTGCGCAAAAACGGTGTTACGCCGCTTGCGGGTTCAGATACGTAATAATCCATGCTCATGGCCGCGAAACATAGGCTGTTTTTGCGCGTGTCTTTGAGCGCGTAACTCTGACCGTGGTGACCGTATGTCAGTTTCTCCAGCATGCAACCCGCCGCTTTTGCTATGAGCAAGTAACCCAAGCCGATACCCGCCATCGGAATTCTACCCAAAAGTGTAGCAAGTGTTGAAACCGTCGCGGCATGACTATTCGGCTCACCCGCCCCACTTGTGACCAAAACCATATCCGCACCCGTAGCAAGCACGCGTTCAGCCGTAGCATTCACGGGGAGAATTGTCAGCTTATAATTCAGCGCCGTCAACTTCGCGATAAACGAACGCTTCGCGCCCATATCTAAAACGGCTATATGTTTACCGCCGCCCGCAATCACGCGTTCTTGTGCTTCAAAAGCCTGAATCTGTGCGATATTCTCAAATTTCTGTTTTATCTGGCTCTTCGTCATGGTTTCGCCGCGTGTTGTGATGACCGCCCTCATACTGCCCTTATCACGAATGCGGCGCACCAGTGAGCGTGTGTCAATGCCGTAGATACCCGGGGTTTTCGTCTGTTTGAGAAGCCCCGCCAAGTCCATCTCACAGCGGAAGTTGCTCGGTCTGTCGCATTTCTCACGCACAATCAGCCCCGCCGCCTGAACCCATTCCGATTCCATATCCTCGAGTGTCACGCCGAAGTTGCCCATGAGCGGATATGCCATAACCAATAATTTCCCTGCCGCCGCATGGTCTGTGAGGGTTTCGAGCATACTCGTAAGCCCTGTTGAGAATACGAGTTCGCCGACAACCTCACGCGCCGCGCCGAACGAATAACCGTTGTAAACCGTGCCGTCCTCACAGATGAGTTGAGCACGCATATGTCTGTCCATATTTTCCTCCGTTGGTTCATCTAAGTTACGTAACAGACGCGCTCTGCGCCCCTACGCCCCGTTTAGCGGCTGTTTAGGGCTTTCAGAATGTCGTCACGTGTGTCTATCGCCGCCGCCCGCGCCGCCTCATTAAATGGCAAGTGGCTGTATTTGGGCTTCTTGTATGCCGCTATAATCCCGCGCGACGAGTTGACTATCGCGCCTTGGTTGTTTTCGTTGAAGCTCGCGACTATATCAGTCGCCGTCGCCCCCTGCGCCCCATAACCGGGCACAAGGAAGAACGTATGTGGCATCTGCTCACGAAGCCGCGCCGCCTGCTTAGGGTATGTCGCGCCTACAACAGCCGCAACCCGTGAGAAGCCGCTCTTACCGATATACTCCTCACCCCACTTCGACACAAGCCCACCGACTATCTCATAAATGGGCTTGCCGTCTATCTCCAAGTCTTGCAACTCACCACTCGCGGGGTTACTCGTCTTGACAAGCACAAAGATTCCCTTGTCACAACGCGCCGCGACTTTCGCGAACGGCATCACGCTGTCAGAGCCCATATATGGGTTTAGCGTCACAATATCTTCATGCCACGGCTGGTTTTCTTCGTCGGTTATGTCTGACCAACCTAAATGCCCCTCGGCATAACCTTCGGCCGTGCTCGATATATCACCGCGCTTGATATCGCCGATGACTATTAAGCCCTTTTTCTTCGCGTATTCACAGACCACATCATAAGCCGTCACGCCAATTGAACCGTAACGCTCGAACATCCCGATTTGGGGTTTCACAGCCGGCACAATGTCAGCCACAGCGTCGATAATCCGGCAACAAAAATCTTGAAACGCAAGCGCAACAGCCACAAGCGTCTTGCCCTCATGCTTATAATAATGTTCAAGTATGTGTTCGGGTATGAACTCCACTTGTGGGTCTAGCCCAACACAAATGGGGCAATTCAATTCCGCGATTCGTGATACTAGTTGGTCTATCATGCTTTCCCTCCGTATACTATTTGTCCCCCGACTATAGTGTAAGTAATACTTCCGCACACTTCATAACCGTCAAACGGCGTATTGCGTGATTTTGACTGAAAAGTGCTTGCGTCAATTGTATAAGTGGTGTTTGTATCGAATATCGTTATATCTGCGGGCTTGCCCACTGACAGGCAACCGCCCGAAACGCCAAGAATTTTGGCGGGGTTCACGCTCATTTTCTCGATAAGCTCTGAAATCGTCAACTCACCCTTATTGAGAAGCTTCGTCACAGCCAACCCAAACGCCGTTTCAAGCCCGATAATTCCATTTGGTGCAACCGCAAACTCATGGTTCTTCTCGTCAAAGTGGTGCGGCGCATGGTCTGTCGCGATTGCGTCAATCGTGCCGTCCTTTAAGCCCTCAATGAGTGCAAGGCGGTCAGCTTCACTTCTGAGCGGCGGGCTCATCTTGTAATTCGTGTCATAGCCGGGTATATCCGCGTCAGTCAGTGTGAAATGGTGAGGCGTGACCTCAGCCGTCACGTTTACTCCCTCTGCCTTCGCGCGGCGTATCAGCTCAACGCTCCCCGCCGTGCTAACGTGGCAGATATGAAGCCTTGCGCCCGTTGATTTCGCCAGAATTATATCGCGGCTCACGATAACCTCTTCACTGTCCGCCCCGATTCCGCCGAGCCCGAGTTCCAGTGCCTTTAGCCCCGCATGTATCTGCCCACTACCCGCCAGCTTCTTGTCCTCACAGTGTGAAAGCACAGGCAAGTCAAACATTGTCGCATATTTCATGGCCGTTTTCAGAAGGGCAGGGTTTTCAACCGTCACACCGTCATCAGAAATCGCGACAATCCCTGCGTCTTTCATCAGCCCAATATTCGACATCTGTTCGCCCTGTTGGCCTTTCGTGATACTACCAATCACATGCACACGACATTTCCCTTGTTTTTGCGCCAACATATTTATATGGTTAACCGTAATTTCGTTATCAACAACCGGCACAGTATTCGGCATACAACAGACTGCTGTAAAACCGCCCGCAACAGCCGCCGCCGTGCCGCTTGCCATGTCCTCTTTGTGCTCCTGCCCCGGTGTTCTCAAATGCACGTGCATGTCAATGAAGCCCGGCGACACATAAAGCCCCTGCGCGTCTATGACCTCACCGCGCTCAGTGAGGTTCTCCGCTACGGCTTCAATAATACCGTCCTTAATATAGACATCTAAAACCGTGTCGATACCGTTTGCGGGGTCAACCACATGACCGTTCTTTATTGTCAGTTCCATTATTATCACCTCCGCGCCTTTGCTACCAAGTCCAAGAGTGCCATACGAATGGCCACACCGTTTTGGGCTTGAGTCAAGATGTAACTTCTGTCAGAATCCATAAGCGGGTTACACATTTCAACGCCGCGGTTGACAGGCCCCGGGTGCATAAGCATTGCGCCGGGCTTGGCTAGCTTTAAAATCTCAGGAGTTATGGCATATAGTGACGAATACTCTCTTAAATCAGGGAACGGACTCATCTTCTGCCGCTCTAACTGAACCCTAAGCCCCATAACTACGTCCGCGTCTTTAACGGCCGCCTTAATATCCGTCGTGACTGTTACATTTGGGCAGAGTTTTGCAAACCCGGCGTTCACCATAGTCGATGGCCCAGCCAATGCGACACTAGCTCCCAATGTCGTCAGCCCAAACATGTTACTCTTCGCTACCCTACTATGCGTTATATCACCGATAATCGCGACTTTCAGCCCCTTGACAAAACCGAAGTGTTCACGAATCGTCATTAAATCGAGTAACGCCTGTGTCGGGTGTTCATTCGAGCCGTCACCGCCGCTTATAATCCCCGTGCCCGCGTCGAGTGCCTTCGCCAGAAAATGCGGCGCGCCCGTCTGTTGATGGCGTATGACAATAATATCAATGCCCATGGCTTCAAGGTTCTTGCCCGTATCAAACAGGCTCTCACCCTTGTTGACGCTACTTGTTGAAACGCTCATGTCGTTCATAATAGCGCCCATATATCCGCCCGCCATGAGAAAGCTCATTATTGTGCGCGTGCTGTTTTCATAGAAGAGCGTGACGACACTCACGCCTTTAAGTTCGTTACCGCGCTTAGTTTTATCCGTGATACGCGGCTTCAATGCGTCCGCACGGTCTAAAATGGCCGTGATAGCATCGGCGCTCATGCCCCTAAGCCCCAAAATATGTCTGAAACTGTCCACTCCCTGCCTCCTTTGCGCAAAAAAAAACAATAAATAGCCGAAGCCCTTTATTGTTTTAACTAATCATCAATATGTCTAAACTTATTCGTATCCTCAACATAACCGTTCCCACTCCTTTTAAGTTCGAGAGATTATACCAGAAAAGGAGAGGTGTTGTCAAGTATTATTTCAACAACTTCAACTTGCGCATGGACACGGGTCTGCTGTCTGCAATGATTATGTGGTCATAGAGGTTTATATTGATTTGTTCTAATGCAGACTTTACAATCCGCGTAAACTGTATATCCTCTAAGGACGGGGTTAGCTCCCCGCTCGGGTGATTGTGACACAAAACCACATTAACAGTTCGCGTATATGCGATAACATCCAAAATATGTCTCAATTCAACATTAACACGTTGAACAACGCCTACAGAAATCTTAGCCTCTTTTTTTATCAGGCGCATAGAAGCGTCAAGGCAAAGCACATACAACATCTCGTAATCACTTTCGACGACTAACGAAGCGCAAAACTCATTAAGCACATCCCTCTTATCTAATAGCGGATATTCACCAAACCGCTGGCGTATCATATAGGTACTGAACATGCCTATCATAGTGAAGTGTTGGTCTGTGCGCTCGGTCATGCCCGGAATACTCATGCGCTCCTCTGTTGAAGCTTTTGACATGCGCTCTATAGTGCCAAAACGACTAATCATTATTTCTGCTACATTACGCGCCACTTCCGTTGGCAAGGTCAAACCCAATAATAGCTCAACAACGTCAACAAGGGGCATACTTGCTAGCCCATTCTCCATCATATGCCGCCACATGAAAGCTTTTCTATCATACGTGACAATATTAGGGTCAATGTAGTTAAACAAACCAGAAGCCCCCTAGACAATTCTCATTGTCACCAAATTATACCACAGTATGACAATCTTTGCAAGCTAAAATTCATAATCCGTAACATCGGTGTCTTAATTTGTAAAATTTTTGTTATTGCAAACATATAAAAGCGTGATATAATAACATTAACGCTAACACAAACGTCTATTGTCTTATATCCATTACGGGGATGTAATGGTTTCGACGGGGTCATGTGAGCGAGGGTAAGCTGTCCGCGGTGGGCGCCGCGTTAAAAGCCCAAACCTTTAAAAAGAAACGACAATAACGAATTAGCTTTCGCGGCTTAGTAAAGCCGCCGTCCGCCCCTTAGTTCCAGCCGGAAGGGAATCGGGCGTCGACAGGCTGGGCACTTGCGCACCTAAGCTTTGCGGCGCGTAAAGACTCATGAAGCTACCAAAGCTACGGTTTGTTAATCTTCCGTAGTGGCGGGAAATCCAAAGATTGACTGCGACAGGAGAAAACCCGACCAAACGGTCTTCGGACAGGGGTTCAACTCCCCTCATCTCCATAGGGAGCTTCCACGGCACAACTTTTCAGCCTGGAAGCGACAGAATATTTGTAACTAAAACAAGCGTTAGCGGTATTCAAACACTTTAGGCTCTCCACAAAGCGCTTCCGGCATGACTGAAATGGCGGAGGCACTTTTGTTTACATTTTTTCCAACGATAGTCGACATATTATGTACGTTAAGTTGCTAGTGGCTCAATTTATCATTTAAATGTTGACATGTTTTTCATGGATAGTATAGATTATTATCTTGACAAATGTTATAATGCATGATAGAATATTATTGCTGTTTCACTAGCCGATAATTTTCCTATAGCATAGACGGCTATATGAGGTAATTTTGTTAGAAATGCACTAATAATTTGGGTTTCATGTAACATGTATGTCGCATTTTAGTTTAATGTTAAACAACTTGGACATACTAGTAATACGTTAGGGTCCTTGACTAAGAGGAAAGATTTGGACAAACAACGCAATTACCTATAATGGTTGAATGCGTTGTTTGTCCTTCTGGACATATGCGCCATAGAACGTTTCCGCAGATAAGCGCATAGTCTAAAGCAAGACAATAATGATGTAAAGGAGGGAGCGAAGCTGTAGTGCTATATTACGGTTTTGCGGTGCTATGTTGAATAACTCTCCATGCTCTTGGGGAAACGAGAAAGACTTGCAATTGGAAATACGCTCAAGAAATGAGATGGATAAGTACCTTAGGCTTGCGCATAGCTTTTCTAATGGTGATTTTGATGACGATCAGTTATATGATATGTACAAAAAGGGAGCAAGCTTGTGGAATAGCTTGTATGAACTATGGCATAAGCTAGTCTCTATTAATAGCGAAAATGCAAGAATAATACGCAATGAAGCCTATGCAAAAAAAGGTGCAGTTTTTCAAGAATTTTTGGATTTCGCTCGTCCTGATGGTTCTACGGGAGACCGCCGTTTCTTAATATGCGTAGGCGAGGGGAATTCTCTATTAGAAGCTGGTCAGTTTGTTGAAGATGGAGATAGTTATGATGTCATTTGCGGCCCTGTTATGGTTGCCTATGACGATACAAAGGAATATGCATTAAATGACTATCTGTTAAAGCTCATTCACAAAGATGAGCAGCTGAAACACCTGGAAATCTATGTCAATCAATTTGTTAGCTTCATTCCTTGTTTCGCGGGTTACTTCCATGCTTATATTTTGGATGATGCTATTTTCTTTGAGCAAACGCATCGCCTGGGAGACGAGAAGGATAAGCAGGGATACTTACTGAGAGACAAAAGCCTCGTGAAAACAGCGCGTAATTTCTTTTTAGAATATATAAATATATATGCCACAAAGGTAGTTGCTACAAGCATGGGTGAAGTTGAACGTTATTTCTGCACATACAGTCCAGAAAACTACAGAAATGTCTTTAACGAGACATATGTTGCTAATATTCTACGCATGGTAAAATTGGAAGGTTGTGTATAACTTGCCGTTTTTACAACAGACAAATATCTGTCAAAATACCAACGACGGTCGACCTAAAATAGAGAATTGTGTTGTTATGCCTTTGATGTTTAGTTGCGGCGTACTTAAAGTTTCAGTTGCGAGTTGTGATTACATCAAAAATCAATACACACTCTACGCCAATACGCTAAACGACTTGATCGAAAGGCTTGGGCTTGGGCATGAGGATAAGGATAAGCATGATCTCAACTTCTTTATGGCTCATCTCACCAATACAGTCAACGGTTGCGCTTCAATCAAAGTAAATGCGGATTCCATTAATCTAGCTGATATTTTACAGACACAGATGAAAGGGATTAAGGATGTTCTTGCCTACATGCGGGGGGTTGCACCTATTGATGATGTAAACCCCTTGGGTGGTGAGTTCATTAATCTTCAGGGGAATTGGATGTTGCAATCTAAGTACGCGAACTTAGTGCCTTGCTTCCAAACATCAGTACAAATCACTCAAATTTCTTCGTGGTGTTCTACAGATTTTTTCGTACAGTGGATTCTGTCTACACTCGGAGCTCTATTTGACATTAAGAAACAAAAACCGGGTCCACCATTCTGCCTGTGTATCCCTGTTCCTTATGAAGAACTGCCTCTTTATTACGATTTATTTAGGGGCTTAATGGCTCCAGTAACTACTCTTAAGCCTTCTAATTCGCGGGTTATGATTCTGCTATTGCCACTCAGTTATAAATCCGATAACCCAAAGAAGAATTTGGATTTATTTTTGACAGATACTATAGAGTTGACGCGCATATTATCGGACAATTCAAAACGTAATTACCTGCGATACATAATCTAGCATGCATCGATTGCATAGCCAGATTGCCATACTCTATGATATACCCAAAATCTAGGCGGCTTTGGCTGCCTTGTTTTAACATATAGTCAAAACTTAATACACTTGACGCATTACAGTTGAAATAAAATTTGCTAATATATATAGGGATTTTCCTTGAAGTAAGATCAAAGAGGTGTAAAATGGTAACATGATAATATAGCAATTCCATTATACAATAACAATATATCTCCAGTTTTTGAACTAATTTGTAAAGAAAAGTACATAATAGAGTCAAAGAGCTTGTATTCATAATTGAACTGTGGTACAACCATAACACTCATACAGCTCGTCTAACGCAATCCTATTGCTGTTTTTTTCGAGGGGTCTTGAGAACTCCTCTATACATTCGTCAACAAACATTTGAATTGGATTCAGTGCTTGTTGGTATTCATCTAAAATATCGAGTGACTTGCTAGCTTTAGTAAAATAGAAACCGCTTGCTTTTAACCTCTCATAACCTTGAAGCGCGAAATTGAGAATGCCTTCACGCTCTTTGAGAATCCTTGGTTCTAGTGTTGTGTCAATTTTTCCCAGATATTCATTGGCGTGTTCTTCAACATAGGTTCTGTTGAAGGGGACAATAATCAGTCTGCGGAAAAAAGCTTCTGTGGTGTCTTGGGAGTTTGGGAGCTGGTTAACGGCAAAGATAAGTTTAGCGGTAATTGTAGTCGTAAAAGCGTCTTTGTATTTTCGCTGAACATTGATTTTGTCACCCGCAGATATAGCTTTGAGAATTTCGGTGTCGACTTTCATCCCGTTCATCTCGTTTTCTGTGGAAATGTTAACCAGTTTCCCCACCATATCAGACGTGTCAAACTGTCCGCTAAGCTGTCTCAAAGATACACTACTAACATTATCTTTACCGACCATAGACGCAATCACATTGCACAATAGCGACTTGCCGTTAGCTCCTCCGCCTAGAAAGATAAAGAACTTCTGGGCTTGTGATGATTGGCACAAGCAATACCCCATGATTTCTTGAACGAGCTTGATAAGTTCCTTATCACCTTCAAATATATCATCCAAGAAATGCATGAATATAGGACATTCTGCGTTCCTGTTGTAAGCGATGGGGATGTGAACGGTTGAGAAGATTCCCTTGTCATGCTTAACCAAAGCCATTTTATCAAGATCATACAGTCCATTGGTTAGATTAAGATATTTGGTGCCGTCACTTAGGTTCTCTGTCTTGGGGGCGCAAAGCGGTAACTGGTGCAAGTACTTGCGTTCATACTGCTCGTTCCATTGGTCACGCTCAAACGAATCGAAAAACCGCATTAGAATTCTACGAATAAAGCTTAATTCTTCACTTCTCCAACAATCGTTCAGATATATATAATACACACTGTTGTTATTAATTGCACTATCGAAGTTTGCCAAGATGTGAGGTATAAACTGATTGGCATTCAAACCCTTCAGTACCCCATTGTCATTGTATGAAAAGCCTACGTCTTGTTAAAGTCTCTTTTGCTCCTAATGTGCTCATTTGGTGAATTTATAATTGCTTTACTCTCGTTATACTTAATCTGTTCGCAGCATTTCCCCACATTGAATTTTGTACAACCTAGAGAAACACAAGTCACTGGGTAAATATAATCTCTTGATAACAAACTGTCAATCCAGTTCTCGCTGTTAAAGTCATGTTTTGATGACAAGCGTGAAAACTCTCGTGCAAGAGCAATGTATCCGTTGTCAACAAGTAAACGTACAGCCAATTCCCAATCATGCCTTGTAAGTTGATTGTTCAGTTGCAATCCCAGCATCTGCTTGAGCTTTGGACATTTGGAGCAAGTTCTCGATAAACCAGTTGATGGCTTGGGCTTAACCTGAGTCATCGCATTAGATCCAGCTGTCGAAGCGGTTGTTGTGGTAGAAGATTGTGTCGATACATGTTTGCTCTTGTTGATTATTAGACGCATAATTTTTTCCCCTATTCTTGTTATATGGTTTTATATATAGTATAAAAGTTGACTGCTTAATCCAGTGCTAGATATAAAAGCGATATTAACCACTGATGATGTATTCTCTTGTCAAAGCACTGACCGAAAAATCGGGATATTAGCAAGGATCGAAATCATCTCTTAACTATTATATGCGACAAGGATAAACAGTAGATCGGAAATAATGACAATATTTTTGTCAATATTGCAATTATATTGCGCATAACGCCCTATTCCTGTCCAGTCATGCGTTTTGCAATAACAATCAATAGTTGAGGAATAGCATTCAAATATACACATTAGTTCATATAAATAGTACCTAACAACATCACAAGAATATATTATTTACTTGAATCAATCGCATGATAGTCAAGCTTTTTTAAGTTTCGATTCCAAACCATACAAGAAAGGAGAAGGTTCAAATGAAGTTTACGGTTGAGATTAAAGAAACACTTGCCGGAATGCTCGTTATTGAAGCTGAATCAACAGAAGAAGCACTCCGCATAGCCGAACAACAGTATCATGATGAGCATGTAATTTTGGACAGTGGCGACTTTCAAGGCGTAACATTCAATGCAAGAAAAGTAGCCGATGTCTGATTCATGTATTTGCAAATCTGCTAATTGGATTTGCTAAAGAATAATCAAAATGAGTGGGGGAATGAACTATAGTAACCGACAAAAATGTTTTGAAAACCGAAGCTATCTTCAGTAACGACAGAACACATAGATATCTGCTCAGAAAGGTGTGGGATGATAAGAAGCCCATCGCAAACATAATTATGACAAACCCCAGCATGGCTGATACAGTTGCGCTTGATTACACAACAATGTACATAATCAATCATTTGTCCAAGTTAGGGCTAGGCGGTGTTGATATACTCAATATGACAAGCCAGATTTCTGCAAAGCTAGACACCAAAGGAGATATTGCACTAGATTCCGCCAATCTTGAGCAAATCCTTAAATCAGCCGAACGCTCCCAAAAGGTAATCATCTCATGGGGTAAAATCGGCGAGAATAACAAGAAAGTCAGGCTTGTGCAACTAAGCTTGATTGAGAAGCTCAAACCATTTGCCGACAAGCTGTATCACATTCAGAGCGTAAACGGTGAATATGGCTTTCATCCACTTGCTCCTCAGATTCGGGAACATTGGTTGCTAGAAAAGTTTGTATTGCCAGAATACCTATTTGACAAGAAATCAGAAGCTCCCGAAGGTAACGGCAACTAGAAATAATAGCCTCGTTCTAAGGTAATAGGAATATGATGTGGACTTCTTTTCCAATGAGAGGTTGGGTGATGTGCTATATATAAGGTAGGAACTGTTGCTGAACTTGAAGAAATCAAGGACTATATTCCCAATGAAGTCTTTCAAGTCATTCTGAATATTGTAATTGCACTAGACGACAACTACGGCTCAACTCGTGATGTAGACAGGGCTGATGGTGGCTTTGTATTGGTGTTACAAAATGTTCGGGATATAGATGACGCTATTGCTTTGAATGTCTGCTTGGATGTAGCCTTGCCCGAATATGTAAGCATTGTAGAGTGCGAGCAGATGGCATATGTAAACGCACTACTTCTAAGAAACAACGAGTTTGGTATAAATGTATTCATTCCAATGGCAATAACCCCTATGCATTGGCTAGATGATTTGAGGGATTAGAA
This sequence comes from uncultured Defluviitaleaceae bacterium, assembly GCA_964583165.1. Taxonomy (GTDB): domain Bacteria; phylum Bacillota; class Clostridia; order Lachnospirales; family WRAX01; genus CAZOVK01. The sequence continues at coordinate 120,297 of CAZOVK010000001.1, read as the reverse complement.
AGTGATTAACATTCCAGAGGGAGATATAATGGTCTATTTTCTGTGTGGTATTGCGTTTGCTCTAGTGGCATTGTATGGGATGGATATGCTATTTACTTCAAGGGTTGTTGCTTCATGTTAAGTGTATGGATAGCGTCATTGGCAACAGCTAGTGCAACAGTTGGTTTTGTGGAGATGTTCACAAAGGGAGCTTTGTTAGGGGTTACGCTCTATACAGCCACAAAGACTAGCAAAACTGTTCGTCGTAAGTAATTGAAGTTGCAAAAGGGATAATGATAGGTTAACCACTGTCATTATCTTTTTTTGAAGCAAATATTGAATGTAACTAAAAGTACAATAGTGAAGTAGTACTGAAGTAACGAAAAAAATAAAAAATAGAGTGGTGGCGTATGTGAATGGGGAAAGTTTAAAAATGCCCGTTACTTCGTCACTACCTGTAATTTCCGTTGAATATCCAAGATTTTGTAGTGGCGAATGAATACCTAGATTCTTCTCAAAAAAAGTCCCAACCCCGCCAATGAGGTTGAGACTGTATCGCCCTATTGCTTCATATTGAGGGTTTGCTGGAAAAGGGTAGTTAGTTCCGAAATCTCGGAGTTTGCGATAAAGGCTATCACTATAGCAATAATGAATGGTATAAAGAGGAACAGCCCAGTAACGGCACATGCAATGATTATGTAAGACCATTTCTGAACAATCTTTGTTGCAACTGTCACTTGATTGCCATAAAAACTCAATTGATAGTTGTGGTAACGCCCACCTATGTCAACACGTTTCATGTTGGGGTCATAGGTAATGGATGTAACCTTTGTGGAGCGCAGGTTAGCTCTCAAATACTCAAAGGCTTCTTCGGCTTCAAGGGGTTTTGCCAACATAAAGCTCTTGTTAGCCATAACAATCTCTCCTCAGTCTTTTAGTTTTTTAATCAGCTTCATAATCCAGCTGTATGTATAACCGTACTTTCTGGCTAGTTCTTTGGCATTCACGCTGTTGTATTCCTTGATAATCTGCTCATGTACAAAGCTGTCTGCCAGTAGTTTCTTCGGAAACGAAACATACTGACCCGCATAAGCTCTGTAAAGAATCAGCGTATTGTCATGCCCAATCAGTTCAACCAAATCTCTGTAACAGCCATTAAAACATGACACATCTAGTTCGCTTACATCAATGGCATTCACCTCTTATAGTTAAGGATAAATAAATCATATCCCAACTCGAGTAGATAAGCATTTCGATAATACAATGGATTGTCGCAAGAAAAAATTCACTGACGAGGCAGAAATGCTTGAAAATCAGCGGGTTGTGTTGGTTCAACTCCTTTCAGTGAGTTTAATGTCATGAAAGCCCGAGAGAAATTTTATTCTCTGGGGCTTCTGGGTAATAATATATGCTCGTAAGTGTGGTTAAAACAAAGTGTAGCTTTGTGACTGTCATTGTGTTAATAATATAGAACAAAAACGAATGCCTACGAAATACAGACAATACTTCCTGAATACAAGAGAGCGTTAATTATTATGATTACGAATACACACAATATTATAGAAAAGTGACGTCTAGCAAAACATTTGACATTTTTAGATTCTTAGTGTACAATATTGCTGAAATATTCCTGTTGCTGTGAGTTTTGAAAGATACAGAGAACTTGGCTTCTAGGTGATGACGGCAATATAGAGAAGTTGTCATTTCACTAAGATTAACGACAAGTGCTACTTTAGAAGATGAATGGGGGCATCCGAATGGAGAAAGATGAACTAAAAATAGAGCTAAGTGTTATTAACCAAGCCGTAGAAGATAATACGGCAGAAATAAACATTATGTTGGTAGATCAAAATAATAATCGCAAACAGCGATACAGAGGGAAGATGTTAAAAACAGAAATTGAAGATGCCAAATCTGTTATTATTGATTCTCTTACCCTTATAATTAACGAAATCGAAAAAAGGACTTTAGATGCTTACGACTTGGATATATCTGTCGACGATTCTACACAAATGGTAGACAAGAGTGATGTTATTCACAGTGATGAAGTCCTAAGCCAAATAACAATAAAATACACTGATGATAACGTAGTATCAAAAAACACGGATTTGTCTAAAATTGATTTCATGGTTATTCAGGTCGATGTTCAAGGTAAGTCTTTGTATATATTCAAAAAGTACACCCATCAATCAACCGCATATAGGACAAGCCAAAAATATGTGTTATCAGGTGGATTGTTAAAGCCCTTTAGGGATGAAATCATTACGATAAATTCATCTGTTGATGCGTTTTTGCTTGGAGACACTTATTATGTTTTCAATCGGAATATATTTAACTCAATATTTGCATATAGTGATGTATTCATAAAGATATTACATGCTAATTCTCAGATGATCTGCGATAGTGGATTACTAGCAGATCCAGCTCAGTTTGTAGATGATTGTGAATCTGACGGCAGATATTTGAAACGATTGACAAAAGTGATTCTGGCAAAAGGATTCGATGAAGTTGCCAAAAAAACAGCAGAAGTACCGAATATAATTAATGAATTTGGTTTAACTCTCATAACATCTACGGAAGGCGTTATAATTTATCGTGTAAAAAAGATATACCAGAAATTTTAAACTTGCTTTTAAGGCACTATGTTATAGATGCGTTGACAAGCAACAAAATGATTGCATCTGCAATTCAGGAATACCAAGCAGGTATAAAGGGGGGGAATAATTGAGAAGAATATTGTTATTTATTTCTTCTTATGTTCCGTTATATATATTATTAGTGATTAAGAATGTACTGGAGCGCTGTACAGATGGCGGGCGTTTTGTGTTTTCGTTGTCGAAATTGATAACAGCAAAATACTTTGATGAAGTAAATGATTATGCGATTATTATTCTGATACTGTTGTGCGTGGTGTCATGTCTATATTTGAAAGTTATCATTAAAAAAGATGGTGGTACACATTACTATGAAATCGTTAGTGTAGAAGACCAGACAGGAAGTGTTTACTTTAATTACATATCTATTTATCTCTTGTCATGTCTGGGATTAACTCTAAATAATATTGTAGATGTCTTTGTATTGTTATTTTTAATGATCCTTGTAGGATACATTTATATATCTAACCATATGACTTACATGAATCCGATGCTACAGTTTTTCGGATACAAAGTATATGAAGGGATAGTGCGTTCAGTCAGCACGAATGAAACGATACATTCAATAATTATTGTAAATAAAAGAATCCAGATTACCACGGATGAATTATATACAGGGAGCGGAAAAGAGGATTTTATCTTTTTGTTAAATATAGTTCGCAAAACCTAACCAACTAGATAAGTTTGCTGTTTGTGCAAACCGTTTGATTGTAGGCTATACTCGGCAGTAGTGTTTTACTAATTATGGAGACAATGCGAACACAAGACACGTAGTACGTCGGAAAAATTGACGTTGCTTTTACTTTGTTTGCAGTTGCAAAAAAATAAGACATTTTAAGAAAATTACAGCTTTGTAAGTACTGACAATGTCCCTTGACTTTAATAGCTATAAACAGTAACCACAATCAAGCATTAAGTCAAGAGTACAGACAGTCGCCCCTCATCTCCATTTGAGTGTGTCATAGGCGAACACTCGCCCGTATTCAACGCGTACAAGAACGTTAAATCCGAGCCCTCGAGTTCGGATTTTTCATTTGTCAAATTATAGGTAATAATAAGCTTGTCATCAAACAAATAAACTGAATTCACAAAACAGTCGATTATATCATCATTATATGCAATTTCTCATGTGGCATAAAAGCCCGTTTTTCTTTCTTCATAAGCTCACACCCCTAAGCACCGGGAATATCGCAATGTATGCCATAATTATCGATAAGTTTGCTGAAAAGTTATTGAACTTTCTCGCTCATAAGTCTGGCGGGCGACGTGAGGCACGGATATTCACCAGAGGTACTGATATTGGTTTGGCGACTAAATGGATTTGACGGAGTTTCATTCGGATGATATACTGTGAGTAAGAAACTGCTTTGATTCATTGCATCTTGGTAAGCATGAGGGTTCAAATCCCTGTATAGATTTCGGACGCTAACCAATACAATGGGTACTATTCATTTTATCGAAAGCTGTCGGGCTGAACTTGGCAGCTTTCGAAGTATATGAGAAATTATTCTTTTATGGGGTGTTGTATGTATTTATTTACACTTCTTCTTTGTGGTATGCTCGAAGTCGGCGTTTATTTCTTGCTCTATTTTGTAGTCGAAAGTATTCTTATCGTAATAATTCTGGGTATAAATAAACAAAGAGCAATTAATCATTCGCTGACCTCATTTAAATCTTTCGGAGAAGTAGTATTGTGTCGTCTTTGTAGCACAGTAGCTTGGTGTGTGATTTTTTCTGTCACCAATAGCTTGCTCACGCCCAAAAAAGAAAACGGGTGGGAGATACTTGATAATTGGTTCCCGCCAGATTCGTATTATTTTTACCATCCAACTTGGCATTTGATTATAGTTTTGGCTGTTTGTTTGGTCTTTACATTAGGAACTTTTCAGATTTATATTACTAAAATGTGGAGGTTATTATATTACATAACAATATCTATTACGACCTTAATAATGTTTTGTATACTTACAGGAGCAGGGCTTCCATTATACTGGCATTAGTAACATACATGATTCGCCACGTCTGCCAGCAAAACTTGACTTGTGCCCCCAATCATGCTACATTAAGTTTATCTGAACTGAATTAACGAATAATCACAGTTTTTGATAAGGTTTTAGTATGGATTTATAAGGATATTGGAGGTATTGGCTAGCGCTAGGGTTATCAGAATCGAATGTAGAAGGAGGGCAATCCGTATGCCTGATTTGATAAAGAATAGATATAATTATGAATCACTCCGCAGAGTCGCCGTGGATATACAGGCAGTTTATCACGCGTTTCAAGTGGACGAGTTTCTGAAATCGACGTTAGACGAGCATTGGAACGGTTTAGAGCTAAAGGATAGGATTGCGCAAATAGGTTTGAACCTAGGCAAATTCTTACCTTCAGATTATAGTGAAGCCATTGGCATTATTGATAAAGTGGCTATGAACTATGGTGACTGGTTGGACGGTTTTGTCGCCTTCTTCCCTGTTTTTGTAGAAATTTATGGGCAAGGTGAGGCTGATTGGGAGGTATCTATGGGCGCATTGGCGAGATATACTCAATATGCGTCTTCGGAGCTTGCCGTTAGGTCGTTTATCATTAACAATGAGCAGCGCATGGTGGCGCAAATGATTGCTTGGTCTAAGCATGAAAGCGAGCATGTACGGAGGCTTAGCTGTGAGGGCTGTCGCCCTGCCCTTCCGTGGGGGCAGGCGTTGAATAGCTTTAAGAAAGACCCTACCCCTATACTGCCGATACTTTCGGAGTTAAAGGCCGACCCGTCAATACATGTCAGAAAGAGTGTAGCCAATAACCTTAACGACATTTCTAAAACACACCCCGATTTGGTTTTGCAACTCGCATGGGAATGGTACGGTAAAAACGAAGATACCGATTGGGTCGTGAAGCATGGTTGCAGAACCTTGCTTAAAAAGGGCAACCGAGATGCGCTTGCTCTTTTTGGATACCTTGACGTTACACCCATAGATGTTGAAGATTTTGCTTTATTGGCGACATCTATTTCAATCGGGGAAGAAATCACGTTCTCATTTTCGATTTCTTCGAAGGCAGAAACAAAAGTGCGGCTCGAATATGGCGTTGATTATGTCAAGGCAAACGGAAAATCAAACAGGAAGATTTTCAAAATATCAGAGGTCGTATTAAAAGAAAACGAGAAGAAACTTTACACAAGAAAACATTCTTTTGCTGACGTTAGTGTAAGAAAGCATTATCCGGGCGTTCATTCAATTACGCTTATTGTTAATGGCGTTGAGCGGGGTACGCTGAGTTTTGAATTAAAGCCTGCCGTTGTTTGATAAATAATAGTGGTTTCTCAAAGACACTCAAATACACAAATAGCGGCGGGTGAAAACCCGCCGCTATCTGTCTAAACCATTCTATATCAATACCCATAAAACCATTTCGTAAGCGGTGAATCGAGCGGTAACACGAGTGTCTTATCACCTGTCATAGCCACTTTAAGCGCGTCCATTGAGCGTAGGAATTCGTAGAACTCGGCGCGGTCGGCCCCTGTGTAGGCAGACGACAGAATTTGCATGTACTTGCTCTCGCCCTCGGCTTTGAGAAGCTCTGCCTGTGCCTTGGCTTGTGACAGAATGAGGACACTCTCTTTGTCGGCTGTGTTTCTTATCTTCTCGGCCTCTTCCTTGCCCTCGGCCATGAATTTAGCCGCCATTTGGGCGCGTTCTGAAATCATACGCGTATAGACTGCTTGTTTGTTGTCTTGGGGCAGGTCGAATTGCTTGATTTGTATGTCGATTACGTTGATGCCATAACGTGTCATCTGCTCTCGGACTTGCTCGCTGATTTTCACGTCTAAATCTGTGCGGCGTGACGAAATCGCGTCAGTTTGGGTGCGTGAGCTAAGGAGGTTCTTCGCGGAGTTATAGACAGATGCGTCTAGGCGGCGCTCGGCTTCGTTGACAGTCACGACTTCTTGAAGGAATTTAAGCGGGTCGGTTATCTGCCATACCGTGTAACTCGATATGGTCATTGCCTTTTTGTCCATGGTGAGCACGTCTGATGGACTTAGGTTATAGACAAGGGCGTTGCGCGGTAACTCTGTCGTCGTGTCAAGGAACGGAACCTTGAACGCAAGCCCGGGCTGGTCATAAATCTGAATAATCTTGTCGAAACGCTTAACACAAACCGCTTTGTCCTCGGGTACGCTCACTACAGCCGACATGAACACGATAGCCCCAACGAACAGTACAATCAAAAATATTCCCAGTTTATTCGCCACCGACTACACCCCCTACTTCTGCTTGATTCGCGGCGTTACCGTTTATGTCCATAATTTTTGTGATGTTGCCGCTGTCAATAAGAACCTTTAAGTCAGGCATTATCTGTTCCATTGTTTCAAGATACATGCGCATACGCGTAATGTCTTTGTTGCGGCTGTATTCGTTGAACATCTCGTTGAAACGCGCCACTTGACCGTTGGCTTCGTTCACGCGGGCTTCTTTGACGGCTTCGGCGTCCTTGATGATGCGGTCGGCTTCGGCACGGGCACGCGGTATGACCTCGTTGTTGTATGTATTTGCAACGTTGATTTCTGTGTCTTTCTGTTGTTTTGCGTTTTCTACGTTCTTGAACGCGGCGATAACCTCGCTTGTCGGCGGCTCCGCGTCTTGGATGCTGATGTTTTGAACCATGATACCGATGTTGTAGTCTTCTAACTTCTTGACTACGCCCTCTTTGACACGCGCCTGAATCTCTGATTTGGCTGTCGTGAGTACGTCATCAACATTGTAAGAACTGACGACATTACGCGCCTCGCTCTGTAGGATGTTTTTCAACAAACCCACGGGGTCTTCGCTGTTATATGTGAATGCGATAGGCTCGCTGACCTTCCACTCAACATAGAAATCGACGCTGACGAAGTTGAAATCACCCGTTATCATGAAGCTTTCGCTTTCAACACTCATGGATTCGCCTTCCACATTCTTATAGCCAAATTCCATGCCGTTTGTTGTCATGTTCACGGGTATAACCTGTTGAATAAACGGAACCTTAAAGTGAAGCCCCGCGCCGTTAACGCCAATCGCCTTGCCGAACTGAACGACAACAGCCTGTTGTTGTTCATTCACTGTGTAGAACGAGTCTAAGCCGCATAGAATCAACACCGCACCGATAACAACCAATTCTACTATCAATATAACCTTTTTAATCTCTGCCTTGGGCAATTCGCCACCCCCTTAAAATGCCTTCCAATATTCTTCTGTATCGCCGTCTTCAACAGCAACAACATAGTTGTCTACCATTTCAAATATCTCGCTCTCGTCTTTGAGCTTGATGTAACGCACTCCGTCAACCTCGCTGACGTCTTTCTTCCCGCGTGGGCTGTCACACCACAACAGAAAGCGGCGTTCCCATTCGTTGCCCATATCGTTTTCCAGCTCGTAGGCTTCTAATTCTGTCTTGATTTCATACAAGAAATCATCAAGCTTCATCTTTAACAACTGTAATTTCCTCCTCTTTAATCTCTGTTTTGTCGGGGAAAAGCTTCTTGCGGTTAAACCAGAACCCCAAGCCCGCGCCGCAAAGACCGCCCGCGATATGTGTCATGCGGCTTATATTGTCTTGGAGCATAACACCGGCCATAACCTCACGCCCGATAAATACGATAACGCATAACAGAAGCGTAAGCGGTATCCGCCCCTTTGACAGATTCACGAACGAACTCAATATAATCATCATAAACACCACGCCAGAAGCGCCCAAAAGCGCCGCATTCGCTCCGTTCACAATGAAGAACAGTATGCCCGACACAAGCACGGTTACGGCAATCATGAGCGCAAGCCGTTTTGAGCCGTATTTCTCCTCAAGCATCGGCCCTACGAGCAGTATAATGATGATGTTATTGAAAAAGTGGTCGAAGTCTGCGTGACCGAGAGCGTAACCGAAGAAACGCACATACGTGAACGGGTCGGTCAACGGCGCGCGATACACAGAAAACAGTAGGTGGGTACTCGCGCCCTTAGTCATCATGCTGACGAGAAGCACGATAAACGACACAATCGCGAACGTCAGCACGACAGGCGCGTTATATTGAATACGCCGCACGACACCATGTATACCCGTGAGAACCTTAACGCAAAACGCTTTCATTATTATCCCCCTTTTCTTATTTATGAAATACGATAGAGTGAACCTATGATACTATATGTGTGAGTTTTGGTATGACCTGTTTCTTGCGTGAGATGATGCCCGGTAGGTAGATACTCGTTTCGTTCCAGTCCATCCCGAAGGCCGTGCAGGCCGTTTCGCGGTGTTTGCCCGCTATGAGCATCTCGGAGCCGCCCTGTTCGATATTCGTTATCATGAGTATCGCTAGGTCGGCGGCGTTGATATGACAAAACTCCTCCATGCGCGACATGAACTCTTGTTCGCGGTTTATAATGCCCGAGAAGTCCAGCGTGTTGACTTGTGAGATGAAGGCTATGTGGCTACCGAACGTGAAACGCTTTCTGTCCATGCCCAGAATCTCGTCAACCGAAAAGCCGTCAAGGCTCGTGGCCACTAAGAACATCTTATGCCCATACTCATCTATGTCAACGCCTGCGATACCCGCCAAAAACTCGGCGGCCATGCGGTCTTCGGTCGTTGATGTCGGCGATGAGAACATGAGTGTGTCAGACAGAATCGCCGAGAGCAGAAGCCCCGCCATGTCTTTTGGTATGCGGACGTTATTTTCTAAATACATCTTCTTGATGATAGTCGCGGTACAACCTACTGGTTCGGCGCGTATGTAGAGAGGCGCGTCAGTCTGTATGTCCGCCACGCGGTGGTGGTCGATAATCTCCAGTATATTCGCGGTTTCTAGCCCCTCAACAGACTGGCTTCGCTCATTGTGGTCAATGAGTATCACGTTTTTCGCGCGGCGTTCCAGAAGATGGCGCCGCGAAATTATGCCGTAGAGTGTACCGTCTTTCTTAATGACAGGGAAGTTTCTGTGGCTCGACGTTTTCATCATGTCGATGATGTCTTCAAGAAAATTGTCATCAGAAAAACGCACCATTCCGCCCATTTTCATGATACTGCCGACGGATATACTCTGCTTGATATACGCGATTGTCTTAAACATCGGGTGTTCGCATGTCACAATGGCGGTTTTGGCGTACTCTAACCCCTCTGCTTTCACACCGTTTGTGAGAATAACCGCCCCCGCCTTCTGAACATAAGCCGCCCTCATGGCGTTTTCTAAGGAACCCGTTATAATGATGTCCTTGTCGGTGACCTTCTCATCAATCGGTATGTCAGAGCCAATATAGAAGGCGCCTTCCACACGGCGGTAGTTATAAGCCCCCGACTGGACTGTGCCGCCCAGAATCTTCAACACATTATCAAACAGAATCTCATAATGCGTGTATAAATCGTCGTCGAGAACCTCCATGAAGATATTGGCTATATCGTTCAGTGACATCAGCCCGATTACGCGCTTGCTTTCGTCAACAACCGGTAACAAACGTGAGCCGTTGCCCGTACCCTCAGTGAGTTCTAACCACGCGTTCTTGATGGGTTCTTCAGGCATGAGTGGTTTCGGGTGGTAAAGTTCTATGTCACTCAACTTAATCCGTACATCATCAAGCAGCGGTGGTGTTTCGACACCAAAATACTCCAGCGCGAACGCTGTTTCGCGATTTATCTTGCCCAGTATATAAGGATATACGTTGGTGTAGCCCAAATGTCTTTTGAGTGCGGCGTATGCAATAGAGCTGCAGACGCTGTCGGTGTCGGGGTTTTGATGCCCAAACACATAGATTTGGTCGTTCATAGAATCACCTCTGTCAACGCCCCATATTGCTTATCAAATTATAAGAAAAATCAAGGCTCTGCAGGGCTATCATGGGCGTGACAACAGCTTCATAAACCACCATGATAACATAACCCAAGACCGCAATAACGCCCGCCTTTGTCTTAGACAGTTCGCCAACCTTCATAAGTGCGATAAATATGAGTATAGACATCCAAATCGGGAAGATGCCGATTGCCGAAAGTATGTTAAACGTCGGGTTCAACAAATTGCCGTCTGGCATGAGCATGGCTAGTGTAAACACATTAAGCGGCGTATACAGTAAAACACTCATAAGTATCGACAGCGCATTGCCTATCGCCTGTATCATGAAGATGTATAGGAAAGCCGAACACGTCTGCTTATAAGTGATACTGCTTTTTGCTATTTTCGCAACCAGAAAATACAAGGTCGCCACAATAAACGCCATAGTCGCGATACCCACAACACCACCGAGCGCGCCCGATATAGTCGTGATAGCCGCGCCCGCGCCGCCGCCCATTTGTTGGCTCATGCTCATGGCGCTTTGCATGAAGTCATAGTATTCTCTGCCGTAGCGTTCGAGAATGATTTGCTGTTGCCCAACCATGGTGATTTCGCTGTACGGCACAGCGAGAAAGCCCATAACCAGCCCCGCCACAAGAAAGAACAAAAACGGCGCTCCGAGCCTTGGGTTTTTCTTCAAATTCTCCATGAGCTTAATGGGCGAGAAAAACAGCGCGGTGATACTCGTGAAAACGCCCATTGGCTTCTGTTTCTCAACTTGCGGCATCTCTTCGTTATACATGTTCTCGTTATCCATTGTCTAGCCTCTTTCTGTTAAGCCTAAATATCTGTACGCGGAATCGGTGACAACACGCCCGCGTGGGGTACGGTTGATAAAACCCAGTTGAATAAGATAGGGTTCCATTACATCTTCAATTGTTGACACATCTTCGCCGATTGAAACAGCGAGTGTTTCAAGCCCGACAGGCCCCCCGCTGTATTTCTCAATCATAGACATCAGTAAGTTTCTGTCAGAAATATCCAGCCCCATTTTGTCTACCTCGAGAGAATCGAGCGCGACATTTGCGACTTCAAGCGTTATCGCTCCGTCAAACTTGACCTGCGCGAAGTCACGCACGCGGCGCAACAGGCGGTTGGCGATACGTGGTGTACCACGCGAACGGCGGGCGAGTTCCTCTGACCCGCTTGGGTCAATCGGTATGTCGAACACCGCGCATGAACGCGTGATAATCTGTGCCAACTGTGGCACGGCATATGGCTCTAATCGCGAGATTACGCCAAAACGGTCACGCAAGGGCGCGGACAGAAGCCCATAACGCGTCGTCGCTCCAACGAGCGTGAACGGCGGCAAATCTAAGCGGACAGAACGCGCCCCGGGGCCTTTGCCTATCATTATATCGAGCGCGAAGTCCTCCATTGCGGGATAGAGCACCTCTTCGATGATGCGGTTCAAACGGTGTATCTCGTCAACAAAGAGTATGTCGCCCTTTTGCATCTCGTTCAATATCGCCGCCATATCGCCCGCGCGTTCTATCGCGGGGCCTGATGTGGTTTTGATGTTCACACCCATTTCATGCGCTATGATGTTCGCGAGTGTAGTCTTACCCAAACCGGGCGGGCCATACAAAAGCACATGGTCGAGCGGCTCCTTCCGCAATTTCGCGGCGGCGATATAGATTTTAAGCTGTTCCTTGATGCGCTCTTGCCCTATGTATTCATCAAAAGACGGCGGGCGCAAGGCCGTGGCTTGCTCCCCATGTTCGGCGGCGTAGTCCTCGTCGCGGTATTCTGTCGTGATTATTCTTCTATCCATTCTATTCCCTATCGTTTAGAAATTATTTTCTTCAGAGCGAGTTTTATATAATCTTCTGTGTTAAGCCCGTCAAACGGGAGTTCAGCGAGTACGTCGGCGGCCTCGGCTTTCTTGTACCCTAAGGCAATCAGCGCGTCGAGCGCGTCTTGTTTCTTGCCCGCTGATGGGTTATCGAGCGTTATTTGCGGTTTTATCGCCGTGAGTGCCGCCAAGTCTCGTTTTTTGAGTTTGTCCTTTAGTTCCATAACAATGCGCTGTGCCGTGCGCTTGCCCACGCCTTGGGCTTTGGCTAAACCGTCCGTGTCTTCCGTAACAATCTGCATGATAAGCTGTGACGGTGTGGCGAACCCCAAAAGCGCCAGCGCCAGCTTGGGGCCGATGCCCGTCACGCCCAGTAACATGGTGAACATCTCGAGTTCGTCACCGTTTTCAAAGCCAAAGAGCGCGAGAGCGTCTTCCTTTATATACATATACGTTTGTAGTTTCACAACTTCTCCGATAACAAGTGTGGCGGCCGTTCTATTTGTGATGTTGAGCTTATACCCAATGCCACCCGTGTCAATAACCGCGAAGCCGTCGCCGACTGAGTCAACCTCGCCGCGTACAAAACTAATCAAAGCTAAAACCCCTAACCGAAAGTGGATGATTGTTGTTATAAACGTCACGCATCTTTGCGCCCGCCGCGCTGATAGAGAGTAACGCGCCGTCCTTTGACGACAGCCCCAGAAATTCGCGCAAAACAGAAACCTCCGCGCCGTTTTCGAGCATGTGACGCGCACAAGCCGTTCTAAGCGCGTTGGGCGTTACGGCATTACCCAGTTCTGATTGTTCGGCGCGGTGTTTGAGCAGTTTCCAAACGCCTTGCCGTGTTAGGGGCTTGCCTGCCGCGCTTAAAATAAGCTTTTTCGTATCATCACGCGCGATTGAATCACGCAACACCCGATATTCCTCAACGGCTTCAAACGCAATCGAAGCACACGGAATCAATCGCCCCATAACACCGCAACGAACATACTGCATAGTCGAGTAAATGTCCGTGATTTCTAGCTGTATCATTTCTGTAACCTTTAACCCACAAGCATACAACAACGTAAGCATTGCGCGGTCGCGCAAATCTACGGGCGTTTGCGCGGGGAAGTTTATCAGCTTAAACACCTCATCAACCGTCAGAACCGTCGGCGTTTTCGCGTCAATACGTGGTAGCTGTATGTCTGCCGCAAAGTCAACCTCCCCCGCGCGGCTGTCAACGGCATAACGAGAAAACGTCTTAATCGCCGCCAACGCCCTCGACACAGACGCAGGGCTACGCTGTTCTATCTGCAAATGCAGTATGTAAGACAAAACACCTGTACGCGTGACATTCACTGCGTTTGACGTGTCAACTCCACTTTCGTAGAGATAATCCAGAAAGTTCGCCACGTCGCGCGTGTATGCGTCAGATGTGTTCGGCGAACGCCCTCGCTTGTGCAAATACGCCCGAAAATCCTCAATCCCAAACATAAAAACCCCGATTATAATGAAGATACTGTATATAATACCACGTTAAAGCGGTTTCTCAAACTATGCCAACGCCCAGACAATCGCGTTAAACTTCGCTTCGGCTGAATCCGAGCGGCTGGTCAGTACGATGGGTGCGCTTGCGCCGAGAATTAGCCCCGCCATTTTCGCGTTTGCGAAATATGTGAGGGTTTTCCCGAAGATATTGCCCGCGTCGATATTGGGGACTAAAAAGATGTCAACGTCGCCCGTTATGCGGCTTGTTATGCCCTTATGTTTAGCGGCCATGGGGCTTATCGCCACATCAAGCGCAATCGGCCCCTCGATTATGCCACGCGTGATGATACCGTCTTCGCGCATTTTCACAAGCTCTGCCGCGTCAACACTGGATACCAGCTTAGGTGACGGCTTCTCATTCGCTGACAGAACAGCCACTTTGGGCTCTTCAATACCCATACGCGCCAACAAATCCATGGCATTTTCGAGAATCTGCTTTTTTTGCTCCAAATCAGGCGCAATATTCATGCCCCCGTCGGTCAAAAACAAAAGCTTCTCACGCCCGGGCACTTCATACGCCGCCAAATGGCTGATAAGTCGCCCCGTTCTCAAACCGTTTTCGCCATTCAAAACAGCGCGCATAAAATCGGCCGTATTGACTAAACCTTTCATCAGAACCTGTGCGCGTCCGCTTTTGACTATCTCAACAGCCTTTTGCGCCGCGTCAATATCGTTCTCGGCTTCAACGATTTCGGCCTTCTTTATACCCAGTTCACCGCAAAGCCTCGAAATAGCTTCCTTGTCGCCAACGAGTATGGCTTGTCCGATGCCCTCGCGCTCCATTATGGCGATAGCTTCCAACACATCTCTGTCGGCCGCCGCCGCGACACAGACCGTGCCACCCGCCGTTTTTCTCGCCTTCTCCCGTAAGTCAATAAAATCTCTATACATAAAACACCCCGATTGCGTCATTTGCTTACATTATAATACAACACATAAGGTTTGTCACGACAAAAAGAAACTAGACACTAGACGACGCTTGCCCGTTGCCACCTTGACCTAAGTCAATGGTGAAAACTATGCTTGTCACAGGGTTAATATAGATATTTAACACAATCTGCGGCGTGTCCTTGCGCGTGCCGCTTGTGAATTCAACGGCGTAGGGTATATTGAGCCGAATCAAAATATCTTGTATCGCGTTAAACTGCAACAGGGTCATATTGCCTTGGCTAAGACACCTCAATAAATCCATTGACAATAATGCGTTCATTTGGCTGTCGAAAAACATAATACCGCCCCTATCCAAAAAGCCTACTGTATTATATGCTTGATTTTCGGTTTGCGCGTTTCATGATTTTACTAACATTTTTGTGCGCGTGTTTGACAAATATAAGAATATGATTATTCAATTTATGCTTTTCGGTATGCTCGGTTGGTGTATGGAGGTCGTGTGGACAGGTTTGGGTTCGGCCATAAAGCGCGATTTCAGACTTGTCGCCAACACGAGTATTTGGATGTTTTTTATATATGGGCTGGCGGCGTTTCTGGGCCCTATTGCGCGTTTGGTCGCTCCGTATCCGCTGATTTTTCGGGGGGGTGTTTATGTTATTTGTATCTTTGCGGCGGAGTATATCACGGGGAGTCTTCTCAAACACTTTGGCATATGCCCTTGGGACTACAGCAAGGCTCGGCTTAATATAAACGGTGTTATACGTCTCGACTACGCGCCTGTTTGGTTCGCTGTCGGGCTGATTATGGAGCAGATGATTTTTTGGCTCGAATGACCGTTATAATACGGGCGATATTACAAAAGGGCGGCTAAAGCCGCCCCAGTATCGTATCTCGGTACATCTTCACTTGTTCAATCATATGCCCGATATTGCCCTCACCCGCATACTTTCTCATATCGAAGTACTCACCGTCAGCGGGTAACCACGTCAGTTCATGGGCTTCGCGCACCAGCGACAAAGTCGCCTTTAGGCGACCGCCATAAACCTCTACATAACAGTCTTGAAGCGGATAGGTGAAGGTCATTACATGCGTGAGTGTTATATCGGCGCGTGTAATGCCTGTTTCTTCACTCAATTCGCGATACGCCGCGTCTATTCCGTTCTCATTTGGCTCAATCTTGCCGCCAACGAGATTGTATAACCCTAAATACGGCTCTTTTTCGCGCTTGCAGAACAGAATATTTTGTGTGTCGGGGCTGTATACGATTATGCAGTTATACCCCTGCATAATCGTCCTTTCCGCCTTTGTTTTCAGGTGTTGTGTCTGTGTTCGGAAGCTCAGGCGCAATGTCTATTGACGGTTCAGCCATGAAGTTGACCTTGCGCGGTACCAACTTATCGGGTAGGTTGTCGCCGAACAAAGCGCGGAACTCATCACCCGTGATTTTCTCATTCTTAATCAAAAGCTCGGCGCAGGAATGCACTATGTCCATATACTTTCTGAGGATTTCGATGGCTTCGCGGTAGGCATCGTCAACAATACGTTTGATTTCGCTGTCTATCATACTAGCGATACCCTCGCCATAGTTGCGTGAATGCGCCAAATCGCGCCCGATAAATACCTCGTCGTTGTCATCGCCGAACTGAATCGGCCCCAGCACGTCTGACATACCGAACTTCGTGACCATGTTACGCGCCATTTTTGTTGCGCGTTCGATGTCGTTTGAGGCGCCTGTTGTGATGTCTTCTATCACAAGGAATTCGGCGGCGCGACCGCCCAGCATGGCCACTATCGTTTCTTGCAGGAACTTCTTCGTTATGTGGCTGTTATCGTCACCCGGCAACCACATGGTATAACCCGCCGCTCCACGCCCCGTCGGTATTACGGACACGATGTGAACGGGTTCAAGCTGTGGCAGAACCTCGTGCAGAATCGCGTGACCGGCTTCGTGGTAAGCGGTAATACGTCTGTCGCGGTCAGAAACCACGCGGCTCTTTTTCTCTGTACCTACGCCAACCTTTATGAGCGCTTGACGCAAATCGGTCATATCTATTTGTGTTTTGTCGTGACGCGCCGCCAACAGTGCGGCTTCGTTTAATAGATTCTCCAAATCGGCGGGTGTGAAACCGGGTGTGGTTTGGGCGACCAGTCTTAGGTCTACCTCAGCCGCAATCTGTTTGCCCTTGGCATGAACACGGAGAACGCCCTCGCGCCCTTTCGCGTCGGGTATGCCCACGGTTACTTGTCTGTCAAAACGCCCCGGACGTAATAGCGCCGGGTCAAGTATGTCGGGGCGGTTTGTCGCCGCGACAATGATGATGCCCTCGTTTACGCCGAAACCGTCCATTTCAACGAGCAATTGGTTTAATGTCTGTTCGCGCTCGTCGTGACCGCCGCCTAAGCCCGCGCCACGTCTGCGCCCAACCGCGTCAATTTCGTCAATGAAGATGATACAGGGGCTGTTCTTTTTCGCCTGTTCAAACAAATCGCGTACGCGTGACGCGCCCACGCCGACGAACATTTCAACGAAGTCAGAACCAGAGATACTAAAGAACGGCACGCCCGCTTCACCCGCGCAAGCACGCGCGAGATAGGTTTTACCCGTACCCGGAGGGCCTACAAGCAGAACGCCCTTAGGTATTCTTGCGCCAATGTCAGTAAATTTTTTGGGCGCTTTCAAAAACTCAACTATTTCGGCAAGCTCTGCCTTTTCTTCGTCAAGCCCCGCGACTTGCTCAAACGTGACGCGCTTCTTCTCGTCTGTGCTGACACGTGCCTTGCTCTTACCAAAGTTCATCACGCCGCGCCCATTACCACCCGCGCCTTGCATCGTTTGAACCATGAACACCATGATGAAAATGGCTACAATCAGAAAGATAAACGGCGTTATAAGGCTTAACAGCGCGTTTGTTTTGGGCGGAAGTTTGGTTGTGATAACCAAATCGGTGTTCTTTGCCGCGTATTCATTCATTTTCTCCATGAATCCCGCGACGTCTAGGACTTCAACGGTTTTGATGTTGCTCTCTGTTGATGTGGTGTCGCCCGTTTTAAGCGCAATAGCCGCCGTTGCCGCGAAAACCGTATCGGGGTCGCCGATAAGCTCAACCTTTTTAACGCGGTTCGCCTCTAAATCACGCACTAAATCAGAATATGAGTAAGGCGTTTCAACCGTCAGCGGGTTCGCCATCTTGAGCGCGATAACGGCAAGAATGATGAAAGCAAATATGATGACATAGATGCTCATGCTTTTTGCGTACTTCATGAAAGCTCCTTCCTAATGCCTTGGGGTTGTAACGAACGCGGTACGCGCCCCTACGTTCCCTCAGGCTTATTATTCTTCTATAAAGCGCAATGTACCGATATACGGCAGGTTGCGGTAACGCTGGTCATAGTCAAGCCCATAACCTACTACAAACTCATCGGGTATGGAGAAACCAATATAATCGGGGTGTAGGTTAAAAACCACGCGCCGCGCCGGCTTGTCCAGAAGTGTGATGAGCTTTAGTTGTTTAGGGTTCTTCGTATTTATATGCTCAACGAGTTTGGCGAGCGTGCGCCCCGTGTCTATAATGTCCTCAACCAACAGGACGTTCTTGCCCGTTAAGTCCATATCCAAATCTCTGCCCAAAACGGGGTTGCCGCTTGATATGGTGCTTGCGCCGTAACTTGAGATGTCTAAAAACCCAAACTCCGTTTGAAGCTTCAAGTTTTTCGCCAGTTCTGTCATAAACATTACGCCGCCCTTTAACACACAGATGAGCATGAGCGTTTCGCCCTCAAAATCCTTAGAAATCTGCGCGGCGAGTTCTTCGACACGCGCCCTTACGACCTCTGTTGCTATCAGCTCCGTTACCTGTTCTTTCATTATATTGTCCCCCCGGGATATTTTATTCGTGTGCACATAAAGTACATCAGCCGTATCCACTCCTATATGGTATTCTGCGCTTGTGAGTATGCCCCGAACACAAACGACACTGTCGCCGTCCGTTACAAGCGGTATTGCGTCACGCTCATGGCGCGGAATCTTTTTGTCTATAAACACGTCTTTAAGCTTTCGCCGCCCTACCCCGACGATTTTTACCGTATCGCCGTCGCGGCGGTTGCGTAGATATAAACCATTTCTTATTTTATCATTACTAAAATAGTTTGTACAGACATAATTTGCAATATTTTTTCTTCTTGAAATAATTATTGTTTCGTCTGTTTCGGCAAGGTGTATCGGTGTGTCTAACCTGATTTCTTGGGAAAACGGCGCGAATGCCTGTTCACGGCGGCGTAACACCACGGCGCTTTGTAATCTTTCGGCTATGAGGTTGTAAGGTAAGGTTACGTACTTACCCGATTGTTTATCAAACAGCGACATAACGGCTTCGATATGTGTCATGCCGTAGTCGTTGTTGTGCCCCCATATTTGGCTGATTGCCATACGTATGACGCGGCGTTTAATAACGGGGTGAAACGGGGCGATTGTCGTTACGTTCACCGACGCATAACCCACGCCCGTTTTTACGCTAGACCTAAACGCTTCAGACGCGAGCTGTTCAAGGTAGTCGTTTTCTTCGCCGAACATACGCGCCATGTCGGTCAAACCGTTCAGTAGGTTGGGGTTTAGGCGTTCGGTCAGCCGCGGTATGATTTCGTGCCTTATATAGTTGCGTGTATAAACAGTGTCGGCGTTAGTGTCATCATCACGATAGGTGAGTCCCTGCCTTGTCAAATACTCGATAATCCGCTCACGCGGGACGAAGATTAGAGGGCGCACGATATTTTCAGAAACGGGCGCAATACCCGACAGCCCCGTAGTGCCCGTGCCACGGCAAAGCCTCATGAACATGGTTTCGGCGTTATCGTTCTGGTTATGAGCCAGCGCAACTCTTGCGTTGTGGTTTCTCGCCCACTCGCCCAAAAACAAGCGCCTCATGTTACGCCCCGCCGTTTCTATAGAAACACGCGTATTCTCTGCCCACAACTTGCAGTTCGCGCGAAAAAACATAAACTCCACGTTACACCGCGCGCATAATTCGCGGCAAAACTCTTCATCATTAAAGCTGTCTTCACCGCGTAACATATGATTTATATGCCCCGCTATGAGCGTTAAACCCATTTTCTCACGCAAACCGCATAAATAGTGAAAGAGCGCGACGGAATCCGCCCCGCCCGACAGTCCGATAAGAACAGAATCCCCCGGCTTGAGCATGTTATATTCAGATATCGTCTTGTCCGCTGTTTTTTCTAGTGTCGCTATTGCCATTGCTTGATTTTCTCCAGATATTCAGAAATACGTTTCTCTATGCCGTTCTGTGAAGGCTCATAAAAGACTGTGCCTACCAGTTCGTCGGGTAAATACTGTTGTTTCACGTAGTGCCCGGGGTATAAGTGAGCATATTTATAACCTATGCCGTTGCCGAGTTTTCCCGCGTTTGCGTAACTCGCGTCCTTTAAGTGGCGCGGCACGCCCGAGATATAGCGGGTTCTGACATATTCAAGCGCATTGTCAATCGCGGTACTCGCTGAATTGCTTTTGGGGGCACATGCCACATAAATGGCGGCTTCTGCTAGAATAATGCGCCCTTCGGGCATACCTATGAAATTCACGGCATCGGCAGCGGCTTGCGCCACAAGAAGCGCGTGTGGGTCGGCTAGGCTCACGTCCTCCGCCGCGCAAATGACTATACGCCGCGCTATGAACCGCGGGTCTTCTCCTGCGTGAATCATACGCGCTAGGTAATAAACCGCCGCATCGGGGTCAGAGCCGCGCATAGACTTGATGAATGCGCTGATTGTGTCGTAATGGTTGTCGCCGTCACGGTCATAACCGAGGGCGCGGCGTTGAATACACTCTTGCGCCACGGCCATATCTATGTGAATTATGCCGTCTGTAGTGGGTTCTGTGGTTTGGGCGGCGAGTTCAATGGCGTTTAGGGCTGACCGCGCGTCACCGTCTGCCATATCCGCAAGGAAAGAAACGGCTTCGTCTTCTATTTCTATCTTCATATTACCCAAGCCGCGCTCCGTGTCGGTCAATGCGCGGCGTAACAGCTTTTCTATATCGCTCTGCGACAAACGGGAGAACTCGAACACAATCGAGCGCGACAACAACGCGTTATTGACCTCAAAGTAGGGGTTTTCTGTCGTCGCGCCCATGAGAATAAGCGTGCCGTCCTCTACGTGTGGCAGTAACGCGTCTTGCTGTGACTTGTTAAAGCGGTGAATCTCGTCTATATAGACGATTGTGCGGCGGCGTTCGCGCCCAAGAAGGTTTCGCGCTTCTTCGACCGTCGCTTTAATGTCCTTCACGCCCGACGTTGTCGCGTTCAGTTGCATGAAGGCGTTCTTTGTCGTGTTCGCGACAATCCGCCCGAGCGTGGTTTTGCCTGTGCCGGGCGGGCCGTAGAGTATGACCGATGAGAGCCTGTCCGCCGTGATTGCGCGGCGTAGTAACGTATTGGCCCCTACAATATGCGTTTGCCCCACAAATTCGTCAAGCGTCCGTGGGCGCATCCGCGCCGCGAGTGGCGCGTTTTGCTTCATATGTTGCTGTGCCTGATACTCGAATAAATCCATAAACACCTATAGTTTCAAACAAACCTGTAATGCAGTCCGCAGGAGCTTTTCCCGTGGGCTGGTTCTGTCATTATACCTGCGGGAATCCCAGACATCACCCGCCAAACTATCACCCGCGAACAAAATCTGCCCAAAGTCAACGCCAAGGAAGTCCGCAACGGCAATATATGCCGAGCATTCCATTTCGACAGTCACGCAGCCCTCGTCCTTGCGCTGTTTTATCTTCTTAGCCGTTTCGCGGTAAAATGCGTCTGTTGTCCAGGTTTTCGCCTTAATGTACGGCAAGCCCTGTTCCGCCAACGCTTCCTCAATCACCGCCACAACACGCGGGTTCGCGTTCATCTCCCGCGAGGGCGCGGCATAGTGGTAGGACGTGCCCTCATCACGGACGGCGACTGTTGGGACTATCAGATGCCCGACAGCAATATCCTTTTGTAACACGCCGCAAGCCCCGCAACATATAAACTTGCGGCAACCCCACGCCGTGAGTTCTTCAATCTGTGAAGCCGCAACAGGCGCGCCAACATCCGCCAACATAAGCGCAATGCGCTGACCGTTATAGTCTAATTCATAGAGCGGTAGGCGTATTGAACCCGCGTGATAATGCGCCAAAACCCTATGTGGATACTCTTCCAGCAGTTTCTCAATCGCTTCACCAAAGAAGCACAGTACGCAATGTTCCGATACATCTAAACGGCTCAACACGCGCTCGGGGCGTATGAACGCATCCTTGTCTTCGTCAAACTCCAATATCGGGAAAGTTTCCATAATTTCACCTACTCAACAGCGATTATATAGTAGTAAAGCGGTTGTCCGCCCGATTGCAGTTCCGTTTCTATGTCGCCGTAAAGCTCGTTCACCTGTGCCATGAGGGCTTCTGCTTCACTCTCGGGTGTGTCTGCACCATAGAAAATCGTGATTATCTCGGTTTCATCCGTGACCATACCCTTAATGAGCGCAAGGGCGGCGGCTGTAGGCGTGCTCTCAACGGCTGTTATCTTACCGTCTGTCAGCCCGATTATGTCGTTTTGTTTAATCACCTTGTTATCTGCCATAGAATCACGCACGGCTGTTGTAACCTGACCCGTGGCTACCATTTTGGCGGCTTCTGTCATTTCTTCGACATTACCCGCCGCGTCCTTTTGGTGGGTGTAATGGCACAGCGCTGTGATACCTTGCGGTACGGAGCGAGTGGGGACAACGTGGGCGGTTTTGCCCGTTACCATTGTCGCGGCAAGGTTCGCCGTCAAAATGATGTTCGGGTTGTTCGGGAAGATGATAACATCATGCGCATTCACGGCGTTCACAGCGGCTACTATGTCTTCCGCGCTCGGGTTCATTGTCTGACCGCCTTGGATAATCTTATCAGCGCCCAAATTTAAGAACAGCTCGTCTAACCCCGCGCCGATAGATACGGTCACGAAACCGATATCTTTCATTTCAACAGGTGTTGCGGGTGTTTGAGCGGCGGGTTTTGCGCCTACGCTCATTTCTGAATGTTGAATGTGCATGTTTTCAATCTTTATGTTCATAAGACTGAAACCGTCTATAGCTAGGGCATGATTTACGACCTTGCCCGGTTCATTCGTGTGTACGTGTATCTTAATCGCGTCCTCATCACAGACAAGAACGACCGAGTCGCCCATTTCTTCAAGGAAAACAGAGAGTTCCTCAGCCTTGTCAAAGTCCTTAACGCCTACAAACAACTCCGTGCAGAAGCCAAACTTGATTTCGGCGTTTGATTCTGCGGCTGGGGTCAGCGTTCTGACTTGCGCAGGGCTGGATGTGGCTATTTCGACCACGGTTTTGCCCGTGAGAACCTCATAAGCGGATTGAAGGAAGATTAGATAACCCTGACCGCCCGCGTCAACAACATTCGCTTGCTTTAATGCCGGTAACATGTCCGTTGTCCTTTTCAGCATCTCATTACCCGCCCAAATCGCGGCGGCCAGAATCTCGTCAACCTCGTCTGTTTCGGCGGCCTTGTCCTCGGCTTCGTTGGCTATGGCAGTTGCCACAGTTAGGATTGTCCCCTCTTTGGGCTTCATGACCGCCTTGTATGCCGTTTCTACGCTGCGATTCAACGCGCGTACCAAATCTGCCGCGTGTATCACATCTACATGCTCTAAACCCTTAGCGAACCCGCGGAATAACTGTGACAGGATAACGCCGCTGTTGCCTCTGGCGCCCCGCAACGCGCCTTGCGATAGGGCCTTCGATACAGCCTGTGCCGTATCCTCAGCGCGACCGGCTTCTTGCGCCGCCGCCATTGCTGTCAGTGACATATTTGTGCCCGTGTCGCCGTCCGGCACAGGGAACACGTTAAGCGCGTCCACATCGTCGCGGCGTTCGGTCAGAGCGTTAGCGCCCGCGAAAATCATTTGTTTAAGTGTGTTTCCGTTAATGCTTTTCACCGTCTGGCCTCCTGCTTAATTGTTGTTTACCCTGACATCGTCTACGAACACGACCACGCGGTTCACAGGGATAGCCAATGTTTCTTCCAGTCTGTACTTCACGGTTTCTACGAGCGATTCGACAATCGCGGGGATGTTCGTGCCGTATTCGGCGATGATGTGCATGTCAACACTCACGCCGCTCTCGTTCACATGTAACGCAATCCCGCGTGACAGCGAATCGAGCTTTAGAAGCTTCACAAGCCCGTCACGCATGTCCTTCGCCGCCATGCCCACCACGCCGTAGCAGTCCATTGCCGCAAGCCCCGCCAAGTTCGCTATTACCTCGTCCTGTATGGTGATTATGCCTAATTCGTTCTTAATCTTAGCCGCCATAAATCTTTACACCTCCGGGTAGCTTTTACAACTACGACTATTATATATGAAAGGCTATGCCTAATTCAATCCAATTTTCTTAAATTTCGCCCACAAAAAATAGGGTATCGCGCAATAAATCGTAACAATCGCGCAATCAATTACTAACGAAAGCAAAAGCCACGTAAAGAAACTCCCGCCCATAAGCGCAGAAATGCTGATAAACGCGGCTGTTATGCCCCATGAAAGTATTACCTCAATCGGGCGTTTGATAATCGTGACAGCGTTTTCGCCATCGGTTTTGTAGTTTTTGAGTAATACATAAAGCGGCGGCAAACTCACACCGAGCATTATGCCTGTGATTACGCGAATGAGGTTGTTTGTTTCGCGTATCCCTAAGTATGAACTAACGCCGTCAAAACCAACGGCGCAAAAACCCAAGCACAGCAAAACGACCGTCGCAATACCGAACGGCTTATTGCCACCTCGCCGAAACAGCAAAAGAATAAGCCCCGCGACAAATACCCCCGCGAAAATCCCCGTACAGCGCGCACAGACGGGCAACTGCAAGCCCGCTATTAAGAACGAGCGTTCAGGCAGTCTATGACAGACAAGCCGCCCAATATTCTGGATGAACCGGACGGGTAACTCCATATCAATAGAAAGCACCGAACATATCATAAAGCATGTAAGAAGCGTTCTGGGCGAAAAGTATAATCCCACAACACAGTAGCGCAACCATCAGAAACTCCGCCACGCCGATTGTCAAAAGCGTCTGACCGAACACGCGTTCTTCACGGGTTTTAGCCGACAAAAAGACTATGCCCGCGATAACACCGACAGGCGCGAAGAAAACGCTCAAAAGCGTGAGTATGACGCGCTTAGCCGTGCCGACAACGGGGGTTTCTGGCGAAGCCGGGTAGTACGGCGGCATGTGTTGATAGGGCGGCGCGGATGGATTGAAAGGCGGCGGCGTGGGTGTTGATGTATAGGGCGATGGCGTTGGCGCGTAAGGCGCAGGTTCTGTCGGCGCATATGGCGGCGCCGGTGTTACATTCGGCTGGCTTATCGGTATTTCCGCCGCTTTGCGGCTCTCTATGGCGCTGTCTAGTTCTGCCATACGACGCGACAGGTCACTGCCCGTGCTCTCAGCCTTAGGGAAGGGCTCGCCGCAAGACGGGCAAAAGTCCGCTTCTTCTTCAAAAATCTTGAAACACTTCTTGCAATAGTTCATCTTTTCACCCCAACTGAAAAATATCGTGAAACGCCTTTATATTCAGAGCCGTTTTACCCGTTTTGAACACGGACGAACCCGCTACTATTATGTTACAGCCGTTTTTTATGACTGATGATACGTTCTCTGTTGTTATACCGCCGTCTACCTCTATGTCAAGATTTAGGTTGTGTTCTGTCGCGAATGCCCGCGCTGTTTTGATTTTGTCGAGGCTGTTGGGCATGAAACTTTGACCGCCGAAACCGGGGACAACGCTCATAACCAACAACATGTCTATTTCCGCTAAAAAAGGCAACGCGTTTTCAATCGGTGTGGCGGGGCTGATGCTTAGACCTACGCGCTTATTAAACGAACGTATTTTCATTATAACTTCGCGCACAATCTCGGCACTTTCACAGGCCTCAAGGTGAAACGTGATAATGTCCGCGCCCGCATCTGCGAACGGCTTCACGAAATCAAGCGGGTTTGTTATCATCAGATGTACGTCAAAGACCAAATCGCTTTTTGCGCGCAAAGACTTCACAACAGGCACGCCAAACGTCAAGTTGGGCGTGAAATGCCCATCCATAACATCTATATGAACATACGGCACGCCGTTGTCAGCCAATATCTTCAGTTCACTATGCAAATCGCCCAAGTCAGCCGCGAGTATTGACGGCGACAAACAGATTTTCGTTAATCCCATTTTTCCCTCTCTATTGTTTGGAGTTCTTCTAATATACTAAGGTAACGCTCATACCGAGCGGTGGGTACTTCTGCCCCAACATGGCTCTTGACGGCGCAATCGTGCTCGCTCACATGCAAACAATCCGCATAATAACACCCGCCCGCGAAAGGTGCAAACTCGGGGTAAAGCTTAGGCAATTTCTCTGGCTCAATGCCGCTTAAATCGAGTGACGTAAAGCCCGGCGCGTCCACTATATAGCTGTTTTCGTCAAACCGCATCAGTTCGGTATGGCGCGTGGTATGCTTGCCGCGCTCGATTTTGCGGCTGATTTCTGATGTGGCTAGGTTCTTGCCCGGCATAATCGCGTTGATAACACTCGACTTCCCTACCCCACTCGGCCCCGCAAAGACCGACACACGCCCCACGAGTTTGTCTTTGAGCGCGTCTATGTTTTCGCCTGTTTTTGAAGATACACAAATCATTCTAAAGCCCGCGCGCTCATAACTTTCTATGAGTTCGCGCCCTGCTTTCTTCACTAAATCCATCTTGTTTACGCACAACAATATTTCTACGTTATAGTGGGCGCACAGAATCAGCAGTTTGTCTAACTGCATGGGGTTCGGCGCGGGTTTCGCCGCCGCAATCGTGACAACGGCTATGTCCACATTTGCGACGCGTGGGCGCAAGAGTTCATTCTTGCGCGGTTCGATGTCATATATATATGCCGTCATATTCGTTAAATCTAGCGATTCGAGTTGCACAAAATCGCCCACAAGCGGGGTTTCACCCTGCAAGCGGAACAACCCACGCGCGGGGCACTCGAAAATGCCCTGCGCCGTGTTCACCCAATAAAGCCCGCCTACACCCTTCTCAATTCTGCCCCTGCAAATTTCTTCCATAACCTACTCCGTAAAGTCAACGACTTGTGAGCCGCGCGACACGCCGTCAACGAAAAGGATATACTCCTCTTTGCCGAAGCCGAACACGTCAAGATTGAGCGGGAAGTCCTCGGCGTTGACTTGGAATGAATATACGTCAAAGTAACTGCTGCCGTCCACGCGCACAAGGCGAATGTGAACGGATTCAATGCCCTCGTCCAGCGGTGGGGAGATAGTGAGTGTCTTTCTCTTAGGCGCGTTGGTGTCGGGGTTATCCGTCGTGTCATCGGGGTTATCAGTCGGATTATCTATGTTTGGTGTTTCTGTATCTGTCGGCACATCAGAAGCGGATGGCGTTGGCGTAACGGGCGCGGGACCGATACTTATCGTTATGCCCACGATTGTACCTGTCACAACCTCTTTGTCGGGGTCAGATGCTTGAAAGCAGACTAAGCCCTTTTCATACTTAGACGAATAATCGGTATTCACTGCGCCGATTTTAAGCCCCGCCGCCAAAAGCTTCTCCTTAGCCGCCGATTCTGAAAGCCCTAACACGTTGGGAACACGCGTTGTCGTCAGTTCGGGGCCTTTGCTGATGAAGATGTAGACCTTTTCGCCCGGTTTGAGCCACTCGCCCACAGCGGGTTCTTGGCGTATAATGACCTCAATGGGCACTGTCGAGCTGTACTCATAATCTTCAATGACCTCAAACGGCAAGTTCTCGTCCGCGATTTTCTTCTTCGCATCTGCGCTCGTTTTACCCGTCAAGTCAATCATCTGAAATTGTCTGGTGCCCAGACTTACAAGCACACCCACTGACTCACCGAGCGGAATCATACCACCGGGTTCGTAATTCTGGGCTATGATGTAGCCCTCGTCAACCGTTTCGGAATACTGCTCGCCGATTATGTCGAGTTTAAGCCCTAGGTTTTCGAGCCTTGTTGTGGCTTTCTCGGTGGTTGTTTCCTTAATATTCGGGACTTCTACCAAATCCTTTGCTTCGGGCTTGCCGAATAACCTCGGTATAAGCAAGAATGACGCGATTATTATGATGACAAGAGCCGTGGCTATCGCCGCAAAAACCGCCGTGCGTTCGGGCGTTCGCCCCGCGCCGTAGTCAATCTCTTCGTCCGCGAAATCCTCGTCCTCTTCGTCATATTCTTCGTCTTCAATATCACCCGTGCTCAACTTCATTGTATCATAAACGCTTGAATGATAGTCGAGTTCCTCATACCCACTCTTGCCCGTGAGCCGCGCGAGTGCGCGTTTTATCTCCACAGCCAACGCTTCGGCAGACGGGAAGCGGTTGTTGGGGTCTTTTTGCGTCAGTTTCGCGATAATCTCCAGTGTTGTTGTCGCGATATTGGGGTTTAGTGCCGTGATGTCGGGCAGTGGCTCCATGATGTGCTTTCGCGCAACGGCTATTGGGTTCGTGCCCGAATATGGCAATGCCCCCGTCGCCATTTCATACATGACAATACCCAAAGAATACAAGTCTGTGCGGAAATCAACCTCCGCGCCCCTTGCCTGCTCAGGCGACACATAATGAACAGAGCCGTAAGCCGCCCCTCCGCCTGATGTGCCCACTGTGAGCGCAATGCCGAAGTCCATGACCTTGACATCACCGCCACGCGTGACCATGATGTTCTGGGGCTTAATGTCTTGGTGAATAATACCGTTTTTATGCGCGTGTGAGAGCGCGGCGGCTATCTGAACCGTCACGCTCAATACGCTGATGTCGTTAAACGGCGCACTCTTCGCGATTAGGTCTTTGAGTGTCATCCCGTCAACGTATTCCATTACAATGTAATTAACGTCATTCTCCGCGCCCACATCAAACACGTTCACAATATTCGGGTGTGACAGCCGCGCAACCGAACGCGCCTCACGCCTAAATCGCGTCGTAACCTCATTGTCCGTCAGAAATTCTTCTTTTAACACCTTAAATGTGACGCTTCTGTTCAGCATGGTGTCAAGAGCGCGGTAAACCATGCTCATGCCGCCCTGCGCGATGAGTTCTTGTATTTCATAGCGGTTAGCTATTAGTTTTCCTTTGTTGAGTATCACTCTACACCCCTACAATCAGTATCGCCGAGATATTGTCATGACCGCCCTTTTCGTTGGCGGTGTCTACAAGTGCCGCTAATTTTTGGTGCGGCTCGCTGTTCGATTCCACTATCGATTGAATTTCCTTATCAGAAAGCATATTCGTCAGACCGTCGGAGCAGAGTAAAAACGCCCTCGCGCCCGAAACCGTGCCCGTTTCTACCTCTATATCATCTTCAGTGCCCACGGCTCTTACTAACATCTGGCACATGGGGTCGGTCGCCGCCTGTTCGGGCGTTATGCGCTTCTGTTTGAGCAGCTCATTACCCGCTGTGTGGTCTTCGCTGACTTGAACGAGTTCGTCAGCCAGCGCATAAAGGCGGCTGTCGCCCGCGTGCGCATAATGCGCCGTTTCGCCGATTATCGTACACAATGTTACCGTTGTGCCCATGCCAAAGCGCTCGGGCAGACTCGCGGAGTTCATGAAAATGCCGATATTCGCGTGTTTGATAGCGTCGGATAACAGCTCAAGCACTCCGCGCGAATCGTTGGTGCGCGGTTCATAGTCCCTCACATAGTCCGTGATGAAGTCCACACATAGGCGGCTCGCCACTTCCCCCGCGTTATGACCACCCATGCCGTCCGCGACAATGAACAAGTTCGGCAAAACCCCAATCGGCGCGTTCGTCAGAAAAATCGCGTCCTCGTTGTTCTCGCGCGTCTTGCCAACGTCCGTAATCCCAAAACCCTGCATTTTACACCTCATTAAATTCCGCTTTGAGCTGTCCGCAAGCCGCCGCAATGTCAGCGCCCTGCGATTGTCTTATTGTCGTTTCTATCTTGTGTTTCTGAAGTTCCTGTTTGAAGCCTTCAATCACGCGCGGGGCGGGCTTTCTGAACGAACCACTGCCCGAGTTGAATGGTATGAGGTTCACATGAATCGGGATATTGAGCGCCTTCAACCGCCGCGCCAATTCTGAAGCGTGTTTTGCTTCTGCGTTTATACCGTCGAGTAAAATATATTCAAACGTAACACGCCGTTTTGTCGTGTCTGCGTATGCCTTGCAGGCTTCCAGAACACCGTCAAGTGGGTACGCCTTGGCTATTGGGAGTAGTTTCTTTCTAATATCATCATTCGGCGCGTGAAGACTTAGCGCCAATGTTATAGGCAAGTTCTCCTTTGAAAGCGCATATATGTTCGGCGTTATCCCGCATGTTGACAGCGTGATGTGACGCGCCGACAAGCCATATCCGTCCGCGTCTGTTATGAGTTTCATGAATTTCAACACTTCATTGTAGTTATCAAGCGGTTCACCCGCGCCCATTAACACAACATGGCTGATGCGCTCGTTCGTGTCACGCGCTATTGCATAAATCTGCGCTAGTATCTCAGAAGCTCGAAGGTTTCGCATGAACCCCTGCCCCGACACACAAAACGCACAACGCATACGGCAACCCGCTTGTGTCGATACACAAACAGTGTTCCCGTAGCCAAAGCGCAAAAACACACTCTCTATTATAGTGCTTCCGTCTAAATTCAGCAAGTATTTCGCCGTATTCCCATCATCGGAACGCATGATTTTTTCAATCTTCGCGTTCTGAATGAACGCCATATCGTCCAGTTTCGCGCGTAAATCCTTCGACAGGTTCGTAAAGCCCGAAACGTCCGCGCAAAGCGACTTGTGAAGCCACGCAAAAATCTGCTTCGCGGCGTAAGTTTTCGCGCCCAAAGTCGCTGTCAGTTCGGTTAATTCTGTTTTGCCTAACCCCAGTAGGTCTATCTTGTCCATCAGTTCCTTTTCTCCAACAGAGCCATATAGAAACCGTCCGCTCCGCCTGTGGGTAAAATCGTGCGTTCGGCGGTTTTTGTGAACGGGTTCGTTGCTGTGAACCATTCTATGTTTTGTTCGTTTTCTTCTTTATTCAGCGTGCAAGTCGCGTAGAGTATGCGCCCGTTGTGGTTGGGGTACATGGCGGCTTGCATGAGCAATTGACGCTGGAGCGTGACGAGTTGCTTTAGGTTGTCAGGCTGTTTTTTTAACTTGATGTCGGGCTTCTTGCGGCAAAGCCCTAACCCCGAGCATGGCGCGTCGAGAATCACCAAATCCATTGAGCCAAAGAGTTCTCTGTCAGGGATTGTACCGTCGTGGACGGCGGCTTTGATGTTTTTGAGGCCGAGCCGCGCCGCGCCTTGTTCAATAAGCCTAATCTTATGTGGGTGAATGTCACGCGCGATGATTAAGCCTGTATTGTTCATCATAATGGCGCTCATAAACGCCTTCCCGCCGGGGGCGGCGCACATATCGAGAACGGTTTCGCCCGGTTGTGGATTCGCGAGCCTAACCGCTTCCATAGCCGAATTATCCATAACGTGAAACATTCCCGCCCTAAACGCCGAAATACCCGCTATATCAGAAGCGCGGGAGAGTGTCAGCGCGTTTTCGGTCGCCTCAACGCGGACACCCGCCGCTTGAAGCTCTTGCGTGAGTGCGACTGCGTCTGTTTTCAGGGTGTTTATACAAATATTAACGCCACGTGGCGTTTCTTGGTCTGCTTTAAGAATCTGTTCCGTAATATCCGCGCCATAATGTTTGAACCATAATTCCACGAGCCAAACGGGATGGGCGTATTTCACCGACAGATAACGCGTCGGTTCGGTTTCGGGGTTCGGCAGTGCGATTTTCCCCTTGTTGCGCTCGATGTTTCGCAAGATTGCGTTCGCGAAACCCGCGAGATACGCGACCTTACCCGCTTTAATACATTCTACGTACTCGTTTATCACGGCATACGCCGGGCTGTTCATAAATAAAAGTTCATACGCGCCGACACGCAGTACCGAGCGGACTTCCGCGTCCATTTCCTCTGTCTTTCGCGACGCGAAACGGTCAATGCAATAGTCAAGATAAATCATCCAGCGCAACGCGCCGTTGACGGCCTCCGTGACAAAGCCGCGCTGTTCGCGCGAAAGTGTTGTGTCCGCAAGCAAATTCTTCAAAACCAGATTATTATAACCGCCATCCTCAACCGCTCTCAAAGCGGTGGCGGCGGTGTTGCGTTCAGTTGTAGGCATAGTATTCTCCGTCTTTTTCTATAAGTTACCATTATAAACCCGAAATGTCAACAAAAAAACCCCGCAAGCGGGGTAAAGGAGAAAAAGTTAATTATTTGTTTACATAATTCCAAGCAGCTTCGCCGATGAACGGCACTTTAATGAGCTTGCCTGCGAACGCTGTGTAGCAAAGGTATACCCAAGCGATGAAGGAAATGGTTCTTAAAATCCAATCAGCCATGCCGCCTATAAGCGGAATCCAGCCGAAAACGCCGCCGGTAAGCCATGTGATGATTCCTAATGCACCAAACAAAACCGTAGACTGCAGAGCGTGGAAGCGCACAACTTTGTTTTCTTTCTCAACTATAAGAAAGATTATCCCTGTGACAAACGCGCCGAGATAGGCGATGAAACTCGCGATATTTTCGCTTAAACCTGTTGAAGACTTATTCATATAAAGCCCCTCCTATTGTTGTAAGCGGTTCTGCCGCTCACTTGTTGTTTCTTGTAATGATAAACGGCACAGCGCGGATAAAGTCTGATGATTTTTTAGTGTTTTATAAAAACGAGGTCATAGTCTGTGTATTGCATAATCTTGACTGTCGTAATGCGCTCGCCACCCGATGTAACCTCGCCAGATTCGTCAATCATGACGGTTTCGGCGTAGTTCTGCTGTAGAAGGGCTATCGTTGCCGATTCGCCGTTACCGGGGGCTGTTATATAGATGTCTGAATCTGTGTTCGTGTTGTTCATTGTCACATACTTACCATCAGAAATCAGAGCAATATCAGAGTTGCCGTTCAAAACACGCAGTTTGCCTATAACCGACGACACCAACTCCATTGAGCCGTAGTTATTGATACCGTATGTATTCGCCGTTATAATTATGCCAATCAAAAGCCCGACAAACCCCGTCTGGACAATGCGCCTTATGAATTTCTTATTTTCATTTTGCCAAATGACTTCACAAAAAAGCGCCAAGGCAATAAGTAATAACATGACGCTCAGCATATAAACAAGCTTGTCTAAAATAATGATATATAAGGCGAATACAACCAAAAACAGCGCAAACGCCGCCGTTGATGTGGCACTCTTCATGCGTCCAACCCCTAAGTTTTCTCCGAAATGTGACCGCCTGAAGGCGGTCTGGCTAAATGCCGCCTAAAGGCGGCAGTGTCAATATGCGTGATTGAAGGGAAATTCTAATATATCCCCAAATCCATTTCGCGGCTCACAAACGACAGCGCTTCAAGCCCACCTATAGACGAGCCCTTCTCGTTAAGCGCGGGGCCGAATGTTGCCAGCCCGAAACGCCCCGGAACGGCGCTCATGATGCCACCGCCAACACCGCTTTTAGAAGGTATGCCCGCGCGTAACGCAAACTCCCCGCTCTCGTCATACATGCCGCAAAGCGACATGATGGTTTTCACGATTTTTCCCGTGCGTTCGTCAAACAACCGTTCGCCGGTTTCATGCACTATCCCGTTCTGAGCTATGGCATACGCCATTTTCGCGAGAATCACACAGTCAACCTCTATTGAGCAAATACGAAAATAGCAATCAAGAATGTCCTCAACGTCGCCCTCAATAACGCCCGTGCTTGCCATATAATAAGCAAGCGCGCGATTGCGTGCGCCTGTCGCCTTTTCAGACAGATAGACGCTCTCGTTTATGGTCAAATCAGCATCATTGGACATGGCACGCGCCAAATCCAATACGCGCGAAAACCGCTTAACGGACGTATCGCCTTTAAGTAGTGTGGTCAACAGAATCGCGCCCGAGTTAATGAACGGGTTCAGCGGTCTGTGTTGGTTCTTCATTTCAAGATTCACAATCGAGTTAAACGCATCAGCCGTGGGTTCAAGGCTCACATGCGTGAAAACGCTTGCCTCTCCACACTCTAAAAGCGCCGCTGTCAAGATAAGTACCTTCGACACACTCTGCATGGTGAATTTTGCGCGTGAATCCCCCGCTTCAAAAATCGCGCCGTTATCACACGCCGCCGCAATGCCTAACAACCGCCCATCCGCGTGGGCTAGTTCGGGGATATAATCCGCGACTACGCCCCGCGCGATGAGTGGTTTTGCGAAATCTATTGCTCTATCCAGTAAGTTTTGCATAAATCCCGCCCCCTATGCAAACTTTGATTCGCCTGCTAAGAAGCGTTGTTCTTTTTGGCACGCTTTCCGGCTAAACTTTGGGCTTCTTTATTCTCATTGAAAATGTAGATGGGCTTACCCGAACCTTTGACAGCTTCTTTAGTTATGATGCACTTTTCAATCGTGCTGTCTTCGGGTATCTCATACATTATATCGAGCATGAACGCTTCAATTATAGAGCGCAAACCACGCGCGCCCGTTTCGCGCTCAATCGCAAGCTTCGCGACTTCACGCAACGCGTCGTCTTCAAACTCTAACTGAACGTCATCGAGTTCAAACAGGTAACGATATTGTTTCGTGAGCGCATTCTTAGGCTCTACGAGAATCTTCATGAGTGCTTTTTCGTCAAGGCTCGCCAGTGTTACAACAACAGGCAAACGCCCGATAAGCTCAGGGATAAGCCCGTACTTCACCAAATCCTGTGACTGGACTTCTTGAAGCATGTCAATGCCCAGTTTGTCTGATTTTGAGTGAACGGACGCGCCAAAACCGATTGTGCGCTTGTTCATGCGCTGTTCGATTATCTTTTCAAGCCCGCCGAACGCCCCACCACAGATGAACAGAATATTAGACGTGTCAATCTGTATGAAGTCTTGGTGTGGGTGTTTGCGCCCACCTTGCGGCGGTACGTTCGCAACCGTACCCTCTAAAATCTTCAAAAGCGCCTGCTGAACACCCTCGCCGCTAACGTCGCGCGTTATAGACGGGTTGTCTGAACGGCGTGAAATCTTGTCGATTTCATCGATGTAGATAATGCCCGTTTCAGCGCGCTTTATGTCAAAATCGGCGGCTTGAATCAAGCGAAGCAGAATATTTTCCACATCTTCGCCTACATAACCGGCCTCTGTCAAACTCGTCGCGTCAGCTATCGCGAACGGTACTTCGAGCATACGCGCTAGTGTCTGGGCTAAGAAGGTCTTACCCACACCTGTCGGCCCCAGAAGCAAAATATTGCTCTTCGCCAGCTCAACGCCGTCATTCTTGCTCATAGTGATGCGCTTATAGTGATTGTATACGGCAACAGCCAAGGCACGTTTCGCGCTTTGTTGACCGATGACATATTCGTCTAAGTATTTCGTTATCTCGGCGGGTTTTAGTATTTTCACACCGCCCTCTTTGACGCTTATCTCGCGCTCATAGAAGTCCTCGAGCCTGTCGTCGTGCAAGTCTTCATACAGAATCTCGGAGCATAGGTCAACACATTCATTACAGATGTATGCGTTCACACCCGCGATAAAGCGCTTCACCATATCCTGTGATTTACCGCAAAATGAACAGTGTATGGTTCTGCCGCCGTCTTTCTTTGATGGCATTCTTTCACCTCGTATATTAAGAAAAAAAGACTAAATATCGGAAATTAGAATTGGGGCCTGTGCCCCAACTCTATCTTACTTGGCTTTTTGCGCCTTCGTAATAACTGAATCAATTAAGCCGTATTCCATGGCCTGTTCGGCTGTCATATAACGGTCGCGGTCAGCGTCACGCTCTATGCGTTCAACGGGCTGACCCGTCATCTCCGACAACATCTTGTTCAGCTTCTGCTTAGTATAAAGCAGGTGTTCGGCATGGATATGCACGTCAGAAGCCTGACCGCGCGCGCCGCCTGACGGCTGGTGAATCAGTATTTCAGAGTTCGGGAGCGCGAAACGCTTGCCCTTTGTGCCACCGGCAAGTAAGAAACTACCCATACTGGCCGCCAAGCCCACACAAATAGTGGATACATCAGGCGCGATAAACTTCATTGTGTCATAGATGGCCAGACCCGCCGTTACCGAACCCCCGGGGCTGTTGATGTAGAGGCTAATGTCCTTGTCGGGTGATTCTGCCGCAAGGAACAAAAGCTGGGCTATAACCAATGACGCGCTGGTGTCTGTTACTTCTTCGCCCAAAAATATGATGCGGTCCTTGAGAAGCCGCGAGAAAATATCATATGAGCGCTCGCCGCGGCTGGTCTGTTCGATTACATAGGGTACTAAACTCATGTTTACCTCCAAAAAGCTTACTCCTCTGAAGCTGTAGCGGCTTCTTCGCCTTCTACGGCTACGGCATTGTCAATAACTATCTTTACCGCTTTTTGAACCTTTAAGTCCGTCTTGATGTTTTCTTTTTCTGTGTTGCCAAGGTTTGCAAGAAGCGTTTCCTTGTCCATGCCGTACATAACAACTGCGCGTTCGATTTCAGCGTCGAACTCATCGTCTGAAATCTCAATGCCTTCCATACGCGCCACTTCTTCAAGCGCAAGGCGAAGGTTGACATTTGTTGTCGCTTCTGAGCGATACTGCTCACGCAGACTCTGCATGTCACGGCCCGTGTATTGCATGAACATCTCGAAATCGATACCCTGACGCTCGATACGGCTCTTCATGTCGTTAATCATTGCGTCGATTTGGTTCTCAATCATAACCGCCGGCACGTCACAAACAAGCTCGCCCAACAGCTTAATCATGATTTGGTTCTCTTCGTTGTTTTCCTTTTCCTTCTGTTTCTGTTCAGAAATCTTCTTGGCTACATCGGCCTTGTATGCGTCTAGTGTGTCAAACTCCGACACATCGGCGGCAAAGTCGTCGTTCAGTTCCGGCAGTTCCTTACACTTAATTTCCTTAATCGAAACGGCAAAACGCGCTTCCTTGCCCGCGAGGTGTTCAGCGCGATAATCGTCCGGGAAGCGCACGAAAACGTCCGTAGATTCGCCGACGTTCTTACCGATTAACTGGTCTTCAAACGTGTCAATAAACGTATGTGAACCGATAGTAAGCTCGAAATCAACACCCGCGCCACCGTCAAACGCCTCTTCGTCAATGAAGCCCGCGAAATCAATAACAGCCGTGTCACCGTTCTCAATAGCTCTGCCTTCAACAGTTGTGATACGCGCATTCTTATCTCGCGCCTTGTTAATCTCCGCCAAAATCTCTTCTTCTGTCACTTCCACTGAATACGGTTTATAGGTAAGCCCCTTGTAGTTATTAACAACGGGCGTAGGTCGTAGAATTACGTTCACAACAAGCGTGAGAGCGCCGTTATCGTCCACGTTCATGTTCGTGAGTTCTGGCGTAGAAACCACTTTAAGATTATGCTCTAAAACTGCCGCCGCATAAACGGGCGAGAATACAAAATCAATCGCTTCGTCATAGAAAAACTCTTTGCCGTAACGCATCTCTATCATCTTGCGCGGAACCTTGCCCGGGCGGAAACCCTGCATAGTAATCTTCGCGCGATTTTTCAAATAAGCTTGCTGTATGCCTTCTTCAAAGCGCGCGGCGTCAACAAACAGCGTCAACTGCGCCTTGTTGCCCTCTAGTATCTCAAAATTTGCCATAATGTCCTCCTAGATTTGGTATCGTATAATTATAGTATTTCTTAATTGGCTTTGTCAACAGATAGTTTTGTGAATAAAGAAGTAAAACCGCCCATATAAGGCGGTTTGTGTGTTTATCGTAAAATGCGTCCGCCTAAAGGCGGTCTTGCTTAAAGAATACACCGCCTAAAGGCGGTAAAACCATACCCAATTGAAGGTATGCCACTCCTCCGATTTCCGTTCCGCGGACGTAACCTTGAATCGCCATGAGCGCCGCGGCGCGAGTAACTTAGGGTGGGCGGGTGGGGGTGGCGGCGGGCAAAGCCCGACGCCGCCCTTACCCGTTTTACTGTACCGTATAGTCGTCGAAATACCCGCTGATAACAATAACGGGCGTACCCTTGTCGCCACTGCCGCTCATCAGGTCACAAAGGCTACCGATTAAGTCCGCATACTTACGTGGAGTTGTGCCTTCGCTAATCATAGCGTCAGTGTTCTCGTGCTTCGTCTTAATGGCTGACTCAACAGCCTCTTTCGCATCACCCTGCGCCATATCAGCCACATACTTCAACTTAATCTCGTTAGGCTGACCGCCCAAACGCGCCGAATGCGCGGGGGAAACTACCGGGTCGGCGAGTTCCCATATAGAACAAGCAGGGTCTTTGAACGCGCCGTCACCATAAACAAGAAGCAAGGGGCTAAAGCCCAGACGTTTCATAAACGCCTGCTCCAAAGCGGCTATAAACTGCTCTGTATCGCGCGGGAACAACTTCAACCTGCTTTGCGTGCTCATATTCGAACCCAACACGCCATAATCGGGGTTAAAGCCCGAGTTATTCTGCGGTGTGCTCAAAATATCCGACAATGTATAGACAAGTTTCGCGCCCGCTCTCTCTAAGCGCTTCTTCGTCCTCATACGGTTATGAATATCCGCCGCGATAATGTTATCTGTGAGTTTCAAAATATCACGTGGGTCAGGTGATACGAACACCTTGATGTTATTTGAAGCATTTTCATACAGTTCAAGATAGTCAACGCCCGTAAACGGGTGAACATACCCACCTGTCGCCTTACGGAAATCAGCCGCCGTCATCGGGAATGTCATATCATCCAGTTTATCTATATCGTCAGGTTCCATAACGGGATTGCCCACTTCATCCGACGGTGCAGAAACGAGTACAACAACCTCTTTCGCCCCTGCCGCAATCCCCTTTAGGATATTTAAGAATCTGTTTCTGCTCAAAATCGGGAAAACTACACCAACCGTAGCGTCACCGAATTTCGCCTTAACGTCAGTCGCAATGTCTTGAAGCTCGGCATAATTGCCTTGTGCCTTAGCGACAACCGCCTCAGTCACGCCCACTACATCGTCATTTTTCAGTTCCGGCTTTGCCGCCGTCACATACTCCGCTACCATAGCCGCCAAGTCATCGCCCGGTTTAACTATAGGTAATCTTACGCCAAATGCCTGTGCTCCTAAAAGCCGCATGTGTGCCTCCTAGCATTCTAAACTACATAAACACCTTTTTTGCCACTTCTTTTTATTCAGTGTTTACCTTGATTTTTGACACCTTTAGGATTATAATACATTTGAAAAAGGATGTAAAGAAGCCAATATTACCAAATCTAGCGGCAAAAGGAGCGAAACATGCAACTAATCTACACAGGCAAGACCAAGAATGTTTACCGGCTCGACTCGGGCAACTACCTATTAAAATTGAAGGACGACGCGACAGGCAAAGACGGCGTGTTTGACCCGGGCGAAAACAGCGTGGGGCTGACCATTTTGGGTCTTGGGCGCGCGTCACTCGTAATGAGCAAGTATTATTTTGAAATGTTGAACAGCCGGGGCATTCCCACGCACTATGTAGGCTCCGATTTGGAAGCCGTGACTATGGAGGTTCTACCCGCGACTGTCTTTGGCAAGGGGCTTGAGGTCGTTTGCCGCCTAAAAGCCACCGGCAGTTTTGTTAAGCGTTACGGTCAATATGTTGAAGCGGGCACAGACTTAAACTACTTTGTTGAAATGACTCTAAAAAATGACGCGCTTCTTGACCCGCCGATAACAAAGGACGCGCTCGCCGTTCTCGGTCTTATGACGCCGGATATGTATGAAGACATCAAAGCCCAAACACAGGCGATAGCCAAAATCATTGAAGAAGACTTCGCGGCTAAAGGTCTTACACTCTTTGACATCAAATTTGAATTCGGTATACACAACGGCAAGTGCATACTTATAGACGAAATCTCCGGCGGCAACATGCGCGTGTTCGATAAAAACGGCGTTTGGGTTCAGCCGATGGAACTTTCCGAATACTATAAATAGTCGATACAGTTTAGAGAGGGTGTTTTTTGTGGATTTAGTGAAACATGGGGTTAGGTTTATCATCACAAAGGATTATGAAGCAATGAGCAAAGCGGCGGCTCAACTGTTCGCCGACCAAATCGCTATGAAGCCCGATTCTGTCGTGGGTTTCGCGACAGGCGGCACGCCCGAGGGCACATATGCCGCGTTAGTTGAGCTCTACAAGGCGGGCAAGGTAGATTTCTCAAAGGTCACGACATTCAACCTTGACGAATACTACCCGATTAAGCGTGAGAATGACCAGAGTTACTACTATTTCATGCACGTTCAGTTGTTCAACCACGTTAATGTTGACGAAGCGAAGGTGAACGTCTTAAACGGCGAAGTATCAGACTACGAGAGCGAATGCGCGACATATGAACAACGCATAGCAGACGCGGGTGGTATCGATATTCAACTTTTGGGTATCGGGCTAAACGGTCATCTGGCCTTCAACGAGCCCGCCGATTCATTCCCGCGCTTTGCTCACCGTGTTTCCCTTACCGAAAGCACAATCGAAGCCAACGCGCGTTATTTCGCAACACCCGATGACGTGCCCAAACACGCCCTCACAATGGGTATCGGCTCTGTCCTCCAAGCGAAGAAGCTGGTACTCCTCGCTAACGGCGCGAAAAAGGCCCAAATCATAGCTGACGCGCTCTTCGGCGACATAGTGCCACAAGTCCCCGCCAGCGCTATCCAACTTCACCGCGATGTAACCGTCATTCTCGACGAAGCCGCCGCCGCTCTCATAAAGGAAAGAATTGGGCTATGAGAATCCTCCATACATCAGACTGGCATTTAGGCAAGACATTAGGGCGATTCTCTCGCCTTCATGAGCAGATGCGGTTTGTTGATGAGCTCGCGCAGATTGTCACATCCAAGTCCGTTGACGCGGTTCTTGTCTGTGGTGATGTCTTTGATGTATATAACCCGTCTACGGCAGCCGAAAAGCTTTTCTTTTCGGCTGTCAGCCGTTTGAGCGAAGCGGGCGCGGTTGTTATCGTCATTGCGGGCAATCACGATTCGCCCGAGAAACTCACGGCATGTTTGCCACTCGCCGCCCCACGTGGGATATATATAATCGGCACGGTTCAGGGAGCTGCGGACTATTCTGACAGCCCGCATTGTATAGGCGCGGGTGAGGGGTATATTAAACTTCGCGTAGGTGATGAAACGCTTTGTTTGGTCACGTTGCCATACATAAACGAAAGTCGCATGAAGCAATTGTTTTCTGACAGCGCGTCAGAAAGTGATATGCAGGCGGGTTTGAACACTTTACTGACTTCAACCCTAGCGGAATTGAGCACACAATTTACGGCAGATACCGTCAACATTATCGCGGGGCATTTGTTTGTACGCGGCGGCATGTCCTCCGATTCGGAACGCATGTTAATCTTCGGCAATGCGCTGACTGTTGACGCTGACATCTTCCCACCGTGCCATTATATCGCCATGGGGCATTTGCACCGTGCACAGCGGATTCCTACATCTACCGAGCATTCATATTATTCGGGTTCGCCCCTCCCCTACTCGCTGTCAGAAGCCACTAACGCGAAATGTGTGTATATCGCGGATATTACATCAACAGGCGTTTCGTATTTGGACAAGCTGTATCTTCAAAACACAAAACCCATCGCGAGCATCAAAGCCGACACGATTCAATCAGCTGTTGAACAGATGAAACAAAACCCAAACGCCTACATATATCTGACACTTACGCTCGACAGAACACTTGAACCGTCAGAACGTGACGAGCTTTTCGCGGCATCTGACAGTATCGTTGACATCGCGTTTACAACAAGCTCTATAACCGACACCAAAGAGGCAGATGTTTTTGTCCAACGTAGTATAATTGAAGAATTTACGGATTTTTACACCCAAAAGAAGCACTTCGCGCCGTCTACCGAACTGTGTGATTTACTTCTTGAGCTGATGG
Organism: uncultured Defluviitaleaceae bacterium; assembly: GCA_964583165.1. GTDB lineage: Bacteria > Bacillota > Clostridia > Lachnospirales > WRAX01 > CAZOVK01. Next base: position 78,659 of record CAZOVK010000001.1, on the reverse strand, counting down.
GAGGTGACGCGGATGAAACCGCTGAAACTGACAGTTGAGGGCATAGGCTGTTTCGCCGACCGCCACGAATGGGATTTTTCGGCCTTTCGCGGGCTTTTCGGCATCTTCGGGCCGACAGGTAGCGGCAAGAGCACACTCACTGACGCGATAACGCTGGCTCTATACGGCGCTGTGCCACGCTACGGGAAGAACACCGAGGGGCAGTTTATCAGCCTAACAAAAGATTCTGCTTTTGTCGCGTTCACATTCGAGCTGAATTATGACGGCGAATTGCGTACATACAGAATTGAGCGCGAGTTTAAGATGGACCGCCGCAAAACCCCACCTGCCTTCCGCCAAAGCGCAGTGAGATTCGGCGTGTATAAAGACGGGAAGATTGAAATATCTTCTGACAGCAAAAAAACCGAAACAAATAAGGCAATTGAAGCGCATATCGGGCTTACATACGAAGACTTCACGCGCACGGTCATGCTCCCGCAAGGGCGTTTCGCTGAATTTCTCACACTTAAAGGTGCTGACCGAAATCAGATTCTACAGCGTATCTTCCACCTTACGGAATATGGCGACAAACTACGAAAGCGTATAAGCGAAGCCAAATCAAAGGCAGAATCAAAAACAGCACTACTCTCACAACGTCTGGAACAATACGCCTTCGCCACGCCCGAAAACATCAAGGCAACACAAGAACGCATAGAAGCCCTGAGTATTGAACAACAACAAGCACTCGCAAACAGAAATCGGCTGGAGGAAGTACGGCGCGTTCTCTATGTCGCGCTAGATACACTGACGCGGCTTGGCGTTGCGAAAAAGCGGTTGAATGCGCTTCTACAAGACCGCGACAGAATCGAAGCCCTACGCGCCGAACACGCCAACGCCGAAAGCGCCGCGGGGATTCTCAGTGAAATCACCGAGCAGAACAATGCGCTAGAAAAAAGCCGTGACGAATATAGGCGCAAGAAAGCGCAACAGGAGAGCCAGAAACAGGCCGTCGCGGCGGCCGAACAACAACTTGCGATTTTGCAAGACGAGCAAAAGTCCTTGCGAGAACAGCAGGCGGCATTGGGCGTAGATTCAAGCTTCCGCGAAAAGTTGACGCGGGCGCTCGTTCTTGAAACCCAGTTGCTTGACGCACAAAAGGGACTTGTTGACGCACAAGCGAAGGAGAAGGCGGCATCGGCTGAAGGCGCGAGGCTTGTAAAAGAGTACAATATAATAGAAGAAACACGTGAAAAATATGTTGAAATGACGAAAGCCATCGATGAGCGGGCGCGACTTTTGGCGGCTTTGCGTCTTGAAATCGAAGCACTGGAACATCACGTTAATGAGTTAACGGCTCAAAACCAAGCGGCGGCGATTGCCATTGGGCTTAAAGACGGCGCGGCTTGCCCTGTTTGTGGCTCAACCCACCACCCGAAACCCGCTGAATCGGCTGATACGGCTTTGGCAGATAAGAAGAAGCGACTAGAAGCCAGAAAACTACAGGAAAAGCGCGAATCAAAGACATTAGAAGCCGAAACACGCAATCAGAACGAGAACGCGCAGAAGCTATCGGCTTTTGAAGCGGCTTACAACGAACGCGCCAAACAGCTCGAAGCGCAAAAGTCAGAAACGGCAAAACTTATCCATGATTTGACCGAGCATTATGAATTGCTGTATGCCGAGTATACAGAGCTTGCGGGCGAGTTGGGTGTACCTGAGAATCAACCGCCGCAATCTAAGCCCATAAAGGCGCTTTCAGCCGCCCGAGCCAAGAAAGACCAACAGTTAGCAAAGCTTATTGATGAGGATAACAAACTCACCCATCAAATAAATGTGGCAGAAATGACGCGGCGCGAACACGAAAAGAATTACAACCAAACAACAACCGAGATTTCTGTCATGGAGGCCTTGGGGCAAAGCCAGCGTGATGCCGTTGAGCGACTGAAAGCCAATCTTTACGCAATCTCTGCTGACTTTGTGGGGGTTTCGCTCAAAGATTTGATTGGCAGATATGCGCCCGAAAAGCGTAAAGCAATGTCTGATGAAGTGGCCCGTTATGACAGCGAGTTAAGCGAAGTCAAGGGCATAATCACGGAATTAGAGCAGAAACAGACCGAACGCGACGAACAAGATGTCAGAGCACGTTATAACGAAACAACGACGGCGCTTGAGAAACTCGACGCGAACTTAACGGCCATAATCGGCGAAACCGCACAACTAAAAGACCGCTTGGAGCAATACGAAAACATGCTTGAACAGGTCAACGTGTGGAAAAACGAGAAAAAGTCGCTGGATAAACGTCTGGGCTTGCTTGCAGATTTAGATGGCGTTTTCAAAGGCAACGCGTTTATTGAGTATCTGTCACGCCGCAACCTCGAATACATCGCGCAAGACGCGTCGAAAAGACTGTCAGCGATGACGAACGGGCGATATGGGCTTGAACTGTCCGACTTGGATTTTGTCATTCGCGACAGGTTCAGTCAATCGGTCAGAAACCCCGCGTCACTGTCGGGCGGAGAAACATTTATGGTGAGTTTGTGCCTTGCGTTGTCGCTGTCGGCTAAAATACAGATAGGGAGCGGCACTCGGCTTGACTTCTTCTTCCTTGACGAAGGCTTTGGCTCACTCGATTCAAACACACTCGTTCAAGTCATGGAAATTCTGTTCAGCCTGCCCGACGAACGCCTGCTTGTAGGCGTTATAACCCATGTTGAGCGCATGAAAGAAGAGATTGAGCAACGCATTATTCTATAGAAAACATTGCGACAGACTACAAGGTCTGCCGCAATGTTTTTCCCCACCATGCTTTACAAACACACATTTTGTTGATAATATAAGAATAATGGATTTATTATATAGGAGTGATTGAATGAAACCTGTAGTTTTGATAGTTATGGATGGTATTGGCATTCACGCGGCTGACAAGGGTAATGCCGTGACGGCGGCAAGAACGCCCAACTTAGATTTCTTGCTTGCGAGCGCCCCTCATACGCAACTCAAGGCCCACGGCACGGCTGTTGGGCTTCCGTCTGATGACGACATGGGCAATTCAGAGGTCGGGCACAACGCCATTGGTTGTGGACAGATTTATTCGCAGGGCGCGAAGCTTGTCAACGAGAGTATCGCGAGTGGCGCAATGTATAAGAGCGCGGCATGGGTTGAACTGGTTGGCAATGTGAAAGAAAAACAAACAACATTGCATTTTATAGGGCTTCTGTCTGACGGCAATGTGCATTCTCATATTGACCACTTGAAGGCAATGCTTAATCAGGCGAAAACCGAGGGCGCGAAGCGCGTCCGCATTCACATTCTTTTAGATGGGCGCGACGTGCCCGCGAGAAGTGCGTTAGAATATGTGACCGATTTGGAAAAGACGCTGGCAGAACTGAATGACGGCAACTTTGACGCTAAGATAGCTTCGGGCGGCGGGCGTATGAAGGTCACTATGGACAGGTATGAGGCCGACTGGGGCATGGTTGAAAAGGGCTGGCAGACACATGTTTGCGGCAAGGAGCAAGCTTTCGCGAACGCAACGGAAGCGATTAACACTCTTCGCGCCGAACACGATTGTAATGACCAAGATTTACCGCCTTTTGTGATTTCGGAGAACGGCGAACCCGTGGGCAAGATGGTTGACGGAGATTCTGTCATACTCTTTAACTTCCGCGGCGACAGGGCGCAGGAGATTTCGCGCGCGTTCGATAACCCCGAGTTAGACAAATTTGCGCGCGACTACAAGCCGAATGTGATGTTTGCGGGTATGCTCCAGTATGACGGTGACGCTAAGATTCCCGCGCGTTTCTTGGTTGAGCCGCCGCAAATACGCCATACGCTGAGCGAGTTTCTGGTTAAACAGGGCGTGAAGCAATACGCCGTGTCAGAAACACAGAAATACGGTCACGTGACCTACTTCTGGAACGGCAACCGCAACGAGAAATTCAGCGAAGAACTTGAAGTGTTTGAAGAAATCCCGTCTGACCGCATAAGTTTTGACGAACGCCCGTGGATGAAGTGCGCCGAGATTACGGATAGGGTTATCGCCGCGATTCAGTCGGGCGAATACGGCTTTATCCGCGCGAACTTCCCGAACGGCGACATGGTTGGGCATACAGGCAACTTTGAAGCCACAGTGATTGGCGTAGAAGCCGTTGACCTCTGTCTTGCGCGTATTATCGCGGCTGTCAAAGAAGCGGGCGCAATTTTGGTCGTCACGGCTGACCACGGCAACGCCGATGAAATGATAGAGAAAGGCGCACCGAAAACGGCGCATACGCTGAACCCCGTACCTTTCATCATATATAACACCGATGTAAAAGTTTCGGAGGGCAACTTTGGGCTTGCAAACATTGCCGCGACTGTGGCGAAGCTTATGGGCTTAGAAAAATGCGCCGAATGGAAAGAGAGTATAATCTAATGACAGACGAACTTATGTTCGGTAAGAAATACCACGTAGAAACAATGGGTTGCCAGATGAACGCGCATGACTCCGAAAAGATTTCGGGGTTATTGCGCGGTTTGGGCATGAACGCGACAGAGATAGAGTCTGACGCCGATATTATCATCATCAATACATGTTGTGTGCGCGAGAACGCCGAAAACAAGGTCTTCGGTCATATCGGCAACATCAAGAAACTGAAAGAAACGCGTCAAAAAGACGGAAAAGAAACCATGCTTATAGTCTGCGGTTGTATGACACAACAACAGCACGTTATTGAAACCATACGCGCTAAGTATAGATTCGTTGACATAGTAATCGGTACGTTTAACATACACAAACTGCCCGAACTTATAACGAGGCGTTTATCGAGTCGTGACCAGATAATCGACGTTTGGGAATCACATGACGACACCGATTTTGAGGATTTGCCCGCAGTGCGCGAGTTTTCGTTTAAGAGCGGCGTGAATGTCATGTATGGTTGTGACAATTTCTGCTCATATTGTGTCGTGCCTTATGTGCGCGGGCGTGAACGGAGCGCCGCGCCCGAAACGGTCGTCGAACACGTTGAGGAACTCGTGGCAGACGGCGTTGTTGAGGTCATGTTGTTAGGGCAGAACGTTAACAAATACGGCAAGGGGCTGGATACGCCCATCACGTTTGCAGAACTTTTGACACGTGTCGCGGCAGTTAAGGGCTTAGAGCGCATACGCTTTATGACCAGTCACCCGCGCGATTTGACAGACGATGTTTTGGATGTCATGGCGCGTGAACCGAAAGTCTGCAAACACCTGCACCTGCCCGTTCAAAGCGGCTCGAACAAGATTTTAAAATCCATGAACCGCGGATATACGCGTGAACATTTCTTGGGCATAATCGAACGCGCAAGAAAGATTGTGCCTAATATCAGTATAACAACGGATTTAATAGTAGGGCTACCCGGTGAAACGGAAGAAGACTTTGAAGATACATTGAGTTTGTGCCGTGAAGCGCGATTCACCAGCGCGTTCACCTTTCAATACTCAAAGCGTGTGGGCACAAAAGCCGCCGCCATGCCCGAACAAGTGCCGCAAGAGGTCGTGACGGAGCGTTTCGGGCGGCTCATTGAAACACTCACACCCGCCGCCCTCGAACACCAGCGCGAAATGGTCGGCACAACACAACTTGTGCTTGCCGAACGCTTTAAGCCTACAGACAATGGCGCGTTAGAGGGGCGCACAGACGACAATACGCTTGTTCAATTTGAGGGTCAAAGATGTGACGTGGGCAAGCTTTTTACAGTAATAATAGACAGCGAGAAGCCCACATGCCTTTTCGGGCACAAGGCTTAAATAGGGGGTTAATGTGGCTGAACTTACTCCCATGATGGAGCAATACAAGCGTGTTAAAGAACAGTATAAGAATTACATCATCTTTTTCCGCTTGGGCGATTTTTATGAGATGTTTTTTGACGACGCGATTCTTGCGTCGAAGGTTCTGAACATTGCGCTGACGGGTCGCGATTGTGGTCAGGGCGAGCGTGCGCCGATGTGTGGCGTGCCTCACCACTCCGCGCAAGGTTACATACAGAAACTCGTTGATAACGGTTTGAAGGTTGTTATATGCGAACAGGTTGAAGACGCGAAGAGCACAAAAACGCTTGTTCGGCGTGATGTCGTAAAGATTGTCACGCCCGGCACGGTCACCGACACATCCGCTCTGCCCCCTGAACGTAATAACACAATAGCCGCCGTTGTGAGTGTCGGGCGGCTTTTTGGGCTAGCGTATGCCGATATAACGACGGGTATGTTCAACGTGACGGCGCTTGAAACGGAGAAGGCACTCGCGGACGAACTGGCGCGGCTATCCCCCGCTGAACTCGTCATCCCCGAAGACAACAACAAGATAAACGTTGAACCAACGGGCAAATTCACGCTCTCGAAATACGGCGACTGGAATTTCGACCTTAAAACAGCCAAACGCGCCCTTTGTATACAATTCGGCGTGACTGACCTAAACGGCTTTGGCATTGCCGACCATGATGTTTGCATAATGGCGGCAGGTGGTTTGCTTGCGTATTTGACGGAGATGAACAAAGGCCGCGTAGATAACATAACGGGCATAAAACGCGCGGGAAACCGCGATTTTCTTGAACTGGACACTACCGCGCTTCGAAATCTTGAGATTTTAGAAACTATTTGGGGCGGCAAGCGTGAGGGTTCGCTCCTTCATGTAATAGATATGACAGAAACACCGATGGGCGCAAGGTTACTTCGTTCATGGCTCACCCGCCCGCTTTTAGACGTTGACACAATAGACGCGCGACTAGACGCGGTAGAAGAACTCACGCGTGAAACAGTGCTTCGTTCTGACTTGCGGCATTTGCTTAATTCGGTGAGCGATATTGAGCGTCAACTCGCTAAAGTCACGTTCGGCAATGCTAACGCGCGTGACGTGCTTGCTCTCAAAAACTCGATAGCGGTTATGCCTGCCGTAAAACTAGTATCGGCGGGGCTGATGTCTGCGCTTGGGCGTGAAGCTCACGAGCATATAGACGGGCTGGCGGACGTGAAATCGCTCATTACAATCGCCATAATGGACGAACCTTCGGCGAACTTGCGCGAAGGCGGTTACATCAAGGCGGGTTATAGCAAAGAACTGGACGAATACCGAAGCATCAAGGCTGACGGCACAACATGGTTACTCGAACTAGAACAACGAGAGCGCGAAAAGACGGGCATTCGGAATCTAAAATTTAAGTTTAACAAGGTGTTCGGGTATTTTATCGAGGTGTCGAACGCTAACCTTGCGAACGTACCCGATTATTACCAGCGCAAACAGACTGTCGCGACGGGCGAACGCTTTACGACAATTGAGTTGAAAGAACTCGAACGCAAAATTTTGTCAGCCGACGAGCAGATAACCGAGATAGAAATGAGGCTGTTCGGTGAACTCTTGAACAGGTTGAAAGCAGAGAGCGCGAGAATAAGGCGCACGGCTGAAGCTGTTGCGAAACTCGATGTGCTCGCTGGTTTGGCTGAAGTAGCTATACAAAACAACTACTGCCGACCTGTTGTTGACAATTCTGAGGTCATCAGTATCATTGGCGGGCGTCACCCCGTTCTTGAACGCCTGAACGCGCATAGTTTTATACCGAATGACGCTAACTTAGACAGAACCACGAACCGTTTGATGATTCTGACAGGCCCGAACATGGGCGGCAAGTCAACCTACATGCGCCAAACGGCTGACATTGTGATTCTTGCTCAAATGGGCAGTTTCGTGCCCGCCGATTCTGCGCGAATAGGCGTTGTTGACCGCATCTTCACGCGTATCGGGGCGCATGACGATTTGAGCACGGGGCGCAGTACGTTCATGGTTGAGATGAGCGAGGTTGCGAACATCCTCAACAATGCCACGCCCAAAAGCCTATTGATTCTCGATGAAATCGGGCGTGGAACAAGTACGTATGACGGTCTGGCGATTGCGTGGGCTGTGCTTGAACATATCGTAAAGCCAACGCCAATCGGCGCAAGAACCATGTTCGCCACTCACTACCACGAACTAACGGCGCTGGAAGGACACGTGGACGGCGTTGTGAACTATTCGGTCACTGTCGCAGAAGACGGTCACGAGATTGTCTTTCTCTACAAAATCAAACGCGGCGGCGCAGACAAAAGTTACGGCATTCACGTAGCCCAAATTGCGGGCTTACCGTCGGCTGTGACGGCGCGGTCGTTTGAATTGTTGGGAGATTTGAACGGGTAAATATTACCATTAGGGGGGATATATTGACAGACTTTGAGAAAATCAAGGCCTACTACGCTGTTTTTGACGAACAAAATCGACTCATGAATCCCGAAGGGCGGTTGGAGTTTGAAATAGCTTTCTCCGTCCTCTTAGAACACTTGAAAGAATCTGACTCAATCTTAGATTTAGGGGGCGGCGCGGGCAGATATTCTATAGAATTGGCAAAGCGTGGCTTCAAAGTGACTTTGGCCGACTTGTCAGAGAGGTTGTTGGAACAGGCGAAGTCCTATATCGAAGATAACAATCTCCCGCCACTTCAAGGCATAGACGTAGTCAACGCCTTGGATTTAAGCCGTTATGCTGACGAGAGCTTCGATTCGATAATCCTCTTCGGCCCTCTTTATCACCTACTGGAAAACCGCGAGCGCGTACAATGCCTAAGCGAAGTGAAACGCGTCTTAAAATCTGGCGGTCTGGTTTTCGCAAGCTTCATACCCTACTTGACGGGCGCTGTCGGCGTGTTCTCGCGCTGTCTGTATTTCCCCAACCAAGTTAACGCCGACAATCTAACTGACGTGTTTGAAACAGGCAAATTCCACAACAACGCCGCTGTCGGCTTTCAAGAAGGTTATTACCCGACCTCGGCCGAACTTGAACAGTTGTTTGCAGACACGGCCTTTACAAAGGTTCTGCTCCGCTCAATAAGAAGCTTTGGTTATAACCGCGAAGCAAAGCTATACGAGCTGTCAGAATCAAACCCGCCGCTCTTCCAAACCATTATCGGCTTGATTAACCAAACCGCCGAAGACCCAGCTTTGCTTGAAACTTGTGGGCACGCTCTGTATATTGCGCGCAAACTTTAATGAAGATATCTCACTGAGGTGACTAAAATACCCGAAATTCGCGTACTTGATTCACATTTGATAGACAAAATCGCGGCGGGCGAGGTCATAGAACGCCCCGCGTCAGTCATAAAGGAACTGTTAGACAATGCCGTTGACGGCGGGGCCACGCGCATTTCAGCCGAAGCCGCCGAATACCTCATCCGCGTAACAGACAACGGCTCGGGCATCCCGCGCGAACAGGCAGAAACGGCGTTTTTGCGCCACGCGACGAGTAAGATTACATCCATTGACGATTTAGAAACAATACTTACAATGGGCTTTCGCGGAGAGGCGTTATCGAGTATCGCGGGTGTTTCACAAGTAGAAATGCTTACGCGCACGGCGCAAGAAAATAACGGAACGCGCGTTCTGATTGAAGGCGGGCGTTTTGACAGCGTGTCAAGCGCGGCTTGTAATGTCGGCACGAGTTTTGCAGTCCGTAACCTCTTCTACAACGTGCCCGCTCGGCGGAAATTCCTCAAAAAGCCCGCCGCCGAAAACGCGCTTATTTCCGAAGCCGTGAAACAGCACGCACTATGTAACTTCAATATCCAGTACACGTATACACTGAACGGCTCAGAGATGTTTCGCACGGCGGGGCATAGTCCGCGCTCGGCTTTTTCGTCCGTTTATGGGCGCGAGGTCGCCCAAAACCTGAGAGATGTTGACTACACCCAAGACGGCTTTCGCATAACGGGTTTCGTCAGCGAACCCACCCAAACACGTGGCAATCGCGGGCTGTACCACTTCTTCATAAACCGCCGCATGATAAAGTCAGAAATCCTAACCCATGCCGTTGAAGACGCTTACAGAACGCGTATTTTTGCGGGGCGCTTCCCCGTTTTTGCGCTGTACCTAGACATTGACCCGTCGGCAATCGACGTAAACGTCCATCCCGCGAAACTGCACATACGGTTCTCTGACGAACACGCCGCTTACAACGCCGTATACGCCGCCGTTCAAAGTGCGCTTGAGCGCGTCATTGCCGTGCCCTCAGTGAAACTCGCGCCCATCACCAAAACCGAGCAGATAGACGCGTTTTCGGTAATGACTATAGAACCCACACACACGAAACCCACAATCAACCTCGAACGTATTGTATTGCACGACTCGTCAACACTGTCGGCTCTAGCTGACCACCCGCCCGAACAGTCGGCTTTAGCTGACAGGGCGAATTCACCGGAGGTTACCCTCAAACCGGCCACCGAAAAAGCCGCCCGCGCCCACTTTAGCCACCCAACCATAATCGGTCAACTTTTCGGTACTTATTGGCTCTTCACCCAAGACGATTCAATGTATATGATAGACCAACACGCCGCCCACGAACGTATCTTATTCGAGCGGTTCACAGACGCGTTCAAGTCAAAGCAACAACTGTCACAACCGCTCCTAATGCCCGTTGCGCTTGAACTCACAGACAGAGAAGCCGCCGCCCTCACCGAGAACGAAGAATTGCTGACCGCGCTGGGCTTTGAGATAGAACATTTTGGCTATAATACATTTGCGCTAAGGGCTGTGCCCATAGTCTTTGACGAACCCGCGGGTTTTGGCTTCGTGAACGAAATCATAGACATGCTCACGCGAAGCCCCAAAGATTCGGCCAATACGTATGATGTGCGCGTTGAGAAGCTCGCTATGCTATCATGCAAGGCCGCCGTCAAAGGCAACGCCCATATGAGTTACCAAGAGAGCGAAGCCTTGATTAAGGAACTGCTGACGCTGGAGAACCCGTTCACATGCCCACACGGCCGCCCCACTATCATAGAAATCACACGCGCCGAAATCGAGCGCAAGTTTTTGAGGACATAACATGCTACCAAACATTGTAATAGCAGGGCCTACAGCCACAGGCAAAACCGCCGTCGCAATCGCGCTTTCAAAACGCTTAGGCGGCGAGATAATATCAGCCGATTCAATGCAGATTTACAAATTCATGGACATAGGAACAGCGAAGCCCACGCTTTCAGAGCAAGATGGCATTCCGCATTACTTAATGGACGAAATCACGCCCGACACGCCGTTTTCAGCCTTCGATTTTTGCGCCCGCGCCGAAGAAGCTATCAAGGACATTCGTACACGCGGCAAACAACCGATTATAGCGGGCGGCACAGGTTTTTATTTGAATGCCCTCATCAAAGCCAACCAATTCGTAGAGATGGACACTGACCATGATTACCGCGCCGAACTTTGGGCATTCGCCGAGGAGCACTCCAACGCCGCTTTACACGCGCGTCTGGCAGAGGTTGACCCTATTTCAGCCCGCGCCATTCACGAAAACAACGTCAAACGCGTAATTCGCGCCTTAGAGTATCACAAACTTACGGGCAAACCCATTTCATCCCACAACGCAAAAGAACGCGCACGCGAAGCCAAAACCGACTACGCGGTTTTCATCCTCACAGACGACAGGCAAAAGCTCTATGAACGAATAGAAATACGTGTTGACAAGATGCTCGAAAACGGTCTGATTGACGAAGTGGCGCGGTTAAAATCAATGGGTTACGCGAGAAGTCTAACCAGTATGCGCGGTATCGGTTATAAAGAGGTTTGGGCATATTTAGACGGCGAAATCACGCTAGAACAAGCCATTTACGACATTAAAATCAACACGCGCCACATGGCAAAACGCCAACTCACATGGTTCGGCGGTCAAATGCGCGGCATGTGGCTAGACATACGCAATTACAAAGACGCGGACGCAATCGCCGCTCAAATCATTGAATCACTGGAGAGAGTATGAGTTTAACGGATATTTGGGTCAACACATTCGGCATAGAACCTCAAATCGCAAAGCTTTGCGCCGAGGTTTTGGTCGAATGTAAGGACAAGTTTGACAGTATTGACGAAATCGCGAGTATAAATCAACTGAAAGTCCTATCTGCCATGCAGAAAAACCGCCTGTCAGAATCACATTTCGCGTATACAACAGGTTACGGCTACAATGACGCGGGGCGTGATACGCTCGAGAGCATTTACGCCGACGTATTCCACACAGAAGCCGCGCTTGTGCGCCCACAAATCGTATCGGGCACACACGCCCTGTCTGTCGCGCTATTCGGGAATCTACGCCACGGCGACACCCTGCTTTGCGTAACGGGGGCGCCCTATGACACGCTTCAAGGGGTAATCGGCATACGAGAAACAGCGGGTAGTCTTTCTGAACATGGCATTTATTATAAACAAACCGAACTCACAGAAGACGGCATGTTAGACTTTGAGGCTGTTAAAACCGCTCTTGAAGATGGCGTGAAGCTGGTTTCGATTCAGCGTTCAAAGGGTTATAAGTGGCGTAAATCCTTATCGGTCACGGATATAAAGGATGCCATTGACTTTATACGCTCAATCGATAAAGATGTCATCATAATGGTGGATAACTGTTATGGTGAGTTTGTCGAAACCATTGAACCGTCTGATGTGGGCGCCGATTTGGTTGTCGGCTCACTAATCAAGAACCCGGGCGGCGGTCTTGCGCCTGTCGGCGGATATATCGCAGGCAAGCGCAAATACGTAGAAAACGCCGCCTACCGACTAACAGCCCCCGGTCTGGGCGCGGAGGTCGGCCCCGGGCTGGGTGTTACGCCTAAGATGATTCAGGGTTTGTTTATCGCCCCGACAGTCACGGCCGCCGCGGTGAAGACGGCCGTTTATGCGGCGGCTGTGTGCGAACGTCTGGGCTTTGAAACCCTCCCGCACAGTAAAGACATACGCGCTGATATTGTTCAAGCCATAAAGTTGGGTAACCCCGAAGCCGTCACGGCTTTCTGCCGTGGTATTCAAGCCGCCGCGCCAGTTGACGCGTTTGTGACCCCCGAAGGTTGGGATATGCCCGGTTACGATTGCCCCGTTATCATGGCGGCGGGGGCGTTCACTTCGGGCGCGAGCATAGAACTGTCGGCAGATGCGCCCATGCGCGAGCCGTTTATCGTCTACATGCAAGGGGCGCTTACGTTTGAACACGGGAAATATGGTGTGGTCAAGGCGGTCAACGAGTTACAAAAACGCAGATAATCCGCTCCTAAAAATAAGGGGATAATTATGAACTTAAAGGAACGCGCTAAGAAACTCAAAACCGACATACCCGCTGTTTTTCTAGCTATGAAGCGCAAAGAAACGCCGCTTTTAGCCAAAGTCTTGGCGGCGTTCACAATCGTTTACGCCCTCTCCCCCATCGACTTTATACCCGATTTCATACCCGTTTTGGGGCTTCTGGACGACATTATTCTGCTTCCGGCGCTTATCGCGCTTACGCTGAACATGATACCTCCCGAAGTCTTCGCCGAATGCCAAAAAGAAGCCGAGGGCATGTGGGCAAGCGGGAAACCCAAAAAGTGGTACTACGCCCTACCAATCGTGTTGATTTGGCTCTTGGTCATATGGTTGATAGTGCAAGCTATAATCAAATAACACAATACAAAACCGCCGTGAGGCGGTTTTGTATTGTCGTCTATCGCATATTTAATATATATTATACTTGACATTTATATATTTATATCATATAATATGCCAGAGGTGGTCAGATGCCAAAGAATCTGAAAATGAAGTCGGCGCGTGCGGCGCTCGATTTGACACAACAGCAACTAGCCGATGCCGTGGGTGTTTCGCGCCAGACGATTAACCTAATCGAACTGGGTGAATATAACCCCACAATCAAGCTTTGCCGCGCAATTTGCCACGCGCTGGGTCGAACGCTGGACGAATTATTCTGGGAGGTAGGGAACAATGAAAAACTTTGATTTTGACGAGCGCCAGAAACTCGTGCGCGGCAATGCCTGCACTGCGGGGTACATCTTTCTGATGGTGTATATCTTGTTTGATATGTTTCTCCGCGATTTCGGCATCATCTGGGCGAGTACGTTTAACGGCGCGTTGATTGGGCTGTATATCTCATTTCTTATCGTTCTTACCATAATGACGTTAAATGATGTGTATGTCGGGCACCCTCGCATGAACATTATCTTTGGCATTATGAGCGCGTGCGCGGTCGTTATGTTCGTGCTCAACCTGCGCCATATAAGTGAACCGCTGTTTGAGGGCGGTATGCTCACCGACACATTTCGCGGTTGGGTCACGTGTATCTGTTCGGTGTTAATCAGCCTGTTTTATTGGTTTAGGTTATACAAGAGCCGCCGTCTTAACGAAAACTAGACAAATTTTCCAGCGTCACCCAATCTTGCGGCTCGTCAAGCTCTGTGAATGTATATTCGGGCATTTCAACAGCCGCAACGCGCCCGCTCAAACGGCATTTCGTTTGCAATAATCTTTCCCGCGAAGTGATATAAAAAGAACCGTTTTCAATCAACACACCGTTAAAATCTTGACGGCGCGGGCGGTTTTGGGGGTCATAATTGAGTGGCTCAACCGCCCCGCCGTTTTCGTTCCAGACAAAGCGTTTCATGCGAACAACGCTTAAAACGGAGTCAAAACCTTGTTCCATGAGCTCCAGCCCGCGTGACAGATGCGTCGCGCTCAAAAACGGCATGGTTGCTTGAATCAACACCATTTTCTCGAACTCAAAAGCTTTCGCGAACTCCAGCATGGCACTTTCAGTACTAGCCGTGTCCGTCGCTGTTTCGGCGGCGCGGTTGAATATCCGAACTTGTGGGCTATGTGCCTGCGCGACTTCCGCTATCAAATCACTGTCCGTGCTCACATACACCGCGTCTAAACCCGAACAGGCGCAAGCCGCGTCAAGAACCCAATAAATCAGCGGTCTGCCGCGAAACGGTCTGATGTTTTTAAGCGGTATCGTTTTACTCCCGCCCCTCGCGGGTATGAGCGCGATATGCTTCATACGTTTCCGCCCCCTTTGAGCTTTTTATAGCTCGGCATCTCACACTCCAGCAACTCGGCGGGCTTATACGTGAGCGCGAGTGCCGTATTATCCAAATCACGTTTGAGCTTTCTCAAACCGTCAGGCTCTAATGATGCGGCATGGTCAGTGCCTTTCCATGTTCGGTCAAGTGTAAAATGCCGCTCAATGACCGAAGCGCCCAAAGTAGCCGCCGCTATATCCACCGCGATACCGTTATGATGACCCGAAAAACCTATTGCATCAACCATACCGCCGTAGGTATCAACCAACCGCCTAATCTCCAACAAACAAATATCAGAAAACGCCACAGGATATGCCGAAGTACAGGCGTAAATCGTTAAATCCCTCAGTCGCCCCGCCTTTTCAAAGCACTCGATAAGCCTTTCTTCCTCACTACGCGTTGTCATGCCCAAACTAACGTGAATTTTCCCGTCATAGTTGTCTATTAACCAACCAATAAGCCCCATATCGGCGTTCTTGGGTGACGGTATCTTTATGTAAGAAGGGTTTATCTCCGCAATTTCAGAAGCGCTCGTATTGTCCCAAACAGAACACGCATATTCTATGCCCATGTCATCACAAAATTCTGACAACTCTCTGTGTGTTTTAGCCGAGAACTCCAGAAACTCGCGGTGTTCGCCGTATGTCGCGCCGTAAGCGTGCTCGGGGTTCGGGTGTGGGCGGTTATATTCGCCGAAACTCAATAACTCGCGCGGGTTCCGCTTTTGAAACTTCACCACATCAGCCCGCGCAAACACAGCCGCCGCCGTTATAAGCTGTTTTGCTATCCTCACGTCGCCGCAATGGTTGCAACCTATCTCTGCCACTAATTTAGTAACCACAATAAAGCCTCCAAAAATCTCATTACAAGAATTTATGCGCAAAAATAATGTATCAGACTATGCAAAAGCTGGGCACGTTAATATTTATAAAAGGTTCTTGAAAATGAACCAAACTGTGTTACACTGGTGTAAGAGCTATGAGGAGGGGTTAAACATGCTCTTTGTAATCATTCTTTTACTCATCGCGGGTACTGCCCTGATGATTGCCGAAGGTATCGCGCCGGGGTTTTCGGTCTTTGGCGCGGCGGGTATCATCAGTATGGCTGTTGCCTGCGTTATTACGGCCGTGTTCATGCCTTATGGGTATGTTCTGGTTCTGGCCGAAATCGTAGGCGTGGGCGTTGTTGTTGTCGTGTTCTTGCGGTATATTAAGAACAGCCAACTCTACGGACGTCTGATTCTCAATGAAACACTCAAAACCGAAAAGGTAACGGATTATTCTAACCTCTTAGGCAGAGAGGGTATCGCCGTAACGAGCCTACGCCCTGTCGGTAATGTGAATTTTTCGGGCAATGTCTTAGAGGTTCACTCAAACGGTCAGTACATCCCTGAGAAGAGTTATGTCAAGGTCGTAGAGGTACGCGAGGGCAAGATTATTGTTTCTCAAACACAAGCGCGCCACGAAGAAGAGCCACAATCAAACTGATAATATGAAAGGAGCTAATCACTATGTTAGACCCGTATCTGCTTATCACCATTATTCTGACAATAGCCGTAGTTGTCACGCTGTTGTCCGTGTTCCTCAGCTTTGTCCCCGTTGGGCTCTGGATTTCTGCCGTGTCGGCGGGAGTCAGAGTCAGTATTTTCAGCCTTGTCGGTATGAGGTTGCGTCGCGTTCGCCCCGAAAAGATTATTAAGCCGCTTATAAAGGCGACTAAGGCAGGCGTAGACGCGACACTGAACCAGCTTGAATCACACTATCTGTCGGGCGGTCGTGTTGACAATGTTGTTGACGCGATAATCGCGGCTCAACGCGCTAAACTCGAACTCACGTTTGAACGCGCCGCCGCCATTGACCTAGCGGGGCGTGACGTATTTGAAGCCGTTCGCATCAGCGTCACACCACGAGTCATTGAAACACCCTGGATTTCTGCAATCGCCATTAACGGTATTGAAGTCAAGGTTATCGCGCGTGTAACCGTCCGCGCTGACCTCTCGAAACTGGTCGGCGGTGCCGGCGAAGAAACGGTTATCGCGCGTGTCGGTGAGGGTATCGTCACAACCGTAGGTTCCGCTTCGACACACAAACAGGTGCTCGAAAACCCCGATATGATTTCTAAAACCGTGCTCTCTAAGGGGCTAGACAACGGTACGGCGTTTGAGATTCTTTCAATAGATATCGCCGACATCGATGTAGGGCGCAACATAGGCGCACAACTCCAGATTGAACAGGCAGAAGCCGACAAACAAATAGCACAAGCCAAGGCCGAGGAACGCCGCGCCACAGCTATTGCCCATGAGCAAGAGATGAAGGCCCATGTTCAAGAAATGCGCGCGAAGGTTGTCGAAGCCGAAGCCGCCGTCCCGCTCGCTATTGCCAAGGCGCTCAATGACGGCAATCTGGGCGCAATGGACTACTACAAGATGCAAAACATGATAGCCGATACGAAGATGCGCGAAGGGTTGAGCGGCTCAACGATTGAAGCCGCAGTGAAACCGAAATAAGCAGTATTCAGTGGGCGGTCAATGACCGCCCTTTTTTTGACCGAGGGTAGTCTAATATTTTGTACGCAGTCAAAAAAGAATTCAAGTGGGATTTACAAATCAAAACTTTTCCGATATAATATAGTCGGGTAATATCGTTATTAAGGCGGTGAGCGTATGGGCAAAGGATTAAGCAGGACGAAGGTTTTAGTTACGTCGGCTTTTGGCGTTTTTATCGTAATAGCACTGGTCCTGATTGTGTACCTTTTTGCCGAACGCACGGAGCAAGGCCAACGTGAGATAGGTTTAGAGCGCGTAAGTGAGGTAACACGCACATCAACGGGTCTGGTTATGGAATACGCACACTCGAAGCTCTCACAGATGCGGTCTGTAGCGGCTGTCATGGCCGACTTTGACGACTTACACGGCGATGAACCCATGCGAGTTTTAAGAGAAATGACAAGGAATTACAACTTTTTTCGGATGGCGTTTGATTTTAGTGACGGCACGAGTTTAACGACTGACGGACATACACTTGACATTACGAACAGTGGCTACTTAGACCGGCTTTTGGGCACAGAGGCATTCATAACCCCCGTTACCCCGTCAGACCTTGATGCGATGCCGAGTGTTTCGTTTGTCTGCCCTGTCATTAAAAATGGCGAAAGTATCGGTGCCGTTCGCGGTTCAGTGTTTACGCAGGATATTTCACGTGTTTTGAATGTATCGCTTTACGGCGGTCAGGGTTATTATGAATTGATTGACATAAAGGGCGACTATCTCGCTTTCTCAGACAACTTGAATATGCCCACGGTTCACAGCAATTTCTTTGACGACTTAAACGCCCTCGAATTTACCGACAACTATTCAGCCAATGAGATAATCAAGGATATGGGCGAACGCCAAAGTGACTACGCCATCTATAAATACAACGGTGGCACGCGCCTGTCTTACTATACACCGGCCGGTGTTGAAGGGTGGTATCTGTTCGTCACGATTCCTACCCGCGTGATTGACGCGACAACACAGACGATTTATGAAAGCGGCTTACAACTTGTCTTACAGATAGTGGGCGTGTTGGTGGCGGTATTTGTGCTGATAACCTATCTGTTGTTAAGCGAGCGCAAGAACATAGCCAACTATAACGCTCAACTGCTATTAAGCGAAAAACGATATCGATTTATCCTTGAACGCAGTAATAGCGTCATCTTTGAGTATAACCTATTGGACGGCAGTATCATCTATTCGGAGAAACACTACGCGCTCTTCGGGCGCAACCCCGGCAACATCTGGAATCCTGAAGACTCAAGCATTCACCCGCATGATATACATTTGATTACGGACGGTATCAACCAGATTCTCTCGGGTAAGCCATCCCTCAGCGGTGAAGTACGTATAATCAACTCAAAGGGCGACTATATCTGGTGCCTGATTACGGCATTGACGATTTATTCGTCAGACGAACGCCCCGTTAAGGTCATGGGCATAATCGAGGACGTATCGGAGCGCAAACGGTCAGAAATTTTATATCGTGAAGCCCAGATGTACAAAAACGCGCTCTATGCTGATGGCGCTAAGTTGTATGAAATCAACCTTTCTAAAAACATCTTCATTAACGGCCTTGAAGACGCGCGTATGTTACTGCCCGACTTGACCGAAAACAACTATGAAATGGCTCAAACCATAATGGCGCGGCAATACGTGATACCCGAAGAACGCGAAACCCTCTTACGCGCAACCAGTGTCGCCAATCTGCTTAAAGAATTTTCGAGTGGTCAATCAGAAACCGCCTTCGATGTACGCATGATGAGTAAAGACAATGCCCTTAGTTATATGCGTTATAAATTTCATATGTTTTCTGAACCCGACAGCCAAAATATCTGCGCGATTCTGTCCGTGACTGACATCACCGAGCAGAAGCGGCGCGAACAAGAGTTAATCGAACGCGCCACGCGTGACTCACTGACCCACCTCTACAATAAGGTCACGACAGATAACCTTGTGCGCGAATTCATCACATCAGAACGCGGGCGCGCCCAACATCACGCGCTCCTATTTATCGATATTGACAACTTCAAGCTTGTTAATGACAGGCTAGGGCATTATTACGGCGACATGTTGCTGACTAAGCTCACAGAACGCTTACGCGGGTTATTCCGCGGCGGCGACATAATAGGGCGCGTGGGCGGCGACGAGATGATTGTCTTTATGAAGAACCTACGTAGCGTTGACGTTGCTATATCAAAGGCGCGTGAGATTTGTGAGGCATTCACACAGACGGTGACCTCCGGTGAAGAGAGTGTCACAATCTCTGCTAGTGTGGGCATAGCGCTCTACCCCGAAAGCGGCACAGACTTTGAAACGCTCTACCGCAACGCTGACAGCGCCCTGTATATCGCAAAAAGCCGCGGCAAGAGCACGTTCTACATCTATGACGGAACCTACGCGCGTTACGAGAGCAGTCGAACAGAAATAGACACAGGTGGGGCAATCGTCCAAAAGAGTTTCCGCGAGAACAGTATGGAATACATCTTCAAAATGTTATACACCTCAGAGGAAACGGAGAAGTCGATAGCCGCCGCGCTCGGGCTTATAGCCGACTATTTCGAGTTCGATAAAGGGCTTATCTTTGAGCCTTCAAGCGGTATGGTGATTCATGAATGGTCTAAGACCGACAAACCCCCAACGAAAGACAACGTGAGCCTTGATATGTTCGGTGTTTCCGCATATGACCTACGCAAAGAAGGCAATTGCACAAAATCCAATGGCACGGGTGGCGTCTTCGCGTTTGCCGTCAACCGCGGTCAGCGTCGTATGCAAAACTGTATAGTGTTTGAGCTTGCCGACCGCCCATTGAGGTTATCAGAAGCCAAACATGACGAGCTCATGACGATGTGCGCGGTGCTTGCTATGTTCGTAGCCCACAGTAACGCTTAACCGCCTAGGAGATTTAAGATGATTGAAACCAACAACCTACACTTTCGGTATGACAATTCAACGATAGAGGCCGTCAATAACCTAAACATATGCGTAACCGCGGGCGAATTTGTCGCGATTCTCGGCGCGAACGGCACAGGTAAGTCAACCTTAGCGCGGCTTATTAACGCTTTGTTATTACCCACTTCTGGCGAAATCCGCATTGCGGGGTTGCTGTCGTCTGAACCCGATAACATATGGCAAATCAGAAGTCATGCGGGGCTTGTGTTCCAGAACCCCGATAACCAGATTATCGCAACAACCGTTGAGGACGACGTGGCGTTCGGCCCCGAAAACCTAGGGATTGCGCCTGACGAGATAAGACGGCGCGTTGATGAGGCGTTAAGGCTTGTAAACATGACAGAATACCGCGACAGAAGCCCACATCTACTGTCGGGCGGGCAGAAACAACGCGTCGCAATCGCGGGGATTCTTGCCATGCGCCCGCAAATGATAATCTTAGACGAAGCGACGGCCATGCTTGACCCTTCGGGGCGCGGTGAGGTTATGGACACCATCTTGCGCCTGAACCGCGAAGAACACATAACTATCGTTCACATCACTCATTTCATGGAAGAAGCCGTCCGCGCTGACCGCGTTATCGTTATGGACGGCGGTGAGATACGCTTAGACGGCACTCCGCGTGAGGTGTTCTCAGATACCGAGCTTATAAAGGGCTTGGGTTTAGACGTTCCGCAAGCGGCCGAAGTGGCGAACAAGCTGATTTCAAAGGGTGTGAACCTGCCGCGTGGTATTCTTGACGCGAAAGAACTGTCTGACGCGCTCTATGCTCTAATCACCAAAACTACACGGGGTTAAAACATTGAAAATCGAAGCGAGAAACATCAACTATATATACAATGTAGGTACACCGTTCGCGAAAAACGCGCTGACCGATGTGAGTTTCACGATAGAATCAGGCTCATTCGTGGGCTTAATCGGGGCGACAGGCTCGGGCAAGTCTACGCTGATTCAACATCTAAACGGGCTTCTCAAACCCGCTTCTGGCGACATACTTATCGACGGGGTAGCTATTGGCGCAGACAAAAGCGCGTTGCGTGATGTACGCCGAAAGGTGGGGTTGTTGTTCCAGTACCCCGAACATCAACTCTTTGAAGAAACCGTAGAGAAAGATGTGGCGTTTGGGCCTATCAATTGTGGCGTGAGTGAGGGCGAATTAGCTGAACGTGTAAGTTGGGCGCTCGATTTAGTCGGTATAGCGGCGGAATTGCGCGATAAGTCACCGTTCGAGTTATCGGGCGGTCAAAAACGGCGCGTTGCCCTCGCGGGTGTGCTCGCCATGCGCCCACAAGTCCTTATTTTAGACGAACCCGCCGCCGGGCTTGACCCACGCGGGCGGCGCGAAATCATGAACCGCATAGCCGACATGCACAGAACACTTGGGCTGACCATCATCCTCGTATCGCATAGTATGGAGGAGATAGCGGAGTATGTTTCGCGCGTACTCGTCCTGTCGCGCGGTCAAATCGTTATGGACGACACACCAAAATCCATTTTCACGCGCAATACAGAGCTGGAGAAGCTCGGGCTTGCCGCGCCCCAGATATTCTACGCGTTTGAAATGCTCAAAAAACGTGGCATAAAGATTGATGATACGGTATTCACCACAAGTCAAGCTGTCGAAAGGATTCTGAAAATCCTTGGGAGGTAAATATGAGCAGGAGTTACCGCAAATACCCATGCCCTAAAGACAGAAGCAAGTACGGCAAAAGATGCGCCGCACGCCGAGTGCGCCGCGCCAAAGACGAAATCGGGAACGGAAGCAAATTCAAGCGCGTGTTCAACACTTACGACATCATGGAGTTTACGTGGTATAAGAGTTTTGAAGCCTACCTAGACGACCTCGTTCGCATGGGCTGTGAGCGCCCGACAACACCCGCCGAGCTGAAACGCGCAAGATATGAATGGTATAAGGTGTATAAACAAAAATGAGCAAAAAGACCGAAAACACAGGCTTCATATGCGCCCATTGCGGTGCTGACGTAAAACCGCTCGAACGCAGTTATCGCAACCACTGCCCGTTCTGCCTACATAGTCTTCACGTAGATGTTGAGCCGGGTGACCGCGCGAGTGACTGTGGCGGTGTGATGAAGCCGATAGATATTACATTTAGCTCACAAAAGGGCTATCAGATTTTGCATGAATGTCAGAAGTGCGGCTTTAGGCGGCTGAACAAACGCGCTGAAGGCAGTATCCAACCCGATTCACAAGACGTCATTCTCGAACTCATGCGACAAAAACAATACCGCGATACGCGATAATACAAGTATGGGCAAACCCGCCCACAAAGGACAGAAATGAAAAACATTACCCTCGGTCAATATTATCCAACTGAAAGTATTCTCCATAAGCTTGATGCGCGGCTCAAGCTGTTTGCTGTGTGTCTGTTTGTGGCTTTGTTGTTTGTTGTGGCAAAGCCCGTGGCATATCTGATACCCGCGGCCGCTATGATTACGCTGATAATCATATCACATGTGCCCGCGAAACAGATTCTGAATGGGCTTAGGGCAATACTGACGGTTGTGGCTTTCACGGCTGTATTAAACCTGTTTTTCACGCCCGGAGAACAGGTGTTCTTCGAGTGGGGCGTGATTAGGTTTACACTGGAGGGGCTTTATACGGCGGCGCGCATGTTGGGGCGTTTGTCTTTGCTCGTGATTGCCACATCACTCTTGACACTCACGACAACACCCATGCAACTCACCGATGCGATTGAATTTGCGCTGAAACCGTTAAAGGTAATAGGTCTACCCGCGCATGAACTCGCAATGATGATGACGATTGCGCTACGTTTTATACCCACCCTATCGGAAGAGCTAGACAAGATTACGAAAGCGCAGATGTCGCGTGGAGCAGATTTCGATACGGGTGGTTTGCTCAAGAAGGCGAAAGCGTTGATACCGCTATTGGTGCCGCTGTTCGTGTCTGCGTTTCGCCGCGCTTACGAACTCGCGAATGCAATGGAGTCACGCTGTTATCGCGGGGATGTCGGGCGCACGCGCATGAAGGTGATGAGGTTTTCACGCCGAGATTATTGTGGGCTTTGTATGCTTTGCGTGTTCTCGGCTGTGGTTCTGGCGGTGAATTGGCTATGAAGGTTCTGCTGACGCTGGCGTATGACGGCACGAATTATGCGGGCTGGCAGAGTCAGCAAAACGCCGTGTCGGTTCAAGACACCGTCGGCGCGGCACTGACGAAACTCTACGGCTTCACGGTTGATGTTTTGGGCGCAAGCCGCACAGACGCGGGCGTTCATGCCCTCGGTCAACGCGCGGCGTTCACCGTGCCTGACGAGCTTCAAAAGATACCTATATCACGCATACCCTACGCGCTTAATACATTCTTGCCGCCCGATATAACGGCTGTTGCGGCTGAATCGGTTGATGATGTTTTTCACCCCATCTTTGGCGCAAAGCGAAAAACTTATCGATATAAAATCTGGAACAGCGATTATCCTAACCCACTCGAACGCCGATATACTCACTGGGTACGCGAAAAGCTTGATATACCTTCAATGCAAGAAGCCACACGCGCTTTTATCGGCACTCACGACTTCGCGGGCTTCTGCTCTGTCGGCTCACACGCGAAAACCACAGTGAGAACAATTTATGACTTAAACGTCACAGCCGATTCGCCGCTTATAAACATAACCGTGACAGGCGGCGGCTTCTTATACAATATGGTGCGCATTATCGCGGGAACACTGATACTCGTCGGTCGCCACAAAATACAGGCGGCCGACATGCCCAAAATAATCGCGTCAACCGACCGAAGCAAGGCGGGGCCTACCGCGCCCGCTTCGGGGCTTACGCTACTCGAAATAATATACTGAGAGGTGTATATGTCTAAAACTGTACTGGTTGTTGATGACGAGAAGAATATCGTTGATATTATCGCGTTCAACCTCATAAAAGAGGGTTATAATGTCTTGACGGCCTCCGACGGTGAAGCGGGGCTGGCGGCATTTGAGCGCGACAAGCCCGACTTGCTAATCCTTGACATCATGATGCCTAAACTCGATGGCTTTGAGGTCTGCAAGCGCATTCGCAAGAACTCAAACGTGCCGATTATCATGCTAACGGCGCGCGCCGAAGAGGTAGACAAGGTGTTGGGGTTAGAGTTTGGCGCTGACGACTATGTGACAAAACCGTTCGGGAACCGTGAGCTTATGGCGCGCGTGAAAGCGAACCTGCGCCGCACAGAACCCACCCCACCCCCCGCCAAAGACGTCATGGACTTCGGGCGCATTCGCATCGACCTTGCGATTATGGATTGTATAAAGGACGGTGAGCCGCTCTCTCTCACGCCCAATGAGTTTGAATTGCTAAAATTCATGGCATCACAGAGCGGGCATGTGTTCTCGCGCGAAACCCTGTTAGAAAAGGTCTGGGGTTATGAGTATTTCGGCGACGTGAGAACGGTTGACGTTACGATACGCAGACTGCGCATGAAGGTTGAAGACGACGCGGGTAATCCCGAATATATCAAGACGAAAATCGGCGCGGGATATTATTTTAGGACTCTGTAATCTATAGCAATTCAATATTCTTACGCAACCGAGCTGATATGCGAAGTTACGTTACTTTGTTGAATTGCTATGAGAGCCCGTTTAACATACTGGAGAATTGAATATGGCAGATGAAGAAAAGAAGCTCGGTTTTTTTGGCAAGCTTGTAAAAGGGTTGGACAAAACCCGCCAAAACATCATGTCCGGCGTGGACAAGGTTTTGCAGGCGTTTGTCAAGATTGACGAAGAATTGTTCGAGGAACTCGAAGAAGCCTTGATTTTAGCCGATGTCGGCGTATCAAGCGCAGGTGAGATTATAGAGGCATTACGCGGTAAGGTCAAGGAGAAACGCGTAACGGACGGTAACGGCGTTCGGGAACTGTTGATTGAAGAGATAACACGGATTTTGACGCAGAACGAAACGGCGTTTGAACTGCCAAGCCCGTCCGTCATACTCGTTATTGGCGTAAACGGCGTGGGCAAAACCACGTCTATTGGGAAGCTCGCGAAAAAACTCAAGGCCGACGGCAAGCGGGTGTTACTCGCGGCGGCTGACACGTTCCGCGCGGCGGCGATTGACCAACTCACTATCTGGGGCACACGCGCGGGAGTTGAAGTCATAAGCCAAGCCGAGAACTCTGACCCGGCGGCTGTTGTTTATGACGCGATTAGCGCCGCCAAAGCGCGAAAAACGGATGTGCTCATTGTTGACACAGCGGGGCGGCTCCAGAATAAAAAGAATCTCATGGAGGAACTCCGCAAAATTTCGCGCGTTATCAGCCGCGACTACCCAACCGCGCATGTCGAAACGCTGATTGTGCTGGACGCGACAACGGGGCAAAACGCGCTGTCACAGGTCAGCGTATTTAAGGAAATCGCGGGCATTACGGGCATAATCCTTACGAAGTTAGACGGTACGGCTAAAGGCGGTATTGTTATAGCCATTCAGAACGAAATCGGCGTACCCGTACGATTCGTAGGGCTTGGCGAAGGCGCGGATGATTTAGAGGAATTTGACGCGACTTATTTTGCGAAGGCGTTGTTTGACAAGGCGGGCGAAGAGTAATATCTCAAAATTGAGGCGAGTTAATAACCCACCTCAATGGTAAACAACGGGGGGCGGGGCATGAAGAAACATGATATACAGGGCATAAGTACGTTGGTGCTTATAGTAGTAAGTGTACTGTTTATCCTTGTAAGCGGCGTTCTCCTCTCCCCCTACGATATTAAAAACAAGGAACTGGAACACACTGACTTGTCTTTTAACGACGGCTGGGTGCGCGTGTTTGAAAACGGCGAAAAACAAGACTTCCAGATACCTTACGAGGGTAATATATACCCGAATGAAGTCATAGTGATAACCAAAGTCTTGCCTGAATGGTTTAATGGCGAACAGTATTTCCACTTCGTTTCATACTCACAGTTTGTAGAAATCCGCATAGATGATACAGTTGTTTTCAGCGATATGGATAACTCCAACGTACCGTTCGGGAAAACCCCTCCGCCGGGTGGTTGTTACCTTCGCATAAGTGGCGAAAACGCCGGCAAAACCATCACATTCACGGTCACTTCGCCATACGGCAAAAAAGGCGGCAGTGTCGGCCCGTTTCATGCCGGCAGTGCGCTGAAGATGGTTCATACGCGTCTTGAAAACAACGCGGGCCAGATTTTGCTTGATATAATGATATTCATAATCGGGTGTTATTTTATATACTATGCACATCACATACGGCTGTACAAGGCCGATTTGCATAAATCCAGCCTGTCGCTTGGGGTGTTCGCGGTCATTTTCTCGTTTTATCTGCGGTTCGGGGTGTCGCGCTTTCCGTTTATTTATGCCGACGGATTTTTTGGCTCAATAACAGCGGTCATTGCGCTGTCACTCTGTCCTATGCCTTTTCTGATGTTCTATCGGGTGAGGGCGCGAGGGAAATTCATCATCTGTTACGACGCGCTGTTCTGGTTTTCGGCGTTTAATCTGATTCTTTTAATGGCATTACAAATAACGGGTATAGCGGATTTTTTGGATAGCTATGTTATATCAATCGCTATCGTTGCGGCTACTATAGTGCTGGTGTTTATCAATCATGCCGTGGCGTTTCTTAGGCAAGAGATGTACGGTAGCGCCCTTGAAAATATCGGGATTGTGGTAATGATGGTGGCGTTTGGTATAGAATTCTATGTCTATTCAGTGATAGGCTGGAGCAGAATGGGAATTTTCTCGCGTATTGGGTTTATCGCGTTTCTGTTTTGTGCCCTATTTACTATAGTGAGAGATTATAAACAACGAGAATCTGTGCGTATAGAGAATGAAAAGCGGCTTAGAGATTTGCGCGTTGATGTGATGATTAGCCAGATACGCCCACATTTCATCTATAATACATTGGCATCAATCAGTTATCTGTGTGAGCATGACCCGGCTTTGGCGCGTCACACGGTTGATGATTTCGCCGACTTCTTGCGCGGGATTCTGGACAGCTTAGGCGAGCAGAAGATTATTCCGATAGAAAAGGAACTGATGCACCTCAAACGCTATCTGAGTATCGAGCAAACGCGCTTCGGCGACATTCTCAAAATCAAATACGACATACGCGCGACGGGCTTTCGCGTACCCGCTCTCACGATTCAACCGCTCGTTGAAAACGCTGTGCGTTATGGCGTGACAAAGCGTGATGAAGGCGGCACAGTTGAGATTAAAACAGAAGAAACAAAAGACGATTACATAATCACCATAACCGACGACGGGATAGGCTTTGACACAGCCGCCCCGCGCGGTTCAAGCGGCGGGAGCAATAACGGCATAAAGAACGTCCGAAGTCGTGTAAGCGCCATGTGTGGCGGCGATTTAATCATAACCAGTGTACCGGGCGTTGGTACGATTGTGAGAATAAATATACCCAAGGAGGTTATCGTATGAATATAATCGCTACAGATGACGAACAGTATGCGCTTAAAGGGCTTGTCGAAGCAATCTCAGCCGTCTGCCCCAACGAAGTGATTCAAGGCTTCAGAGCGCCTCTCAAAGCGATTGATTACGCAGAGAAGAACCCCGTTGACGTAGCCTTCTTGGATATTGAGATGAGCGTTATGAATGGGCTTGAACTTGCCAAACGGCTCAAAGGCATAAACCCAAGGACAAACATTATATTTGTGACGGGCTTTTCGGAATATGCCGTTGACGCGTTCTCAATTTTCGCGAGCGGTTACCTGCTAAAACCCGTGAAACCAGACGACATAAGGCTGGTACTGGAGAACCTCCGCGCGCCAATAGAACATAAAAACGGGAACCTAATCAAGGTTCAGTGTTTTGGTAACTTTGACATTTTCGCAGACGGTAAGCCCATACACTTTTCCCGCAGTAAATCCAAGGAATTGCTGGCATATCTTATTCACAAACGCGGCGGGAGTTGTACAATCCGTGAGTTAGCGGCCGTTTTGTTTGAAGACCAAGAGTACTGCCTATCCGTTCAAAAACAGATGCAAACAGTTATTGCTTCCATGCTGAAACAACTCTCAAAACACGGCATTAACGACTTAATCATCAAGAAATACAACAGCCTTTCGGTTGACATCTCAAAACTCGACTGTGATTACTATAAGTTTTTACAGTACGACACGAACGCCGTCAATTCATACACGGGTGAGTTTATGTCTAACTACACGTGGGCTGAGTTCACTATAGGATACCTAGACAGCAGGGTGAATTGAGCGCAAAAAACACGGTCAAGCCGTGTCTTTTTGCTATTATTCTTTTACTTCTTGATAGCCCTAACAGGCCGCCCCTCGATATACCCGCGATAACCCCAAGGCTCAAACTGGAAGCGCGGCGCGTCCTCATCTGCCCATTCATAACCGTAAGTGTTCGGGTTGAACAACTTTATCTGCTCACCGAGATTGGTTATAGCTTCGCAAAAGTGCTCGTCGTCATACGGCGGTCCCTGAAAAATCATCATAAGACAGGGCTTTAGGTCGATAATTTCGAAACCCTCGGGCACAAGACCGCTATAATCCGCGGGTACTTCAACACCCTGAACATACAATGACGTTCCGTTTGACCTCATACCCTCGGGCAGCCACATGCCCATTGGCTCATTCAAGGCCTCCTTGACGCTACAGAGCGTGCCCCAAACGTCACAACCCGCCTCTTCACAATACGAAAAATAGTCTTCCGCCTTAACCCCACGTTTCAAGATAAGCTTTCGCGCGGCGCGTTCCATAATCTGCACGAAAATTGCCTGTGGTGATTTCTCCATAAACACATCCCCTTTTCTATTTTTGTATTGGTAATAGTAACGCACGCTGAACGGTATGAACAGCTTAATCGGAACGGGGCGTTTTGCGTATTCCTTTGGGCGCACGCCGAACTCCTTGGCGAATGCCCGCGTGAAGCCCTCGTGCGTGCCGAACATGAAGTCCAGCGCGACATCGAGAACCCTCACGTCCTCATCACGCAAACGGAGCGCGGACTCGCTGAGTCTTAAACGCCTTATATACTCAAAAGGCGTGACCCCCAGCATCTCCTTGAATAACCGCGCTGAGTGAAACGGGGAATACCCCGCCGCCCGCGCAAGCCCCACCAGCGTGATTTCGTCCGTCAGATTCTCCTTGATGTAAACCTGCATACGGTCAACAGCTTCCACGTTCTCGAACTTTTCCGTAACTATCACCTCTGTCTGCTATTATAGCGAAAAGGCGGTTTGAAATCTTGATGTGTTTTGCTAAACTGTTTCGCGTGTAAAAATCTGCTCCATGCGCCCGCTGTAATCCTGTTTGTCGGCAATCTTCATGAAGCCGTATTTTTCGTATAACCCTTTCTCGTCACTGGCAAGATAAACGCGTTCAAAACCCAATGACCGCGCATATTCCATGGCGAACTCAATGAGTCGTTGGCTAAATCGCTGACCGCGATGTTCTTCGCCGACAAACATGAAGCCGATGAATGGTGAATAATCGACATCGGGAATGCAATCGGTCTTTGAAAGCGTGCAGTAACAGCATATTTCTGCTTCATAAACCCCGACAAATACCCGCTCCCAATCAGAAAACACGTTGTTCCTCATTTGTTTGGCAAGATACGGGCCTGCCTGCCATGAACAGTTATCGGCGTAACGTGCGGTTTCTTCCCAAAGATTGTCACCGTATTTCAGCGCGTATATCAACATAGGGGCTTCAATTCGCGCTGAATAATCAACCGCGGAGGGAAGCACTCCAACAGCACGATACTCTGAATCTTTGCGTTTATCGGCTCGAACTCACCCGCAAGAACCCTCAACGCTTCAACAATACAATCAGGCTCGTCAATCAACATAGTCGCGTGTGCCGCCCAACCGTGAAAACCGCTCCCCGACTCAGGGAAGAATCGCCTGTGCAGTTCTAACAACTCGATATTTACATTAGGCTCAATAAACAATACGCCCAACCCGAACACACCGATATGGTCCAATCTGATTTCTATCTCTGATATTTCATTACTCACGGCTTCCATGATGCCAACCACGCGTTCTTCCTCGCATACATCAAACTGCCCTAACGTCAAATGATACGGTATGCCCTTTGTTTGATGCCCAATAAAACCGCGCTTTTGAAGCGTTTTATAGTATGAAGAAAGTATGCTATCTGTTTTTTCGTCAAATTGCGCGATTAAATACAATTCCTTATCTGCCATCATAATCCCCTTCACTTTTTAGAGTTATTATATCGTTTTTCGGCTCAAATGTCTAGCTAAGAGGCATGAATAGTGTTATAATGATTACACAACAGTATATTACGGAGGAGATAATCATGGAAAAAACAGTAGTCGCCACTCAGAACGCTCCCGCCGCTATCGGGCCGTATTCACAGGGTATCAGCGTCGGCAATCTCGTTTACACGTCTGGGCAAATGCCGCTAAACCCCCAAACCAAGGTCATGGAAACCGAGATTTCAGCGGCTTCTAAACAGGTCATGGAGAATGTCAAGGCCATTCTTGAACAAGCCGGCGTTACGATGGCTGACGTTATCAAAACCACATGCTTCTTAAAGAATATGGACGATTTCGCGGCGTTTAACGCTGTCTATGCTACATACTTCCCCGAAAACCCACCCGCACGTTCGTGCATACAGGCCGCTAAACTGCCTATGGACGTGATTGTTGAGGTTGAGGCTGTGGCTTACCGCAAGTAATGATTATTAGAACCGGGCAGACGGAAACGTGCCCGGTTTTTGTTTTCCTCTTTATAAAAACCTCATTCTGTGTTATTATAGAAGCAATACGAAGGAGGTTTTATTTGTGTTCAAGAAAGGAATGGAGAAATTTACGCAAAAGCTTGTTGATGCCGTGACCGCACTTTGTACGGATAACGCATTGCGGCTTTCGGGTTATATAATCGACCAAAAATGTGCGCGAAAGCGATTGGAAACTTCGGGCTACCCCACGGAATTACTCAAGGCGGCCGATGATTTGTTTGAATGTGCGCGGAGAATCGCGGATGAGCTAGAAGTTGATATGAAAGTGATTGAACGTGTTGAGCGGCTTACGCTTGACTACTGTGAGGCCATAAAATCTTATATGGATATGTCAGAGCTTATTGACGACGATTTAGAGTCGTTTTCCGCCATGGAGATGTTTCACGCCGCGGGCGAGGACGGTAAGGATCAGGTCAAACCCGATTTTGTCTACAATGAGTTTGTGAAAGCGTTAAATGAAACGGCGTCGAGAATGCCACAAGCCGTGCCGTTTGCTATGGGGCATATGATTGGCTGTCTGCCCGTTCGCATGACGAGTGAGAAATTTTATGAGCATGTAACGGGCGTTATGGCTTCAATGCCGCCCGATGTTGATACGGCGGGGCTGGCTTCGCTGATTAAGTTGCTTAAATCGCTTTATGCGCCTATGAAGAGTAACACCTACGGCAAGTTGTTGCCCGACGAGGCGCGTTTGATTGAAGAAATGATGAATGCCAACTGGGGCGAGCTGGACGAGGACGATTTTTCTGCTCATATCGATAAGATAGAGAAGTTCGCGATACGTATGGCCGAATATGCTGAGGCCACCGCGCAACTTTGGGAGCTGGCGCAGAGTATCAGAACCGCCGCCGAGTATGGCACAGGCAATATGTTCGCCGATAAGGTAGCCAAGGACGCGTTTTTCGCCGCGATTGAGTTGAATACTAGAGAGGATAACCCGATAGCGACGGCGGCGGCTGAGCGCTTAGAGGGTTTGCTTGATAAGAATAGCGATAATCTGGGTTCGCTCATAGACTATATTGTTCGGGAATCGGGGCGTGTCAAAGACCCGGACGAGAGGACACGCGCCTTACTGGAAGGCTTCCGTGTATTGGGGAGCCGCCGCCTTATGGAGATGCCGCAGATTTTGGGGCGCCCCACACCGCAGGAGGCTAAGAAGCCACGCGATGAACAGATTAACGATTTCATTATGTTCATCAAATTGGCGCATAACGGCATTTCGCCCAAGCACCGCCGCATATTACGTCGCCACTTCATGCGCGAGTTGCCCTGTATGTTAAGCACCGATGAGTTTTTGACATATGTCCGCAAAGAGCTTGACGAACTGGAAGACTGGCAACTCTATAATGTCCTCATGAGACTTTATGATGACGAAGATAACACGGAAGACGCGAACTTCCGCTAGTTTTAGCACATTGAATGGGGGATGGGCCTCTATGGGCGTTTCACTAGTAATTATGGCGGCGGGCATGGGTAGCCGCTTTGGCGGGCTTAAACAGATGGAGCCTGTCGGGCTAAGCGGCGAAACGATTGCCGAGTTTTCTGTGTATGACGCTATGAAGGCAGGGTTTTCAAAGGTTTATTTCATCATAAAGCGCGAGATGGAGGCGGACTTCCGGGCGCGTGTGACGGATAGAATAGGTGACGCGATACCGTTTGAGTTTATCTATCAAGATATAAATAATGTGCCATTGGGTTTTACTGTGCCCGAGGGGCGCAAAAAGCCTTGGGGAACCGCCCACGCCGCCATGTGCTGTGACGGTATCGTTAATGAACCGTTCATG
Organism: uncultured Defluviitaleaceae bacterium; assembly: GCA_964583165.1. GTDB lineage: Bacteria > Bacillota > Clostridia > Lachnospirales > WRAX01 > CAZOVK01. Next base: position 45,821 of record CAZOVK010000001.1, on the reverse strand, counting down.
CTAATTAACGCTGATGATTTCTATGGGCGAGAGGCGTTTTACCAGATTTTCGGTTATCTGTCTGAGAACCCTGACACGCCGCACTTCGCGCAGTATTGCATGGTGGGTTATAAGGTTAAGAACACGGTTAGTGAGAGTGGTAGTGTGTCACGTGGGGTTTGTGAGCTAGACGCGAACGACTTTCTGACAGGCATTGAGGAATACAAGCGTATCGAAACACGCGGCGGTGAGATTTGTTATACCGAAGATGGTGAGCATTATAAACCGCTATCACCCGAAACGGTTGTAAGCTTGAATGCGTTCGGGTTTCAACCTAGCTATACCACTGAAACAAAACGCCTTTTCGCGGAGTTTCTTGAGAACAACGCCGCGACTATCCAGACGGCAGAATTTTATTTGCCGTGGGCTGTCATGCGCCTATTAGAAACCGGACGTGCCCGAATGAAGGTGCTCCCCACAAATGATAGCTGGTACGGCTTCACATATAAAGAGGATATGCCCATGGTTCAAGGCGCAATCACGCGACTAATTGAACAAGGGGTATATCCCGAGAGTTTGTGGGGTTAGTATTCTGTTAACTCTCAAGGTTGCCGCTCGTCTGGGGTTAAACAACCAATCCGATGAGCAAGCCAGCGACTGAACCCGATAAATACGTGAGCGTGAGAATAGTCACGCTCCTTTTTATGTCCGTCTGCTTGAACAGTATCAACAGCCCAAAGCCCGTCCCCGTACACAGCCCCGAAAACGCCGCCCCTAGCGGGATTTGCCCCGCCACGAGTAATTCAGTCAGCAAAACCGACACCGCGCAACTTGGAACCAAACCGACTAAACCTGTAATAAATGGTAAAAAGGGGTTGCCTGCCATGAGTATCGAGCTCAAACGCTCTTCACCTATGGCACTGACGGTTATGTTGATAACCGAAATGATGGCTAACACATAAAGCCCTATGTGAATTGTCCGCGTTAAAGCTTCTTTGGCTATTGCGGTCAAGCGCAATGGCGCTGTCACAGCTTCCGTTTCGGCGGGTGTTTCAGTCATCACAACCTTTTGTCGCCACAGAAAATCAATCAAAATGCCCGCAATCGTCCCAACAACGAGTTTTCCCAACAGAATAACCGCTACAATCCCGACATTACAAGAAGCAGACAGCAAAATCGGCAGTGCCTCGTCAGAAGTGGCAAGAAATACCGCTATCAACGTACCCGCCGTTATCGCGCCACGCGTAAATAACCCCGCCGCCGCGGCCGACACGCCACATTGCGGGATTAAACCGCCTATCGCGCCGAAAAACGGCGCGAACCTACCTCGCGAAAACCGAAAAACAACCGTCGCCGTGGCTTTGTGTTCGAGGTACTCCAAAAGCAGATACACGGCGAACAAAATCGGTAACATTTTAAGCGTATCCATGACGGAATCTGTCAAAATTTCTGTAAAGTCCATAGTATACCAAATGCCCCCGCGCACGGGGGCATTTCCTTTTCTTATCAACAAGCGGATGGTTTATCTACCGCCCGATTCTAGCGCAAGTTCATTGGGTAGTTTTCCAACCACATCAATGACCTTTACCGGGCATTTCTTCACACATTCGCCACACAAAGTACACTTATCGTAATCAACATGCGCGATATTATCCGCAACGTGAATCGCGTCATACTTGCAGGCGCGCTCACAAAGTTTACAACCGATACAGCCGACTATACAATGTTGTTTAACCTCACGCCCGGGGTCCTTGGATTGGCAGTTCACGCGCACAACCTTGCTCGCGGGAACCAGCTCAATTAAGTTTCGTGGGCATGTGTTGATACACATGGTACAAGCCGTACATTTCTCGGGGTCAACCTTGGCGATACCGTCTTTTATCGTTATCGCGCCAAACTGGCAACGAGCGGCGCAACTGCCGTTGCCCACACAGCCATATTGACAGCTCTTTGAACCGCTCCCCGGCAACATCATTACCGCGTTGCAGTCCTCTATCCCGCGATAGTCATAGCGATAAACCGCGACATTACAATCGCCCTTGCATTTCACGAACGCCACCATGCGCTCGTCGGCGTTCGCATCTACGCCCATGACACTCGCTATCTTCTCGGCGCAAGCCGCCCCACCAACGGGGCAACCGCTGACCTTTGCCTTACCCTCAACCACAGCCGATGCGAACGCGTCACAGCCCGTGTAACCACAACCTGCGCAATTCGCCCCCGGCAACGCGTCACGAACCAGCGCAACACGTGGGTCAGTTTCTACAGCCAATAATTTCCCCGCGACACCGAGCGCCGCGCCTAATAGAACACCCAGTCCGCCGATAACCATTACAGGGAATATTATGCCCATTATTTCCATATTCTAACCTCCCCTACTTAATCAGCCCCTGGAAGCCCAAAAACGCGATACTCATAAGCCCCGCCGTAATCAGCGCAATCGGGAAACCCTTAAACGGCTTAGGGATATTACAGCGTTCAAGCCGCTCACGAATGCCCGCGAACAGCACAATCGCGAGCGTGAAGCCGAGCGCCGCGCCCAGACCGTTCACAATAGATTCAATAAAGTTGTAACCGCTGGTCATGTTGATAACCGCGACACCGAGAACCGCACAGTTGGTTGTGATGAGTGGAAGATAGATACCCAACGCTTGATATAAACTGGGGCTACTCTTCTTAATAAACATCTCAACAAGCTGAACGAGTGAAGCGATAATCAAGATAAACGCGATATTGTAGAGATACTCAATACCCAATGGGTTCAGTATCAGTGAATAAACAAGGTTTGTCGCCGCGCAAGCCAACACGATAACGAACGTAACCGCAACACCCATGCCGAGCGCCGTTTCTATGCGCTTTGAAACACCGATAAACGGGCAGATGCCCAGAAAGCGCGACATAACGAAGTTGTTGACGAGCAACGCGCTAATAAAAATCAACATCAGTTGCATGTTACGCCTCCTTTTCTGTATTGCGTGTTCTGATGTAATTGAACAGCCCCATGAGAAGCCCCAGCGTAATGAACGCACCCGGCGGCAGAATCATAAGGATAGTCCGTGGGAAGGCTTCGGGAAGAACGGTCATATCAAACACCGTGCCCACGCCGAAGAATTCACGCACGACACCTATGATTGTCAGCGAGAGTGTGAAGCCCAAGCCCATGCCAACGCCGTCAATCAGTGATTTTATGGGGTTGTTCTTGCTGGCGAACGCTTCGGCGCGCGCGAGAATCAAACAGTTAACGACAATCAACGGTATGAACAAACCCAAACTGTCATTCAGCGCAGGGAAAAACGCCGCGAGCAAAAACCCAACAATCGTGACGAAAGACGAGATAACGACAACGAACGCGGGTATGCGCACGGTGTCGGGCACGAACTTTCTAATCATAGAAATCGCGATATTTGAGGCGGTCAGAACCGCCGTTGTTGTCAGACCCATGCCTAACCCATTCGTGCCGCTAGTCGTGACAGCAAGCGTCGGGCACATGCCGATAGCCATGACGAAGATGGGGTTTTCGGCAACAAGCCCGTTTTTGAGAAGTTTCGTAATACCAGACATTACTTGCCGCCCCCTTTGAGATAGTTTTCATAATATTTAAGCGCGTTGTTCACGCCGTCTGTTATGGCTTGGCTCGTGATAGTAGCGCTTGTTATGGCTTCAATCTCGTTAGCGCCCTTAGGCGCTGACTTGACAACGACCATTTCACCCGTTTTACTCACAAACTGCTCCATAAACTTGGGTTTTTTGGCATTCGCACCCAAACCGGGCGTTTCTGCCATACTGACTATTTCTATGCCCTGAATAACGCCATCAGCGTTTAATCCAACGAGTATGTTAATCGCGCCACCATAACCCACGGGGTCAACCATGAGTACATAACCCACGGTTTCAGCGCCCGCATAACCGATGTTGTAAGACAAAACGCCCGTGTCGGCTTCAGCTGTGATTTCTTCAGAGAAATTGTTGTCCGTGACTTCTGTAAGGAGTTTAGACATAGCGGCTTGTTTCGCCGCGAGTTGGTTCGCGTCAATTATCGGCGTAGTGATTTGATTCACAAAGCCCAGACACGCCGACGCAATCGCCGTAATAATCAAAAGTACCAAACCCGATTTAACCACGCGCCGCCACCTCCTTCTTGCGCCGCGTTGTACCAAAGACGCGCGGGCGCACCCACTTGTCAATGAGTGGCACAGTCAGATTCATAAAGAGTATTGAATATGACACGCCCTCTGGGTAACCGCCCGAGAACCGCCTAATAACAACCGTCATAACACCACAACCCACGGCGAAAATAACCTGCCCCCACATGGTCATAGGGCTTGTCGTGTAGTCGGTCGCCATGAAGAACGCGCCCAATACCAAACCACCCACTATAAGCTCGTAAACGGGGTAACCGTCAAACGCGCCGTTTCTGCCTAATATAAAGCTGAACAGAAACACCGTACCTATGTAGATAACGGGTATGCGCCAAGTGATGACCTTTCGCGCAATGAGGTAGATGCCACCGATTAGAAGCGCCACAATACAAACCTCGCCGATACAACCGCCACGTATGCCCAACAGCGCATTGATGTAATCTTGCGCGTTCGGGGCTACGCCCTGTTTGAGAAGCGCAAGAGGTGTCGCGCTACTGATTGCGTCGTTTAACGGTCTAATCGACCAGTTTGTCATTTCCGTCGGGTATGACGCAAGCAAAAACGCACGCGCCGCAAGGGCGGGATTCAAGAAGTTCTGCCCTACCCCACCGAACAACTGTTTTACAATGATTATCGCAAATATTGAACCCACAATCGGCAACCACAGCGGCACAGACGCGGGTAAGTTGAACGCCAACAACAAACCCGTAACGACCGCCGAGAAATCCCCGATTGTAACGGGCTTGTCTGTCAGTTTTTGGTACACAAACTCTGCCGCGACAGCCGCCGCAACAGACAACGCCATGACCAAAAAACCCTGCGCGCCGAAATAGAACACGGCGACAACAGCGGCCGGGGCCATAGCAATCAACACGTCCTGCATAACACTCTTGATTGTATCATTTGAGCGGATATGCGGCGTGCTCGTTATCATAAACTTCGATTTGTCCGACATTCCGCTACCTCCTCTTCTTCGCCATGAGCTGACGTCTTGTCGCGCGTATGCTGTGCGCCAAATGGCGTTTGGCGGGGCAAACGAACGAACATGAGCCGCACTCTATACAATCCATGCCGTGGGTTTGTTCAAACAGGTCAGTGCGCCCGTCCATGACAAACTGGTTCAGCTCATATGGCAACAAGTTAATCGGGCAGTGGTCAACGCAACGCCCACAACGAATGCAGACCTGTTCGGGCGGCAATTCGCTGGCCTTCTCTGAAAAGCACAAGACCGCGCTTGACGTTTTGATAACGGGTATATCAATATCAAACATCGCAACGCCCATCATGGGGCCGCCGCTAATCATCTTGTACGGCTTCTCCGTAAAACCGCCCGTTTCTTCAATGAGCTGACGGTATGACGTGCCCAAGCGAACCTTGAAGTTGCCGGGGTTTCTCACAACATCACCCGTCACTGTGACAACCTTACGAATCAGCGGTCGCCCCCGCAAAACGGCGCGTTCAATCGCGATAACGGTATCCACGTTATTAACAACACAACCCGCGTCAGCCGGCAACTTCCCTGACGGCACTTCACGCCTTGTAATAGCGTAAATCAACTGTTTCTCCGCGCCCTGTGGGTACTTTGGCGTGAGCGGTTGAATCGTCACGCGCTCAATATCCCTGAAAATCGTCTGCAAATGCTTAATCGCGTCAGCCTTATTCGTTTCGATTCCGATAACAGCCCGCGCCTCAGGGAAGAGTTTCAGCACGACAAGCACACCGCCGCGCAATCTCTCTGCTTCTTCGAGCAGAACACGGTGGTCGGTCGTCAAATAAGGCTCACACTCTGACGCGTTTATGATGAAGGTATCAATCTTCTTATCCGCGGGTGGGTTCAGCTTCACATGCGTCGGGAAACCCGCGCCACCAAGCCCCACAATACCAGCGTTTCTGATAATTCTAAGCAATTCTACACGCGGAAGGCTCTCGTAATCGTGCATATGCCCCAATGTCGGGCACTCTTCGTTCTGACCGTCATTCTCAATTACAACAGCCGGGCATGTTATACCTGACGGAGTGAGTGACGGGCGAATCTCTTTAACCGTGCCCGATACGCTCGAATGAATCGGCGCACAAACAAACGCCTCGGGGTTATCGCCAATGACTTGCCCCAAAAGCACCCTGTCGCCCACTTTAACCACAGGCTTACACGGCGCGCCGATATGCTGTTGCATCGGGAACACCATAAGCTGGCCAACCGCCGGGCTTATTGTCTTAATCGCGGCGTGTTCAGTGTCCTTCGATTCCGGGGGATGAATGCCCCTCTTAAATGTCTTTGTCTTCATGCAGACCCCCCTTGAGTTTCGGTTATGCCGGTTTTGATGTTGTCGTCAATCCACAACATGATGTCCGGCGTGTTGAGTGGAACGCCCTCTAATACCTCTTTCAGCTCCGCGGTATCAAGAACGTACTCTGAATCATTATATATATAACGGAACACAAAATCAAGTTCCGGATTTGTCACAACCGTTAGGTAAATAGCACCAGCCAAGTCGCCCATGGGCGGTAAGTCGATGCTGTTCATCTGCATAGTCACGCCTATAGTCGTTCCGACGCCGGGTTCGCTCACAAGCTCTAACCCGCCGCCGCATTGTGATGCCGTCTGTTCGAGCATGGGAATACCCAGCCCTACGCGCCGAGTTGTCCTACTTGTCGTAAACGGACTGCGTACCTTCTCCAGCATTTCCTTGTCCATGCCGCAACCATTGTCGGCGACCGAGAACGCAAAGATGTTCTCGCGCGTGTCATAACGCACGGTGATTTCTGTCTTTGTCGCCCCCGCGCGTATGGAGTTCTGAACGATGTCCAGTATGTGCATGGAATATTCTTTCATCATGGTTAATCACCTTACATATCGGTAGATTAGTGGCGCATATTGGGGCTTCGGTATCGGTATTTGTGACTCCGATGCTTCCTCCAACCATAGCTTTTGAGCAATCAGGACTTCAGTTAGTGCGGCTTCCGGCGTCTTTCCGAACGCCGAGCAGTTCTGTAGGTCAGGTATGTCGGCAATATATCCTTCGTCATCTTCGCTGTAAAAGATGTTTATATGATATTTCATGACTATTCCTCCATCCCTAAGCCAAATTTCTCGACTAAAGCCAAGAATTGTTTGATTTGATATGGCTTGGCTTCACCGTTGACATTTTGAATATTGATTATCTCCTTGATACTGATGTGCCTAAAAATATTGTGACTGCCTTCGCTTCTTACATGCAAGAAACCAAACGCTTCAAGCAATATAACAAAGTCAGTATACCTCACATTCTTTTGGCTGTTGACAATCTTTAGAAAGAGTTTCTGCCTATTCAAGTAAGTCACCCGCTTATATCCTATTCTCCCCCCGCTAGCATCGCCTTAACCTTCATCAGCCGCGTCAAATTCCCGCGTTCGTTTTCGTCGAGCTTCATTCTGATATAACGTATGGTTTCTTTTAGGCGTGGTATCGTCATATGCTCTAGGGCATTGACGCGGCGGCGGGTTTTCTCGATTTCGTCGGTCATCAGGTTGCAGGATTTTTCTGTTTCGGCGAGTTCAATCAGCGCAGGCAGTAAGGTATAGAGTTTCAGCAGGGCTTCGTCCAGACCACTGACTGTGTCTAGGTATCCATACGGCATAATCTCCCACGGTTCAAGCTTTTCAAGTCTGAATTTCATGACGGGAACAATTACGCTCATGATGTTTCGCGTGGATGTTTCAAGTTCGAGTTCTGCCTTGGGGCACATTAGCGCGGCCGAGAGGGCTTGCGGCGTGGTTGCGTGACCCGAAGCCGCGAACGCCGCGTAAATCGCGGCGAGTTCGCTTTCTACGAGTTTGCGTAATTCGTTGTTGCGCCGAACCATCTCAATGAAGCGGCGCATGAGTTCGTCCTGTTTGTCTTTTAGGAGTTTATGCCCCTTAACAGCCGTTGTGAGCCGTTTTTTAAGTTTCGTCAGCTCCATACGGTTGGGGTTTATGTTCAGTCGCGCCGCCATTGTTGCACCGCCTATCTTTCTAAATATTTATCTAGATACGCCTGTCTTATACGCTTTAGTTCTGTGCGCGGGAGCATTCGGAGCAGTTCCCAGCCGAGTTCAAGTGTTTCTTCTATTGTACGGTTAGCGTTGTACCCTTGTGATACATAGCGTTTCTCGAACGCGTCAGCGAAACGCGAAAGGATTCTGTCCGTTTCGGACAGCGCGCTTTCACCCAAGATTACGGCCAGTTCTGTCGCTGTTTTGCCTTGCGCGTATGCTGAAAACAGTTGGTTCATTGTGTCGGCGTGGTCTTCGCGCGTCTTGCCGTTGCCGATACCCTTGTCTTTTAGGCGCGACAGTGACGGTAAAACGTCAATAGGTGGCATTAGCCCCTTGCGGTAGAGTTCACGTGACAAGATTATCTGCCCCTCCGTGATATAACCCGTTAGGTCGGGTATTGGGTGGGTTTTGTCGTCTTCGGGCATCGATAGAATCGGGATTTGGGTAATCGAGCCGCCCCGCCCCTTGACACGCCCCGCCCGTTCATAGAGAGTGGCTAAGTCTGTATACAGATAACCCGGGTAACCGCGCCGCCCCGGGACTTCCTTTCGCGCCGCGCTGACTTCGCGCAGGGCTTCGCAGTAGTTCGTTATGTCAGTCATAATGACAAGAACATGCATGTCTTTTTCGTAGGCGAGATATTCCGCCGCCGTCAATGCCATACGCGGCGTGCTGATACGCTCAATCGCGGGGTCGTTCGCGAGGTTTAGAAACACCACAGAGCGGTCAATCGCGCCCGTCTGGCGAAAGTCCTCCATGAAAAACTCGGCTTCTTCAAATGTGATACCAACAGCCGCGAAGACAACGGCAAAACTCGTATCCGCCCCTAGCACACGCGCTTGTCTGGCGATTTGCGCCGCGAGTTCGTTATGCGGTAACCCTGACGCGCTGAAAACGGGGAGTTTCTGCCCACGCACAAGCGTGTTCAGCCCGTCAATCGCCGAAACCCCCGTCTGTATAAACTCTGACGGATAGTCGCGCGACACGGGGTTCATGGGCATACCGTTGATGTCAAGCCGCTTTTCGGGGATTATGCGCGGCCCGCCGTCCTTGACACGCCCCATGCCGTCAAAGACGCGCCCCAGCATATCCATAGACACGCCGAGTTCAAGCGGGTGACCGAGGAATTTGGCGCGGCTCTCTGCCATGTTGATGCCTTGTGAGCTTTCAAAGAGCTGAACAACCGCCCTCTCGCCCGAAACCTCCAACACCTTGCCAAGCCGTATTTCTCCCGTCTGTATGCGAATTTCTACGAGTTCGTCGTATTTCACGCCTTCTACGCGGTCAACGACCATGAGCGGTCCGACGATTTCTCTGACTGTCTTGTATTCTTTAAGCATACGCGCCTCCTGTTCCGATTAGCTGTTCGGTTTCTGACGCAATCGCTTCCTTAATTATCGTTGTTTCGTTTAAGTCTGTTTCGAGTATCGTCTTAGCGCGGGCTATGCGCTCGCGTGACGCGATTTTTAGAATATCGTCGAGCATCGCCCCCGCGTCAAGTGCCTTTTGAGCCTGTTCGCCATAGTAGAGCACAAGTTCTAACAGCGCGTATTGTTTCGCCAAAGATGTGTAACTGTCGAGTTCAAAGAACGCGTTCTGTTGTAAGTAGTCCTCACGCATGGACTTTGCGAGTTCCATTTTGAGTTTATCGTTATCGGAGAGCGCGTCATAACCCACCAGACGCACAATCTCGTTCAGTTCCGATTCTTGTTGCAAAAGCGACATGGCTTCTTTTCTGAGTTTCGCAAAACGTGGGTTCACGTTCGCGTCGAGCCAGTCATACACCCTATCGAGATATAGGCTGTACGAATTAAGCCAGTTAATCGCGGGGAAGTGTCGCCGATATGCCAAATCAGCGTCAAGCCCCCAAAAAACCTTGACAATACGCAGGGTCGCTTGTGTGACGGGTTCTGACAGGTCACCACCCGGTGGGCTGACTGCGCCTATGGCTGTCAGCGAACCTATGCGCTCGCCACTGCCGAGAACAACCGCCTTACCCGCGCGTTCATAAAACTCGGCTAGACGCGAACCCAAGTATGCGGGGTAACCCTCTTCACCCGGCATTTCCTCCAAACGCCCGCTCATCTCGCGTAGCGCCTCAGCCCAACGGCTTGTCGAATCTGCCATAAGCGCGACTTGATAGCCCATATCGCGGAAATACTCGGCAATCGTTATGCCCGTGTAAATACTCGCTTCACGCGCCGCAACAGGCATGTTTGACGTGTTCGCAATCAAAACCGTGCGTTTCATAAGCGGCTCGCCCGTTCTCGGGTCCTTCAGCTCGGGGAATTCGTTCAAAACGTCCGTCATTTCGTTGCCGCGCTCGCCGCAACCTACGTAAACGACGATTTCAACGTCTGACCACTTCGCAAGCTGATGTTGAACAACTGTTTTGCCGCTCCCGAAAGGCCCGGGCACACAAGCAGTGCCCCCCTTAGGCACAGGGAAGAACGTATCTATTATGCGTTGCCCCGTGACCATTGGCGCGTCAGGGCGAAGTTTCTGCTTGACCGGGCGAATGCGGCGAACAGGCCATTTTTGCATCATGGTGAGTTCTCTCGTTGTACCGTTGTCGTCAACAACGCAAACTACACTTTCAACACTCTGCAAACCGCTTTCTATTCGTTTCACAACGCCCTTCACGCCGACGGGCACAAGGATTTTATGCCGCACTAGCACGTTTTCTTGCACCTCGCCTATTATATCACCCGCCGTTACCGTGTCACCGACAGATACGGCGGGTTCAAATGACCATAACTTATCGCGGTTAAGTGACGGAACCTCCACGCCCCGCGCGATAAAATCGCCGACTTGAGCACGTATCGCGTCCAGCGGGCGTTGAATGCCGTCAAAAATGCTTTCGAGAAGCCCGGGGCCGAGTTCAACTGACAGTGGTTCACCTGTTGTATAGACAGGTTCGCCCGGTGAGAGCATACTCGTTTCTTCATAAACCTGTATGCTCGCGCTGTCACCGCGCGTTTCGATAATTTCGCCGATAAGCCGCCTATCAGACACGCGCACAACGTCGTAGATGTTCGCCCCACTCATGCCACTCGCGACAACCAATGGCCCCGAAACCTTTACTATACGTCCAATCTCCATATTATCACCTATTCCTTGCGAACGCCTAAGCGCCCCTACAGGATATTCATGCCGACTGCCTTTTCTACGTTTTTGCGTATGCGTTCGAGCGCAAGCCCGCTACTGCCCGAAACCGATGGTATCGGGATTATGGCGGGGTACATAGCGCGCGTGTAGCGGTCTATCGTGCTTTCGATGGGGGCGGCGGCTTCCTCCGTGATGAAGATGACAGAATAGCCCTGCTTCGCCCACATGTCAACGACGTGGCGACACTCGGCGGCATTATCGGCAGTCGCTTCAAACACGCTCACGCCAAACGCCTTGAACACCAAAACGGACTCCGCGTCGCCGATTGCGCCGATTTTATTCTTGTCAGACATGGAGTACCCCCTTACGCACGTTTCCCGATAATACGTCTAAATTGTTTGAGTTCGTTCTCTTTCGCGATTATAAACGCGAAAATAACCTCGGGGCCAAAGCCCACATAGCGCGCCTTCGCGATATGTTCTGACAACACACCGTCGAAAACGGCTTCAAACGCCGCCATTCTCGCGGCGGATTCTGTCTTGTCTATGCCCTCAGCCGCCCACTTGCCGTAATACTTGTAGTAAAGTTTTTCTTTTACGGCATTTGTGGGTTTATCCCATAGTTCGCGGTATAGCGCGACATCCACATGCCCTCCGTCTATGAGCATATCAAGTGTAGGTCGTTTGACGGCTCTCGCGCGAAAGAACGCTTTTAAGTTATAAAAGTCTATACACAACTTGTAGTATTCGATTATATACTCAACGCCCGTACTTTCAGCCATTTCAAGCTGTTTCGTAAGGCGTTGCCTGTCAATCTCAATATCCAGCTTCTGCGGGTCTGTTATGTCGGGTAATTCGAGCGAATTATCGCCATATTCGCCCATAATCAGCAAATTATCCGCATTCCCGCCCGTAATCGCGGCCTTCTTTACAACTCTGGCGTTATGGTAAACATACACCTGCCGTGGAATATCTACAATAATCGCGTCAGGCGACAGTTCATACATCAGCGTGTAAATTCTCGGGAGTTCGGCTTCGAGCGATTTAACGGCCGCTCCGATACTCGTAGTGTCTAATTCAGGCATGTAATTCGCCTTCACCAGCCACCGCGCCTCTTGCGCGTCAAGGCTCATCATCCGCTTGAAATCAACGTCCGTCAAAAGCTTCTTTTCGAGCATACGAATAATGCCCGTGGGCTGCGCGTACTCTTGGTAGTTCTTTATCATACGCGCCCCCTTTAGAAAATCATTTGACTGACGGCGGCTTCGAGTTCGTCGCGGTAATAATTTAGCAGGTCGGCAAACGTGTTGTTATATTCAACCCCACCCGCGACGAAGATAAACCCGCCACTCGTGCGGCGTGTCTGGTGTTTCGTTATAACGTTGCCGAGTTTCTTACTGAGCGCCGCCGTGTCAAGCCCGATATGGCTTTCGGGCAGAATGAGTTGACCGCCGCCGAGGTTCTTGTGGGCAAGGGTCTTTTCGACATACTCCGCGAAATCGGCCATATTCATGTTGTTCATTCTACTTAGCGCATTGTCAAACACTTCGTCAAGCATGTTCTGTTTCGCCATGAGTTTTTTGTCGCGCGCTCGCGTCTGCTCCTGCGCTTTTAGGCGTTGCGACGCCGCGTGCGCGTCCTTGTCAATCCGCGCCTGCTCAATTTCACGCAAGGTGTCAAGTTCAGCGCGTTTCTGCGCCAAAACCGCGTCAGCCGATTCATGCGCCGCCGCTTCTATGCGCGCCGCTTCTGCTTTCGCGTCATCTATAATTGTCTTTGTGAGTTGCTCTAAGGATGACATAAACGCCCCCTAACCGGAATGATGTCTTCCTATTTATATGTAACGAATACCATGATAATCGACGCTACGAAACCCAGAATCGCGTATGTTTCAACAATGGCCGCCATGATGATACCCTTTGTGTTCTGGTCGGGGTTCTTCGCAAGAATCTGTAAACCCGCCGTGGCGACTTCGGCCTGTAACAACGCCGATTTATACCCAACAATCGCGACAGGTAACGCCGCGAACATCAAGTAAAGCCCCTGCGCCGTACTGATGGTATCGGTTGTCAGCTTCAGCGCAATCAAAAAGCCGATAATGAAGCCATACAACCCCTGTGTGCCCGGCAATAACTGAAGAATCAGCGCCTTGCCGAACTTCTCGGGCTCCTCCGTGATAATGCCCGTGGCGGTCTTGCCCACAAGCCCACACCCCCGCGCCGAACCGATACCCGCCAAGAAAATGGCGATGACAGCGCCGATTGTCGTGAAAATCACGCCCCCGTTTGACGAGAAGAAATCAGAAATACCCTGTAACATAGTTTGCCCCCCTTATTTAATCTCTACAGCGCTATTTTTGTAATCAAGCGGCTTGTATTGAACACCGCCGCCCTCATAAAACTTACTGAAATATTCGACATACTGTAGCCGACAACTGTGGACATACGCGCCGAGGCACGAAAGCCCGAGGTTTAGCGTCTGACCCAACAAGAAGATAATCGCGCCGCCGATAATGCGGATGATGCCTGCGGGTAAAAGTGTCGCCATGAGGTTGAACGAGAAGGCGATATACGCCCCCGACAGCGCCAGCGCGGTTATACGCGTATATGACACCAAATCACCCACATAACCCGACAAACCATAAACCGCATAAAGCCCCTGCGCCAACTTCCCGCCGATAGACTTTGAAGAACGCCCCTGTGTCGCCGCCAAGCCAATCACACCCGCGAGAAAAACCCAGCCAACCGCCCCCGATATACTCTCAGGCAACATGCCCGTCGTTGAAACGAGCATACCCAACCCGCCGATTATCGTCACGAGCCAGAAGCCCGCGTCAAACAACGCGTCAATAAACTTTCCGTCACGAATCAGCATATATCCTTTAACAAGTAACGCAAAGATAATCTGCGCCGCTCCCAAAGCTACCGAGAAAATCAACATGGTTACAATATCGAGTTGTGAATCGAGTATCGCCTTAAACGTACCGTCAGCCGCTTGAATCGGCGTGAATACCGTGTAGCCGAAGAAACTCCCATATGCCGCCCCGCCCAAAATCACGCCGAAGCCCAGAATGAAGAAGAAGCGAATCATGCGCCGCATACCGGGCTTGAAGTGCAGAAACCTAAGCGCAAAAGCCGTCGCCGCAATCAGTATCAACCCGTACCCCATATCACCCACCATCAGCCCGAAAAACAGCCAATAAAACGGCGCAAGCACAGGTGTTGGGTCAATCTCGTTATAATGCGGCATGGAATACATGGCCGTGATGTCCTCAAATGCTTCAAATACGCGATTGTTCTTTAGTTTAATGGGAACATCGTTGTCATCTTTCTCAACGTCAAGCGTTTCGAGGTAGTAAGAATCACCGCAAGCAGTTCGCACGGCTTTTTCAAACTCGTCATGCCGAACAGCTGGGTACCAACCCGCAAGCCATACAGTGTTCCCCGTGGCAAGAAACCGCTCGTTTGCATTCGCCCGCGCCAATGCCGTCTGCGCGCATTCACGCGCTATCACAAAGTCGTCGTATTGCGCTGTGAACCCCGCAAAACTGTCACCCAATGTGTTTATTTCGTCTGTGAGTGTTTTAATCCGTTCATTATTCGCAGCAATTGTCTTTTCGGGCAGTTTCTCAAACATGTTTACACTAGAAACGCCCGAAGCTTTAGATATGCGTGTTATTTCCTCTTCCGTGCTCCTGTGGCAGAGTAACGCAAACGCCGTGTCACTTCTCCCCGCGCCCAAAACCTCGATGAACGCGGTAGGCACTTGCGTTTCGACAGCTTCACGAAAGACCGCCAAGCCACTTGTCTGAACCGTTCCGAGCATAACAGATGCCGTCCGCGCTCCTAAATCCTGTTTACAAACGTCCAACTTGCGCCAAGGCGACAGTTGCTCATTTTCGCCGCTAAGCCTTGCAATCTCCGCCTTCTTCGCCGCTATCTCAGCCTGAATCTCATTCACCGTGTCATACACGCTCTGAAACTCAAAATCGATGTATCTGTCAAACGTATCGTAATCTAAGGCGCGCTGCGGTGTCATCATGCCCTTTAACCCTTTTGGGCGTTCGGGCGGTTTCACGTTGTTTATCAGGTAAGAAAGCTTACTTATGCGCTCATCGATTCGCGTCGCGTCAATGTCAAGCGG
This sequence comes from uncultured Defluviitaleaceae bacterium, assembly GCA_964583165.1. Taxonomy (GTDB): domain Bacteria; phylum Bacillota; class Clostridia; order Lachnospirales; family WRAX01; genus CAZOVK01. Next base: position 30,437 of record CAZOVK010000001.1, on the reverse strand, counting down.
AAGGCGCGTCAGCCCTTCCCCTTCGTCCTTCCCCAAATCGCGAAAGTGAACCATCTCCAAACGCTGGAGTTGCTTTAACAACTCCTTTCGGCGATTGGCTGGCATAAGCAATGTGAACGCCTTCATGCGCTCAATCGCCATAGAGCACCCTCCCGATACAATAGTTCACGGCAGAATCCATCTTCTCGCGCGGCACGTCAGCCGTCGCGAAACTTTCCGTTTCGGCTCTCAAAACCGCAAGCTCGGCTTCAGCTTCTGCTAAAGCCGCCGCCATACACTCACCGCGTAAGACCTTCATAGACTCTATGTACTCTTCTTCCATTCGCCGCGCCGTCTCATTCGCCCTCTGCAAAATCTCGCGCTCACTCTGACGGGCGGCCTTTAGAATATCGTTCGCCGCGTTTTCCGCTTCCAAAACTGTCCGTACCGCCTCAATCATAAGAATCACCCAATTTTAGTTTGTAAGGCAATTATAATATGAAACTTCACAAATTGCAATTAACTTTTTCGCCTTTTCTTACGAAATATGTAATGTAGGAATCGGAGGTAATCATGATAAACCAAATCAGAGGTCAATCACAAATTCAGATAAATTCTCGCACAAACAGTAACGGCGAATCCCCCGCCAAAGGCACGGTTCTAAACGGCTTCATTGTCACCAAAACCGCCGAAAAGGCGGCGTTTCTGCTTGAAATCGGCGGCAAGGAACAACGCTTCGAGGTTGACGCAAAAAGTATTGTCGGCGAAGCGGGCGACGAGGTCAGTTTTGAAGTCGTCAGCGGCGGCAAGGACGGGCTTGCGCTCAAACAAATCTTTACGAAATCAGAATCACAGCGCATGAGCCGCGACACCACTAAACAACTTTCACCCAAGGCCATAAAAGACGAATTAGACAACAGCCTGCAAGGTCGCACAAAGCGTGTTCTGGGGCTTGACGAGCAATCACGCGTTAGACAAGCGGCGGCGCGGCTTAGGCGTTTGGCTGAAAACGGCGCACAAAACCTAACGGGCGAAGCTGTAGCCCTTATCGCGAACAGCGGTATCGCCCTGCACAACATAAGCCTGAATATGCTAAATTCAGCCGTGAACGCCGCTTCGGCAAAGCCTGTTCCCGATACACCCGATTTCGCCGAAACCGCTGTTAAAGACATTCAAGGCATAACCCGTGCTCAAGCCGCCGCCGTGATACGCACGGAAAGACCACTTACGGTTGAAAACGTCTATACAGCCAAACGCCATGCCCCCCAAAACGGCGGGCAAACCGTTTCGCGCGACATGCGCGGAAAACTTCATAAGCACCTTGAAAGCCAAAACATCCCCATAACAGAAGAAAATCTTGAAAACGCGGAGTTTCTGCTTGAAAACGACCTGCCCATTGACCAAGAAAATATTGAGAAAGCAGAAACACTGCTAAACTTCCCTAAGCTTGAAGAAAAGGCGGTTATAACCGCCCTTAGAGAATATAAAAACGAAGGCAATAACCCGCGCAAATTGCTTCTACAAGAAATCACCGAACGCCTTAAAACCGCCCAACTTACGGCCAAGCTCACATTTGAATCGGCGGCGCGTTTCGGTCTTGACACAACGGCGATTTCAGAAACCGTTCAGAACCTCACAGAACGCCAACAGGTTTTGGCTCGCGAGCTGTTTTTGTATGGCGAAACGCCGACATTCGAGAACATAAGCCGCATCGAGCGAACCCTCGACCGCGTGAATATGCTTTCACGCGTAACATACAACGCGTTCGCCGACATATTAAACGGCAATCGCGCCGAAACAGTCAATGAAATCGCTAAATCTGTCAACGAAGCCGAAAATGCGCAAGAATCTTCACGCGCCTTCCGCGCACGCGCCGAAGAATATCAACGCTTTGAAGCCGTCGTGAACCCGCGTTACGGCGACAGGTTCGCCAAAGTAGCCGAACAACTCGCGCCGATAGTTGAATCGCTGGAACTCTCCGCAACCGACCAAAACATCCGCGCCGCACGTATTTTAAGCGTGAACGGCATTGACATAACCTTTGACAACATCATGTCAGTCAAAGCGCTGGATGCGCGTATTTCAGAAGTCGCGAAGCGGACAACGCCCGCGTCGGCCATTGCCGCTATGAAGTCGGGCGCCGACATACTGAACATGCCGCTGGATGAACTCCTAGAAACCCTTGACGCATTCGACACTGAAAACAAGGGCAAGGCCGCCGATTCGGCCGCCGAACGTATAATCGAATGGCGCACCCAAAACGGCAACGACATAAACCCCGAAACAGATAACGCCGTAATCGCCCTCTACCAACTTCTGAACAGTCTAGAAAACGGCAATGCGGCGGCAGTACTGCTTTCGCAACAAAAAGAGCCCACCCTCCGTCACCTCATAGAAGCCGCCAAAACAGCCAAAACCATCAAGCGCGGTCAAGATATTTCTGTTGACGGCAATACCCGCGCGGTTGTACAATATAACAATACGATTCTTGGGCGGCTAGACCGCTTTATGAACGCGCAAGCCGCCGCAAAAGTCATTGAGAACAACCCCGAATATCAAGACATTCCGCTGGAAACACTGATAAGTAAGTTAGAAAGCGAACAACCGCCCCAAACTAACACCGCCGCCCTAGAAAGCAAAATCGCGGCGTATCTGTCCGGCTTTACGCGCTCGCCGCAAAGCCTAAACTACGCCGCCCAAACAGGCATACCGCTGACCTTAGGCGCATTAAACGCGGCGAAACAGTATTCGGACGACCCCGACTTCTTCTCGCGCGAGATTGACGCGATTGACGCCGAAATTGCCATAACAGCAGACGAACTCAACGAAAACGATATAGAAACCGTCTTCGCGCGTATTGACAACGACTTAATAAACGCCATGAAAGACGCGCCACCCGAAAAAATCGAGCGCATAGACGCAACACGCCGCGCACTCAAACTGCAAGAATTCCTATACGAAACAGGCAAGGCGTTTCGTCTGCCCGTATCAATCGGCAGCAAAACGGCTGATATTGAGCTCTTCGCGCATATCCAAAGCGAGAGTGTGTCCTCAATCCGCATGTTTTTACGAACACCACAAAACGGCGATATAGCCATAGACCTAACCACAACAGAATACCAAAGCGTAACCGTCCGTTTCAGCTCAACAAACACCGAACTGGCGCAAAAACTTAACGAAACCGACCCAACTGTTTTCCTAAGTGCAGACACGACACGCGTCAAGCTTACCCAAACAGGCGGCGCAATGCCCGAACATGCGGCTAAACTTATCGCAGGGATTGCAGCGTATATCGAAGATACAAGCAGAACAATTTAGCAAATATCCCGTAGAGGTTGCCGCCTTTGGGCGGCATAACCCCAACGTATGAAAGGTTTACCATGAAACTGACCAACTCAGACTACGCGCTAAGGATAGCGCAGGCCAATCCCGCACAACTGGTAGTAATAACCTACGAACTGACACTAAACGCCATAGAATCGGCGCAGAACTCCGGCGGTGACGATTTTGACGCGTTTATCGAGAAAGCCAAAGACTGCCTGTTCGAACTCATGGCGGGGCTCGATATGGGCATAGAGTTTTCGACCCCACTAATGGAGATATACCGCTACGTAAACGGGCTTCTGATAACAGCAGGGTTAACCGCCGATTCAGACAAGCGCGACAAATCGCTTTCCGATGCCCACAAACTCCTGACAACCCTACACGACGGCTGGAAACAAGTATCAGAAACATCAAACGCCGCCGCGTTGTTCGAGAGCGTTCCTAAGGTCTATTCAGGGCTTACGTATGACAGGCTCGGGAATCCTACCGAGTTTAACCCCGACGACCACACAAGGGGCAAAAAGGTTTAAGCATGAATATACAACGACTGAAAAACTTCGTTATTGTCGCGCTGTTGCTGTTAAATATTGTGTTATTGGGGCTTAACTATGAACAATCGAACAAATACCGCCTGACGGATGATAAGGAGAGCAACATAAAAACCCTCCTGTCAAACAACAGGATTTATTTGTATGAAGCCCTAACGCGCGATTTTTCTCCTAAATACAGGCTGAATCTGTTGCCGTTTACATACGATGAGAACGCATTGTGTGAGCTGTTCTTTGGCAATACGGATATAAAGAAAACCGTAGAGCCAAACCGCGTGACATACCGCCACAATAACGCAACCCTCACGTTCACGGGCGGCTTCGCTGTCTATGACGACCCCGAACCCTCTGACGGCGCGAACACAAACGCCACTCGTCAACAGCGTTGCGAGGAACTGCTCACGTCATTTGAAGAAATGACATCAAGCGCCGAATTTGAGCGTGACCAGAGTTTCACGGATGAGGAATACCAGATTATAGAATACCGAAGCCGTTATGACGGCATGACGATATATTCAAACTATATACGTTTCGCGTTCACCGAGGGCGGGCTTTCGCAGGTGCGCTTCCAATACGCCGAACCGCTGAGTTATACGGGCGAAAAGAAGGAGATTTATTCGGCTGATGAGGCGCTGTTGACACTCATGTACGAAATCAAGAACATCTACGGCGACACACCCGCGTTTGTGCGCGAAATGGAGCTGGTTTACACGGCCGAAACCACAGGCTCCGCCGACCAGACAACAGCATCGCCATATTATCGGATATATATCAAAGAGCAGAACGAACCATTTCTTATAAACGCGTTCTTTAACCAAGTACGCTACTAGCAACAACACCGACCTCTAATCGGTGACAACATCAAGACCGCATCAGTCGGTCACAATAGGTGAGTATGCTAATTTATATCGACAACAACCAAATCGCCCGTTTCGCCTCATCTCGCGAGGTATACCAACGCGGCGTTGATTATTACAAAGAGGGGCGCGTGTCGGGGCTTTCAGAGGATGACACCTCATTACAGATACGCGCGATTGTTTTAGGCAAGAAGTCAGAATACCGCGTAACACTGGAGTTTACGCGCGGTGGTGAGTTGGGGCGCTACGGTTGCGGATGTGCGGCATTTGTTCAACAACGCGGCGCATGTAAACATGTTGTTGCGGTAATGCTCAGTACCCTACAACGCGTTCACGAACGCGCCATAGAAGCCAAAAGCTCGCGCGCAGGTCAGAGCTTGCTCACGCGCCTAGAAGAAGACGCGCTGTCAGAGATTGACGCGGCGACAGAAGATGCCGTAAGGCTCACACCATATATCAGCTTCGAATCGGGCACGGTTAAGTTGAGTTTCACCATCGGGCGAACACGTCAATACATTCTTAAAAGTATACTCGATTTCTTGCGTGCGGTCAAACACGGTCAAAACATAAGCTACGGCAAGGAATTAAGCTTCTCTCACGGCATGTCCGCGTTCGATGAAGATTCGCGCGAGCTTGTGAACTTCTTAAAAACCGAGTTTGGCAATCTTGAAAGCATAATGAGGGCATACCGCCCCACCTCAATCACCCAAAACGATACGGCGCGTGAAATCATATTGACACACGCGGGTCTTGACAGAATTTTTGATTTATATAAAGGGCAATCAATAAAGAGCGCAGTTGACAAAACGGCCGAAATCGATATGTCGGACGAGCCCCTGCCGCTCCGTTTTTCGCTTGTAAAAACCGATTCGGGTGCGAAACTCTCTCGCTCTCATACAACTCGCCTGTTTGCGGGCGCGTTGTATGGTTATGCGCTCATAAACGGCTCACTCTACCGCTTTGATTTGGGGTTATTAGAGCTTCTGGGCGCCCTCGACCGTGCTTTCACAGAGGGCGGGCGCGACTCTTTGCAGTTTTCTGAGGCTGAAACGAACAAACTCATACTCTACCTCCTGCCAAAGCTCACGGCATACGGTATGGTTGACGTGGCTTCTGACTTTGACGCGGCCGTCAGTGTATTAACACCCGAAAAACGGCTCTATTTAGACGCAACGTCCGGTGTAGTCAAATGCCGCGCGTTGTTTGTCTATGGGAATAACGAAGTCAACCTCGTCAAACCACAATTGTCAAGAAATACAAGGCTCATCGAGCAACGCACCGAACCGCGAAACCTGCTCGAAGAACGCGCCTTCATGCGTAACCTCGAAAACCTCGGCTTTATACAAAACCCAACCGAGCGCATTCTCGAAATGAAGAACCCCGACAGTGTATACGACTTCTTCTACTCCCCGAACGGTCTTGCGGCATTACGCCAGAACTGCGCCGTCTTCGCGACAGACGCTTTCATGAACATGTCAATGCGCCCACGTTCTGCGCCTTCTGTCGGCGTAAGATTGTCGGGCAATCTGCTTGAAATCAGCGTTGACGCTGGTGATTATGACCTAAAAGAACTCCGCGAAGTTCTCCGCGCGGCATCTGAATCGAAGAGGTATTATCGCCTCAAAGACGGCCGTTTCGTTACACTCGACGCTCAAACCTCCGCAAGCGCGGCATTGCTGGACGGCATAGGCTGTTCAGACAAGGAATTGCTTAAAGGTCACATCAAGGTACCGAAATATCGCGCCCCATACCTTGAAAACGCCTCAAAACAGCTGGAAACACCCGTTTTGTTTGACCGCTCGGTGAAAGAACTGTTGAGCGACTTCGCCGCCTACCGCGATATGGAGTTTGAGTTGCCCGAAAGTCTGGACGGCGTGTTGCGCATATACCAAAAGGAGGGCTATAACTGGCTTAAAACACTGACGGCTTGTGGCTTTGGCGGCGTTTTGGCTGACGACATGGGCTTAGGGAAGACCCTACAGATTATCGCGCTCATAAAGTCAGAGATAAACCAGAAGAATCGCCCAAGCCTTATTGTCGTGCCCACGTCACTGATTTATAACTGGGAACGTGAAATCGCGCGTTTCGCCCCCGATTTAACCGTTGCCGCCATCGCGGGCATAGCATCACGCCGCCACGAGATTATAGCGGGCTACGAACAGTATAATGTGTTGATAACCACTTATGACACCCTAAAGCGTGATATAGAACACTACGAACAGGCGCGTTTCGCGTTCTGTGTGGCTGACGAAGCGCAAGCAATCAAGAACCCCCAAACCCAAAACGCACGGGCGGTCAAAAATATAAACGCCGACACGCGTTTCGCCGTGACAGGCACGCCGATAGAAAACAGTCTGTCCGAACTCTGGAGTATCTTCGACTTCGTCATGCCGGGATACCTATTCACCTCGTCACGTTTCACTAAACACTTTGAGTCACCGATTGTGAGAAATGACGATAAACAACGCGCCGAAGAACTCCGCAATATGGTCGCGCCGTTCGTATTACGGCGGCTTAAATCTGACGTATTGCGTGAGTTACCCGCGAAGATTGAAACAACCATCTACGCCGAGATGACACCCGAACAGAAAAAGCTCTATACGGCGTATTTCCTAGAAGCCAAGGGCGAATTAGAATCAGCTATAGACGCGGGCGAGCTGAACAAATCGCGCATAGAAATCCTGTCAAAGCTCATGCGTTTACGCCAAATCTGCTGTCACCCCGCGACATTTGTCGAAGACTACACCGGCGGCAGCGGCAAACTAGACGTAACACTTGAAACCGTAGAATCTGCGTTAGAATCGGGGCATAGAATCCTTATATTCTCACAGTTTACGAAGATGTTAAACATCATACGCGCCGAGTTTGAGATGCGCGGCATCAACAGCTTCTACCTTGACGGCTCAACGCCCGCCATAGACCGAGTGAACATGTCAGAACGTTTTAATAACGGCGAGGGTGACGTTTTCCTTATCAGCCTAAAGGCGGGCGGCACGGGGCTAAACCTTACGGGCGCTGACATAGTTATCCACTATGACCCGTGGTGGAACCCCGCCGTCATGGAACAAGCCGCCGACCGCGCCCACAGAATCGGTCAACGCCGCGCGGTCATGGTCTATAATATCGTCGCCGAATCGAGTGTTGAAGAGGGTATCTTGAACCTTCAAGCCGCAAAAAAGAATCTGGCTGACCGGGTTATCGAAGAAGGCAACTTCCTAAGCGCGCTTTCAGAGAAGGAGCTTTTGGAATTGTTAGGGTCAGTTTAATATCTGTTTGTGGCTGATTTTGAAAATTGCTCTTAAGTGGTCGAAATTTATAAGTAATTTGACTGTACTTATAAAGAAATGTGTGGTAACATATAGTTAGGTGTAATATTTTTATCATACGATATTGGGGGTAGCTATGTTTAAGAACATGCGCATGGGTAGGAAACTGATAACGGCTTTTCTTATTCTGGAGGTAGTCTTTGTTTTAGCTTTGGCAATTTCCATTTTTAGCTTGCAACAGGTAGCAAATCAACTCAACGATTTCTATGAGAATTCATACCAAGCTAATGTCTACGCGCTGTCAGCCAGCCGCGATATACGTGCGCTACAGGCGACCATTTATCAGATGGTTCTTACTACAGACATTGTACAGGCGCAGGAATTCAGCAAACAGATTGATGCTCACGCGACAAGTTATAGAGGTGCGCTCAATAATCTCTTACCTCTGCTTAATGACCCGTCGCCCGTTAATGAAGCGCTCAACATAGCGTCGCAGGCCGCCCCACTCCGTAAGCAAATCATGGAGATTGCCGCTTTATGTACACCGGAAGCGAACCAACAGGCATTTGATATAATGACCAATTCCTACTCTCCGCTTCTTGAAACAATTGTTTTGGACTTAGAAAAAGCAAGCGAGGGCGCGGCAACAGACGCCGGCGAAAAACACAAGAGCGGCAACGAAACGGCAAGGGTTATTACATGGATAATCATTGCCATTGGTATAGTGAGTGCGCTTATCGTTGTTGTCATATGCTACCTACTTATCAAATCTATCACCAAACCGCTGGCTGAAGTTGAGAAAGCCGCTGACGCGCTTGCACGCGGCGACTTGAGTTTCCGCCCGACCTATGAATCTAAGGACGAGTTGGGCACACTCGCCACAGCCGTGAACCGCGTTATAGACGAAATCAAAAACGTGCTTTCTGAGGTTATGAAGCTTACGAACGCGGCACAAAGCGGCGCGCTCAATGTACGCGGTGACGCGAGCAAATCACAGGGTCAATACCGCGAACTGATTTTGGGCGTGAACAACGCGACAGATTCAATTATCCGCCCGCTTAACGTAGCAACAAAGAATATGGACATGATTGCCCGCGGAGAAATGCCCCCGCGTATCACAGAGGAATACCGCGGAGACTTCAACCTCATTAAAACCAGCGTAAACGCATGTATCGAAGCCATTAACTCACTAATAGCCGACACAAGAAAATTAAGTGACTCGGCGATTAGAGGTCGTTTAGAAGAACGCGCCGATGTAAGCAAACACCACGGCGACTTCGCGAAGGTTATCCAAGGCGTAAACGACACTCTTGACGCTGTCGTTGCCCCCATTAACGAAGCGATTGCCGTTATGGGCAAAGTAGCGGATGGCAACCTCTCCGTATCCATGCGCGGTCAATATCAGGGCGACATGGCGCAGTTGCAGAACAGCGTAAACAAAACCATAGCCGATTTGTCCTCATACATAGACAACATCAGCGCGACCCTCGGCGAAATAGCCGACGGAAATCTGAACACAACCCTAAACGGTGAATTCTTAGGCGACTTCTTGACAATCAAAGACGCCATCAACCGCATAATAGAATCCCTTAACGACGTAATCGGTACCATTTCACTCGCGGCCGAACAGGTACAGAGCGGCGCAAGCCAAGTGGCTACAGGCTCACAGCTTCTCGCCGACGGTTCTGTGGCTCAAGCCAACAGCGTACAGGAACTCACCGACGCATCAGCGGATATTCTTGAACAAACCCGCCACAACGCCAACAACGCCGAACGCGCAAGCCACATGTCACAGGCAACCCGCACCGACGCAAGCGGCGGCAAGGTAATAATGGAAGAAATGCTCGACTCCATGCGCGCAATCAGCGAATCTAGCGAATCTATCGGCAAGATTATCGGCGTTATCGAGAGTATCGCCTTCCAGACTAACATATTGGCCATCAACGCCGCCATCGAAGCCGCACGTGCGGGCGAAAATGGCAAGGGCTTCACGGTTGTCGCCGAAGAAGTAAGAACCCTATCCAAACGTAGCTCCGACGCGACAAAGAACATACGCTCCTTAATCTCCGACACGCTCGAAAAGGTAGCGGCAGGCTCCAGCACGGCCAACCAAACGGCGGAAGTCCTAAACCGCATACTAGACGACATTCAGAGCGTTTCATCACTCATTGACGAAATCGCCCAAGCTTCTGTATCACAGTCAAATGCCATAAGCCAGATGAGCGACGGCATCGAAAAGGTATCGCGCGTCGTCCAGTCCAACTCCGCAACGGCAGAACAGAGCGCGGCCGCTTCACAAGAACTCAGCGCACAGGCCACAGTCTTGCAGGAGAATGTATCCAGATTCGTAATAAGGTAGCGAAAAAAAGCGACAGGTGATGAACCTGTCGCTTTTTTTACTTAGAACCTGTTTAACCATCTTGTAAATGCTTCAAAACAGTATTAACTATCTTAAACACTTCTCTTACTTCTCGCGCTAACCCTATTCTTCACATGCCTGTATATCTCATAACACGTACAATACTTATCGGCAACAGACACCACATATGACACGGCATATCTCGGCATACCCTTTGCCAGCGGCCACATATGGCGGTGTATCGCGTCACGTTCGGCAGGGTTTAACCGCACAATCTTCGCGGCCGTTTCAAGCGCGGCAACGGGGTGGGCAAAGATATGTTTTCTCACCGAATGATTCTTCTCACGCCAATCATACAAGAACAAATCGTGCAACAAGCCCGCGCGCGCGGCAGAAGCATAGTCAAGCCCCAGCTTTTTGCTGATTAGAAAGCTGTAAAACGCGACATGTACGCTATGTTCAAGGCGGCTCGTGTTCATATGTTGCGTAAACTTGTGAAGCCTTTTCAACTCATTCCGCTTGGCGAGTTCACCTATGATAGATATAAACTCATCAAAATATTCGTTGCCCGAAAACGCCTCAAATAGTTTCTCACTGTTTATCTCATTCATGGTAACAGCGCCTATCCCTCTCATTATGACTATTTAACGCCCTTATACACCCTATGCACACGCTTGCTGATAGCGCACACCACCTCATAAGAAATGGTACCTATCTGTTTGGCTATATCAGATGCCGAAATGGTCTTGTCGCCCTGTGTGCCGATGAGAATCACCTCGTCACCCAAGCCTACGTTCGGTATATGTGACACGTCAACCATAAACTGGTCCATACAGATATTACCGACGACGGGCGCGTATTCACCGTTTATAAGCACGACACCGCGATTAGACAACAATCTGTTATACCCGTCACCATAACCAATCGGGATTGTAGCGATTCGCATGGGCTTTTCGGCCTTAAATCGCCTGCCATAACCTATAGTTGTGCCCGCTTCAACGGTTTTGACATAACAGACATAACTACGCCATTCGAGCGCGGGTTTAAGCCCCAACCTCAACCAGTCATCATCTATACTGGGCGACAAACCATAGAGTATACCGCCCGCTCTGACCAAATCCATATTCAATTCGGGGTAATTCACAACCGCCGCCGAGTTCGATATATGCCTGAGCGGTATTTTTAGCCCCAAATCTTTAAGCTTGTCCGTGAAGCTTATGAATCGCTCTGCTTGACCACGTGTGAAACCGTCGTTTTGTTCGTCAGAGTTGGCCAAATGCGTATAAATCCCACCGATGTGAACGTTTTTCAGTTTGGCAATCTCTAATATCTCCCGCGCCGCCTCTTCTGTATCATAAAACCCCAACCGCCCCATACCTGTGTCTATCTTGATATGTATGTCAGCGGTTTTGTTCTGTTTGGCGGCGTGTATATCAATCATTCGCGCTGTTTCGAGTGAAAAGACGGTTTGGGTCAGTTCGCTTTCAATAGCCGCATCCACACTTTCTTCGGGCGTATAACCTACAATAAGCATAGGGCAAACCACGCCGCTCTCGCGTATAATTTGCCCTTCCTCCGCTGTCGCAACGCCAAGCCATTTCACGCCCGCGCCCGTAAACACACGCGCCAACTCCGTTGAACCGTGGGCATACGCGTCGGCCTTAATCATCGCCATTATCTCCGCGCCGCCTAATAATCCGCGTACTACTTCTATATTATGGACTATCGCCTCGTTATCCACATAAGCTATCGCCCGCCTGTCAAAGTCAAAAACATATGTCATTCAACCACCTACTAAATAAAAATACAGGCGGGGAGAGAAATTACCCCGCCCCTATACATCTACTGGGCGATAAACAGATTATCGTCTAACTTCACGTTATAGTCAAACTTCGCGTAGTTTACCACTATACGCTCGCCGCCCGTCGAATCATACACCACTAATTGTACAGGCTTTAGGGTTTTGTTGTCAACCCATAATTTCTCGGTCGCCAAATACGGGTGTTCTCCGGGCACTTTGGCTTCTAACACGGTACAGTCTGTGCCCTGCATATTCGCAACCGTAACAGACACCTCGCGGCTTTTCACGTAATTCTTAACGAAAGAGGTCAGGAGTAATTCGGTGCGCTCCTGCGTTTCATTCGTGCCGACACTGATTTTGCCCGTTACATGCGTGTTGAACTGGCAAATGACCTTGCCGTCAGACAAAGTGATGTTCCCCGCTACGTTTTCGGGCCCCGTCACCTCAATGCGATACTCGCCCGAAATCTTCGCGTACTGTGTCGTATCATAGATATGACTGTTCTTGTTCGATATGTACTTGACCGAAGCATCAGCCTGATATGTTTCCATGTTGACTAGCTTGGTCTGTATTCTTTCGTAAGCGGTGCTGCCCGCGTCTGTAACGCCGCCCTTACAGCCCGCGAGGGAAAACGCGATTAAAGCCGCCGCCAAAACCAATAACACGCGTTTCATATAAATCCTCCTCATAAAAATTACTAGCACCCCGTCGCCTAAAAGCTGCACTTTTAGGCGCCACCCCTCTAAAGAGGGGAACGGCGTCAACGCGTAAGGAAGCGCGAATTGTTGTTGCCGCCGTTGTACTTGCCCTATATTTATACTAAGCCTTGTCTAGGTTTAGAATAGAAATTCGGGTTTATTGACATTTCATCGATTTGCGGTGATAATATATAATTGAAAAGGGGTTGATTGAATGCTGGAGTATAAGAAACATTCCGTTTTGCCGATTTATGCGACGGCGGGGTTTTGGGTTGTCTATAGCCTGATTTTCACGATTTATAGGCTTTCTGACTTCCTGATTTGTATTGCGGGCTCCGTGCTTGTCTACATGCTTGTGTCAAAGCTGACGACAAAGGTGACAGTCGTGAGCCAAACCGCCGTCAGCACGGGTGACGCAGAGATTGACAAGAGGATTCGCGCGGCGGGTGAGTTACTCGCGCAAATGGCTGATGCGTCACGCGCCTGCCGCAATGCGCAAGTCCAAAGGAAGATGCTTGGCATCATAAATATCGGCACGGAGATTCTGGAGTATGTCACGAAGTATCCCGCAAAACTGCGAACTATCGCGACTTTTTTAGAGTATTACCTGCCCACAGCCGTTAAGCTCGCGAATGACTACAACGAATGGCATATCAAGGGTTCCGCCGCGCCCATCCTTCAAAAACTGGACGAGATTATGGACTCCGTAGCCGAAGCCTTCGCGAAACAATTGGAGAACCTCTATGCCGATAAGATGTTAGATATCACAACAGACATAGCCGTTCTCGAAAAAACCATGCGCATGGAGGGGTTGAAGTGATGAATATCTTTACAAACCGAACCCTTGCGTGGGTTATTGCGGTTATTCTGATTTTTGCCTCTGTCTATTTCGGCGCGGCAAGGGCTTTCGATAAAATGATAGACGAAGCCAACAGCGCCTACATAAACGGCGTGAGGGGCGACGGTTATTCGATACAGAGTGACTCATTGAGCCTTGTTGACTTCGGTTATAATCTTGTGAGCGTAGCAAAACAGGCGGGCATTCCCGAATCTGAATATCAAAACGTCAGAGTCGCCGCCAATGAGCTTAAAGAAGCGACTTCACCGCGAAACGCAAAGGGTCGCGCCGACAATCTCAATGTCTGGATGACCAAACTCAAAGCGATTATAGAAAAAGAGGGCAATTCCGAACAAATCGGATATGCCAACAAGATTCTTATGGACTTTCGCTCGGTAAGTGACATAATAAGCCGTGACGGCTACAACGACTTGGCAAAAACCAATAACGAACGCATGAGCACTTTCCCCGCGTCCATACTAAGGATTATTACGCGGCGTGATTTAATAGAGTTATATGAATAAGAGGGGGTACAAGATGAAAAGATTTTTAGGTGTAATACTGGGGCTTATAATGTCCCTAATCATGGGGTTAACGGCTTTCGCCGCCATACCCGACGCGTCTGACGCATTCTATGTCAATGACTTCGCTAATGTGCTGTCAGAAGACACTATCGCGTATATCGTCAACACGAATGACGCGCTTTTCGCCAAAACAGGCGCACAGATTGTTATCTCAACCGTTGAGTTCATGGGCGCGACTGACAGCGCGACATATGCCTATGACATGTACAACAAATACAAGATAGGCTCATCGGAAGGCAACGGCGTTTTGTTCGTCATGTTCACGGGCGACGACGATTATTTCTTCAGTACGGGCGCGGCTTTTGAGAAACTGTTCTCGGCGAGCGTATTGTCTGACATCATGGACGATTATACAGAGCCATATTTTAAGAGAAAAGACTATGACGGAGCGGCATTGGCGAGCTTTAACGCAATGCTCAGTGTTGTAGAGAAGTATTACGGCGTTAATGTCACCTCGGGGGGTAATACCGCGCAAAGTGGCGTTACGTCAAACCCTAAGCCAAACCAAACAACACAACCCGTTCAGCGACAAGAAGAATCATCAGGCGGCGGCTTCTTCTCGTTTGTCTTCGGCATGATTATTCTATTGATTATAATCTCGATTATAAGCAACATGTTCAGACCGCGTGTATACATGGGGCGGCGCAGACCGTTTTTCGGCGGTTTCTTCTTTCCGCGCTATCATCACCATCATCACAATATGCCCCATAATCACGGTCACAGACCACCTACACCTCCGGGGCCAAGACCACCCAGCGGCCCTAACTTTGGGGGCGGCGGCTTTACGCGCGGCGGTGGCGCGGGGCGGCCCAGCAGTTTTGGCGGCGGTTCACGTCCCGGTGGCGGCTTCGGCGGCGGGCGCCCCGGTGGTGGCTTCGGCGGTGGTGGCTTCGGCGGCGGCGGTTTTGGGGGCGGCGGACGTTCAGGCGGCGGCGGTTTCTCACGTGGCGGCGGCGCTGGGCGTAAATAGGTAGGCAATAATTACACAAGATAAATTAAGAGGGAGCGGATGTGTTATGTTAGAAGGTTTGAAGCCGGAGAGAGTGTTTTGGTTCTTTGAGAGAATTTGCGGTATTCCGCACGGTTCGTACAATGAAAAGGCGCTGTCTGACTTTATTAGGGCTCATTTCGAGGGTTTGAGTTTTGATGTTTGGCAGGACGAGGTGGGCAATATCATAATCAACAAGCCCGCCTCTTTGGGATATGAACATCTGCCGGGCGTTGTCATGCAGGCACATTTGGACATGGTTTGCGAAGCCTTGCCCGAAGTGGCTATGGACTTCAAGAATAACCCCATTACGCTTGTTCTCGAAGGCGACAAGCTTCACGCGAGCGGCACGACACTTGGCGGTGACGACGGCATCGGTTCGGCTATGATTATGGCTGTTTTGGAGGACAAAACCCTTGCTCACCCGCCGATTCAAGCGATTTTTACGGTCATGGAGGAAGTGGGGCTTGAAGGCGCGAAGCTTATCCCGTCGGAACTGATACAAGGCAAGTATCTGATAAATATAGACTCTGACCAAGAAGGCGTGTTCCTCGCAGGTTGCGCGGGCGGTATCACGGTTGAGGCGCGTATAGCTATGAAGTATACGGACTTTTCATGCGCCGATAATACTAGCAAGGCGTACACGATAGCGATTTCGGGCTTACACGGCGGCCACTCGGGCATGGACATCAACAAGGAACGCGGAAACGCGATAATGCTTCTCGGGCGCACGCTTGAACACCTTATGCAGTATATCAAAGGTATCGCCCACATAACGGGTGGCACGGCTAAGAACGCCATTCCGCGTGAAGCCGAAGCCGTAGTTGTCGTGGGCGGCGAAAACGCCGAAAACTTCACGAATGCGTTCGAGACATTCGTAAAAGGTCTTAAAGCCGAGTTCGCCGACAGTGACAGCGGGCTGAATATGGAATTAACCCCCACCTCATTATCCACACGCTTAATCGACACAAGCGTTCAAGATGCGTTAATGACCTTCTTGACACTGTTCCCGAATGGCGTTGACAGCATGAACACGGCTATACCGGGGCTTGTGAACAGCTCTACGAACCTTGGTGTTGTAAAAACCGACGAAAATACTGTCTTGTTCGTGGGTGGCTTGCGTAGCTCGTTGGCATTACAAAAGGCTGATTTGCTAAGACGCGTTGAGCGCCTTTCTGAGGCTACGGGCGCAGAACTGTCTACCTTGGGTGATTATCCCGGTTGGGCGTTTGACCCTAAGTCTGAACTGCAAGCGCGTTTCCGCCGTGCTTTCAATGAGCTTTACGGCAAAGAACCCATTATCGAGGCCGTACATTCCGGGCTTGAATGCGGGTTGTTCATTGAGAAAGCGCCCCAACTTGACGCGATTTCTTTTGGCGCGGGGCTGTTGGATATACATACGCCGAAAGAGAGCGTGAGTGTCGCATCTGTGGCGCGGGTGTATGAGTTGTTGAAGAAGGTTTTGGCTGATATGAAGTAAATCAAGACTAAATTATGGGAGATTATACGCAACCAGCCTACCTCCTGAAGATGTTTGGCTGTTGCAGACCTTGATTAACGTATGTATAAACCAGCGCTTTTGGTCAAGATATTACTATGCTACAACCTTGGGAGCAGACGATAAATTGGGGTTGAAAGCCTTTTTTAAAGAAGAAGGGCTTACCGATTGCTTCCATACTGACCATTTAGACTAAAGCAGTACATTGTGCGGCTTTAGTCGCCTTTCTCACTCACACCGCTTTTAGGCGGTGACATATACCGATTTATAGAGGATGAGCCATGAAACTACCTTGGGACAAGAAATACCTACGCATCGCCCTCCACGCTGTCTTCGCCGTTGTGGTATCATACATCTTGATAGTGGCGGTGAATTTCTGCGTATACATGTTATCTAATATGGGGGATATGGCAGGGACCGTATCTTCCGTGTTGAGTCGGTTTATGTCCGTGTTCTCTGTGTTGATTATGTCGTTTGTAATTGCCTACCTATTAGACCCGGCGGCTGACTTCTTTCAACATCTCTACAAACGGCTAATCGAAGAACACCTACTCGTGCGGCTCGAAAGAAACCCGAGCTACCGCGAATGGCGCAAAAAGCACCCACCCAAGAAACCAAAAACGCGCAAGCGCACGGCGGGCACGCTAACGGTATATCTGATTATCATTGCGCTGTTGAGTGTGATTGGCTTGTTTCTCACGAAGTCGATAGGCGGCACGGCTAAGACTATTGCGGGCGAGGATTTTGCAACCGCGCTCACTCAGTGGATAGAGCAATCGGGCTCACAGCTCAACGAATTTTACATTGATGTGACGACACGGCTTATGAACTGGGGCGTGGCTGACTATGTATCGGATTTCATATCCTCTGCTGTGGGCGGCTTCACAAGCTCGCTGTCTAACCTATCGCGCAACGCCGTTGGCATAGTTACGGCTACAGGTGGCGTTATAATGAACCTGTTTCTAAGCTTCGTCGTAGCGTTCTACTTCTTGCAAGATAAGGAGGGTATAAAGAACGCCACAAACGAGGCCGTCAGAATCATTCTGCCCGAACGTATCGGTAGGCTCGTTAAAACCATTTTCGGCGAGATTCACGCCGTATTCTCGGGCTATATAAGAGGTCAGCTTACTGACGGTTTGATTATGGCGGTTCTTGTTTCGACTGTGCTTTCGCTCATCGGTGTGCGATTCGCAGTCATTATCGGGATTATTACGGGCTTCTCGAACTTGATTCCGTATTTCGGCGCAATTGTTGGTTTTGTGTTGAGTGTTTCGGTTGCGCTGTTATCGGGCGAGCCGACAAAAGCGTTATATGCGGGTATCGCCGTTATGGTGCTTCAACAGATAGACGGCATGTTCATAGTGCCGCGTGTTGTCGGTCAGAAGGTCGAGTTATCACCCGCGCTGGTTCTCCTTTCGTTAGCCGTATTCGGGAATCTGTTCGGCTTTGTAGGCCTTTTGTTCGCCGTTCCGATTTGCGCGATTATCAAAATATTCGTGCTTAGGCTCTATAACAGGCGCAAGTTCAAGGTCACCCACACCGAGCCCCCTACCCCACCCACCGAATAGTCTTGCATAAAAATTCCTACACGACAGAAAATACGTGTAGGAATTTTTTTTGGCGGTGATGATTTGGCTAACACGATTTGCGCGTTCAAGCTCAATGTACTATATGAAGACTCATTCGTAATGGCTGTTGAAAAGCCCGTTGGTATGCCCGCGTCAGCCGACGAAAGCGGCTGTGATGTCAGCGAGCTTGTTTTAGAGCATCTGAGAGCGCGCGACGAGGACGACTATGCGGCGCTTATCAACCAACTGGAACAACCCTACGGAGGCATCTTGTTATACGCGCGTGACAAAGACTCAACAACCGAGTTGATGTATGACTACCTTAACAACAAACTCACACGCGAATACCTAGCTGTGGTCAATGGTCGCGCGCGCCGCAACTGGATAATTCGGAACAATCTGTTGGAGCGCGAGCAAAAACTTCATGTTGTGCCCAAGAACACGCCGAATGCGCGTGAAATTCTTTTGACCTACGACACGATAGACAAGATAGACACGTCAGAATATGGCCCATTAAGCCTCATAACCGCCGAAGCCAAAAACCCCGCGCATATTCGCGCCATTCTCGCCAATGCGGGTCTACCCGTCTGGGGGGATAATCTCTATAACCCGAAATCACATAAAACAGGTCGGCTTTCTGTTGCGCTCTGGGGTTATCGCCTGACATTTAATCATCCTAAAACGGGAAAGACCATTCGCGTTGAGCTGATGCCGAAGACCAAACTGCCGTTTACGTTATTCAAGCTTACGCAGTAACACCTACTCCGAGCCACTAAGCATACTGTCGAGAATATGTCTATACAGCGTGTTTGTATTATTGCGCCAGTTGTTACAAATATCTACCGCCTGTTTCTTTGACACAACCGACAGGCTGACTTCCATGAGCATAAGCCCATCATCATATATCCCACATTTGACCATATACTCGTTCGTGCTGTGTTCATAAAAGTGGTTCGCCGTTATCTCAAAGTTGCGTTTGATGCTCTTTAGATTCTCCGATATATAACGCGTAACCGAAGTCTTGACCTGCGGGGGCAGTTGCGCCGTGAACAGTTCTAGCGCCGCCGCTCCGTCTTCCGTAATCAAGTATCGGCTGACGTTCTGCTCTGTGCTCTTCTCTAAATAACCCATCTCCACCATTTCCGCAAGGTATTGAGACACTGTAAAGATGTGCATCAAGTCCTCTTCGAGCGCGAACTGCACTATCTGGCTTGTTGACATGGGTATGTCCATACGTTCTATCAGATATAACAGCGTTATTTTATGTTCAATCTGTTTTTCGAGTGTTACATCCGTCGGCAACGGGTTTTCATGCGGCACAAATATCACCCTATTCGATAAAACCTTATTAAAGCTAATGCTAATCATTATATATGAACGCCATGAAATTATCAAGCGTCTAATGCGTAAAGATGTGATACGGAGGGGTAATTTGAGCGACTTAACCGCTAAATTAGGGTTTTTGAAGATGTTGCGCCAAGAAATGGCTACCGAAACGGATAGCGATAACGAGCGCATGTTTTTTAACCTGTTTGTCAATGTCGTAAATGGCAATCTCGATATTAAAGACAGTACACAAAACGGTGAATCGCTACTGTCGGAGCGATTTAACTTCGATAACGAAAGCATCTTACCTCTTGATGCTTCACAAACACGGATTAGAGATAGTGTCACAGAGAAATGCGCGTCGGGGTATTACAAGACTGAAGCTGTCAATTGCCTTTGTGGTGGCGATTCTTTCAAACCTATAGCTAGAAAAGACCGCTACGGACTGAGTGTTAACACCGTAATATGCGAAAACTGCGGGTTATTGATGACTAACCCACATATGAATCAAGAGAGTTACAATGAGTTTTATGATATTGAGTATCGGGCGTTATACAACAGAAAAGCACTCACGGCGGAGGGCTTCTTTAATGACCAAATAAATAAGGGTGAGCAAATCTACCGCTTCGTCACGAAGATTTCAAACGACATTCATCGGGTATTGGAGATAGGTTGTGGCGCGGGCGGTAATCTGATGCCGTTTCACCAAAACGGCATAGAAACACTCGGTATCGACATCGGAAGCACCTATCTGGAATTTGGCAAACAGCAAGGACTAAACCTGCTAAACATTGGTTCATCCGAGTTGTCCGCCGATTATACCGAAAGCTTTGATTTGATTATCCTAGCCGACGTATTAGAGCACTTTCTTGACATACGGCGTGAGTTTGAGAGCATTCGCAAACTGCTAAAGCGTGACGGTCTGTTATTTGTTACTATGCCCGGCATCAAATACATCAGAAGTTATGGCTACAATTATCTGGAATTCTTTCAGAATGCCCATATATGGCACTTCACATCTGACACTCTGAAACAAACTATGAATTGGCTGGGCTTCGACTCACTCTATACAGACGAGCGCATAGTGGGTTTATTCAGAAAATCAGACCGGGGTTTTAGCATTGGCGACGTAACCAACCACTGCCCCGAAATCATAGAGTACATGAAGGCGATAGAGAAACTTTTTACCCTGTCTCATCTGTAAATTAAAGGTTGGGAGGGCGCTTGCAACACCAGATTCTTTATTGACATTACTTCTGAGGCGTGTTACTCTATAATAGAGTAATTATGGGGGCGCATTTTGGATACGGACGAATTCTTACAGGATTTTGTTGACGAGGCGCGCGGTCATCTTGAAAAGATAGAGAACGCTTTTTTGGATACGCAACAACTGATGTCAGATGACGCGCTATTAAACGACTGCTTCCGCGCTGTGCACAGCATAAAGGGCACGGCTGGTTTCTTTTCGCTCAAAAATATCGTGGCGCTGTCACACGCTATGGAGAATGTCCTAGGTCAAATCAGAAGTAAGAAACTACTACCTACAGACGAGATTCTCGACTGTTTGCTTGCGGGTAATGACGCGCTGTCACAGATGGTAAACAATGTGGCTGACAGCGATAATGTTGAAGTGTCGCTACTGATAAGTAATCTCGACGCGATAGCCGACGGACGCTCTGTCATCACAGTTTCTAACACCAAGCAAGAAACACCGACAGCTCAACCTAAAGCACCCGCGCCAAAGCCGATTCCACCAAAGGCAACGCTTCCCAAAGCCATAACCCCAAAACCCAAAGCCGTCGAAAAGGCTCCAATCGTTGACCTTGCTCAACAAATACCCGAACGTTTTTTAGAGCCACTCACAAAACAGATACGTTACGGTCACAAGGTCTATTGGCTTAATATTGAATATAACTATACACTGCCACTATATTTTAGAAACATAAAGTTACTGTTTGATGAGATTGATTCTGTCGGGAAACTAATTGATGCCTCTGTTGACATAGACGCGACACATACAACTGACGAGATAGTGTCACTCATGGCGGAACTGCCCGAATCTGAAAGCGCGAGGATAGAGATTTTGGCGACGAGTGTGCTCGAAAAGCCGCTCTACCTAAACGCCCTCGGCATTGCCGAACGGTTGGTCAGTCAAGTATCGTCTGAGGCGCTCCTTAAACGCGCCGCGGCTGATGTTAAAGAAACGTCCGCCAAGCGTGACGACACCATTCGCGTGAGTGTTGAGCTGTTAGAGCGCCTTCTCGCCAACTCAAGCGAGATGATTTTGGCGCGCAACCAGCTTTTGAACGCGTTTTCTACCAATGCCGACAAATCAGAGATGAAAAAGATTCTTCAAAATATAGATAACCTCACCAGCACCATGCAAGAGCAGATTATGGCGACACGTATGCAACCTATTGCGAACGTGTTTTCGAAATTCCCGCGTATTATCAAGGAGTTGTCACGGAATTTAGGCAAGGAAATTGAGCTTGTAATCGAGGGCAAGAACGTAGAACTTGACAAGAGCATGGTAGAATCCCTCACCGACCCGATTACACATCTGGTCAGAAACGCGTGTGACCACGGGCTTGAATCGCCCGCCGAGCGCGAGAAAACAGGCAAGCCCGCACGCGGGCATATCTACCTACGCGCCTACCACAAGGGCGGCATGATTATTGTTCAAGTCGCGGACGACGGGCGTGGGCTTAATATCGACCGCATAAAACAGAAGGCGCTCGACAACGGGCTTATCAGCTCCGCCGAAGCTTCTCATATGCGCGAAAACGAGATACAACAACTGGTTTTCTTGCCGGGCTTTTCAACGGCAGACAGCGTGACCGATTTAAGCGGGCGCGGCGTCGGCATGGACGTTGTGCGCTCTAATATAGAGAAAATAGGCGGCAGTGTTCAGATTCAATCGGCGGTTGGTAAGGGCACGACCATATCGCTTATTTTGCCGCGAACACTCGCGATTATAAAGACCCTACTAGTGCGCGTGGGCAAACAGCGTTTCGCGATTCCGCAGACGAATATCTCACAACTGGTCAGTCTTAACGCCGCCGAGGGCATTACTCAGATAGACAAGATACAGGGGAATATGGAAATTCGCCTGCGCGGCAAGCTTTTGCCCGTGTTCAGTCTTGCGTCACTGTTGGGGCTTGCGCCATCATACTCGCCCGATAAGATTGTTGTGCTCAAACACGCCCAATTCACGTTTGGCGTACTTGTGGATGAAATCTATGACACGGCCGAAACGCTCGTTAAACCCCTACAACCCGAACTTAAAGACGTTGGCGTATATTCGGGGCTGACTATCATGGGCGACGGCAAAATCAACCTCATTTTAGACGTTGAGGGGCTGATAGCCGCCAGCAACGCGAAATCATCATTCGTGTCGCAAGAAGATACGCAACAAAAGGTCTATTCAAAAGCCGAACTCGAAGAAAAGATGCTGGAATATCAGAATATGATTCTGTTTGCGTGTTCGGGTATTGAAAGTTACGCGATAGATATGTATATGGTGTCGCGCGTTGAAACTATCAGCCGCTCACAACTCGAATATGTCAAGGATAAGGTATTCGTGAACCTGCGCGGAAAGCTCATTCGCGCCATACGCCCCGAAGACTATCTGGACGTAACGGGCACAGACTATACAAAAGACAAACTGACACTCATAATCCCGAACCTTGTGAAGCACCCTATAGGTATACTCGCCGACAGAATCTTAGACAACGTGCGCTCACGCATAAGTCTTGACACTGACCAGCTCAAAATGCCCGGTATATTCGGCACGGCGGTTTATAAAGACAAGATGTATCTGATTCTGAACCTCTATGAACTGTTTGAAATGGCCGACCCCATTAACTTCCCAAAGATGCCCGCGCCCGTGACTATATCAAAGCGTGTGCTCATCGTGGAAGATACGCCGTTCTTCCAGCGTGTTGAATCGAAGTATTTAGAGGACGCGGGCTGTACGGTCACTGTGGCACAGAATGGGCGCGAAGCGTTGGAGTTACTCGCGAAGCACCAGTATGATTTGATAATAAGTGATTTGATAATGCCGATTATGAACGGCTTGGATATGATAAAGGATATAAGAAAGAACCCACACACAGCCCATGTGCCCGCCATAGCCGTTTCTAGCATGACGAGCACTTACTACAGAACCGAAGCCATTGAAAGCGGTTTTGACGCGTATGAGAACAAGCTCAACAAACTGAGCCTGCTCAAAACCATTCAAGAGACATTGATAGCCCGCGGGGTAGCGTCACCCCCGCCGACGGATAGCGAGGTGGATGTGGAATGAGCGCAAACAACGCTTCACACACAAAACTGCTCACGTTTCGTCTGGCAGGCGAACTCTTCGGCATGGACATAGGTCGTATTAAGGAAATCAATCGCAACTGCTACGCGACACCTGTACCGAGCGCACCCCCTAAGATTGTGGGGCTTTACAACATGCGCGGTCAGACGGTCTTGCTGTTAGACTTGGGGTATATGATGGGTTATGGCGGAAATGTGCGTGAAGACAACCTAACGACGCTGATTCTTAAATCTCGCGCAACAGATGCGTTTTTATATGGCTTCGTGGTTGATTCTGTTGAAGACGTTCTGACACTTGAGAACTCCCTCGCGCAACCGCCGCCCGCGAACCTCATGTCATCGGAACATCGCTGGCTCAAACGCGTGTTTCAACTGAAAAACGAGCTTTTGTTAGAGATAGAACCCGATAAGCTGGACTAAATCTACTTAATATATAATACATTGAGCGCCGCAAGGCGGTAGCATCTGACTGGGGGTCAACATGTTTAAGAATGTCAACATCCGCGCGCGATTGACGATAGGGCTTCTCGCAATCGGCATCATGTCAACCATTGTCGGCGTAATAGGCTTTTTCTGTGTCAGAGATATTGCCGCCGAAACGGAACGACTTCGGCTAAACGCTGTTCAACCTCTTGGTGACGCGGCGCAAATGTCCGCGAAGTTCCAGGATATGCGCGTGCGGCTTCGTAATATGCTCATTATCGAAGACCCTGTAGAAACAGAAAAAGAGCATATGAAGGTACTCGACGATATATCCGCCGTCATAGAGTATGCCGAAAAATATGACGCCGCTATACAAACACAAGCAACGCAGGATATTTTTGATGAATTCGTATCAAACTTTGAGTTTATCAAAGAACAACTCCCCGAGGATGTCATGTATGTTCAAAAAAACGACAGGGTCGCCGCGAATGACTTTCTGTATGTAAAGATGGCGAGTAATGCCGAAAGAGCGTTAACCAGCCTCAACGCGTTATTGAATAAAAAGATTGAGTACGCAGACGGCCTTACAACCGCCGTTCAGGTTAAGTCTAACAACATTCAGTTATGGCTCGCCGCTCTAATCACCGCCAGTCTTTCGTTCTCTTTCGTTATGGCTCAAGTTCTCACGCGCAGCTTCACACGCCCCATTCTGAACCTCAAAGCTCTTATGGAACAGGCCGAAAAGGGCGATTACTCGGTGAGGTCACAAGACAGAAGCGGCGCGGAGTTCGCGGACTTAAACCGCGCGTTTAACAACATGTGCCAAAATGCCAGTGATACATTGGGTAGCGTAATGACCATGTCACAACAACTGGCAGATACGGCGCGTGAAATGCTCTCTGCTTCACTAAACCTTGTCGAAAGTGGCAGTAATACGAGCGCGAAAACGGGCGTTGTCAGCGTTGCCGCCGATGAGATTTCAGCCGGCATGAGCCAGAGTACGTCTAGCCTAACCTCAACGAGCACGAACATCAATACTATCGCGTCAGCCATCGAAGAAATGAGCGGAACAATCCGCACGCTTGCGTCAGCCGCCGAGCAAACGAGTGTCGGTGTGAAACAGGCGACCATGCTCGTAACGAATATCACAATGAGTATCGGCACCGTCAGTAGCTCCGCCAGCACTGTCGCCAGTGAAGTGAATAATGTCGTCTATTCCGTTAAGGATATTAACGAATCCCTCGCGGATGTCAGCGCAAAGAGTGCGGATGCCATGAAAGTCATGCAGAACGCTCACGAAGCGGCGGTCAACACGAACGCGATTATCACGAAGCTGAACTCCTCGAGCCGCCAAATCGGGAAAATCGTCAGTGTCATCAACGAGATAGCGAACCAGACGAACATGCTTGCGTTAAACGCGGCCATTGAAGCAGCGGGCGCGGGTGAAGCGGGTAACGGTTTTGCGGTTGTCGCGAACGAGGTTAAAGAACTCGCGAAACAAACAGCCGCCGCGACAGATGAAATCGCAGAGCAGATTGACACCATGCAACAGAACATGGCGGCCGCGGTAGAAGCCGTCACGGGCATAACAGGCGTTATTACGGATATGACGGGCTTTACGACGAGTTTGACAACGGCGATAAACTCACAATCAGAACGCACGGCACGTATCACAAGCGCGTCTATTTCAGCCGCCGAACGCCTGCAACAGATAACGTCTGAAATCAATATAATATCAGAGAGTAGCGACAATGTGAGCCGTTCAGCCGTTGAAAGCAGTAAGGGCGTGAACGAAATCGCGCGTTCTACGGCAGAACTGCTCAAAGCGAGCGAAGAAGTCGCCATGAACGCCGAACGCGCGTCCAGTAGCGTTGGTGAAATCAGCCGCACGGCCAAAGAAATCCTCATTGGTATTGTAGACATTTCTAAGAACATTCAAGACATCAACGCCGACACCTCACGCATAACAGATATAGCTCAGACAACAAGCGAATCTGCTCAGCGCGTTTCAACCGCGTCTGCCAGCATGGACGACATCCTTAGAAAATTCAGAATATAGACCGCGAGAGGTTAAAATGTTCCAGATTCTGTTCTGTTCAGCGTCTGTGGTTTATCAAAGGATAATCTCAGCCGCCGTTAGGCTCATTGAGCCCTCAGCCACTGTTACTGTTTCACAGACCGCCGCCGAAATATTGACAGCGGTTAAGAATAGCGCCAATGAGCTGATTATACTTGATTTGAGTATGCCCGATTTAGTCGCGGTTGATATAATCGATGGCATAAAGCGGACAAACCGCTTCGCCCATATCGTTCTGATGAGCGGTAATGAGCGCTCCAGCCGCGTTCAACTGACCTCCGCCATAGAAAAGGGTGTGTTACACTTCTTCTCTAAGCCCATTGAGGAGGGTTATGACGAGAACCTAAGCAAGATAAAGAAGGAGCTCCTCACGGTATTCTCAAAACTCAAAGCCCGAAACCGTCTGGCCAACACGGGTTTTACGGGCGATGTTATGACAAATTCTGAGCCGTTTGACCTAATGTTGGTTGCGTCGAGCACCGGTGGGCCTGTAGCGCTCGAAACCCTCTTTATGGGGTTACCCGCCGACTTCCCGATACCCGTTTTGATTGTGCAACACATGCCGGCTAACTTCACGAAGAACCTAGCCGCTAATCTTGCCAAAAAGACAGGTCAGAGCGTCGCCGAAGCGAAACACGGCGATTTTATTCTGCCATGTGGGATACTCATTGCGCCGGGCGGTTATCATATGCGCATAGGTCCTGATTATCGTGTTTTGCTCGACGAAAAACCGCTCGTCAACGGCGTGCGCCCATCCGCCGACGTACTGTTTAAGTCTGTGGCTGATGTGATGCGCGGGAAGAAGATTCTATCCGTCATTTTGACCGGCATGGGCAGTGATGGCACAGAGGGTGTAAGGCAACTCAAACGCTCCTGCTTCTGTCATTGCATCACACAATCGGAGAATAGCTGTATCGTCTACGGTATGCCACGCTCGGTTGTCGATTGTGGCTTGTCTGACAGGTCACTTGACCTTGTTGAAATTCCACGGACTATAACGCGCCTGCTCATGGCGCGCTAACAGTTCAAAATGCTCGTCTTGTCTGTCGTAACCATTGATTGTTAGGGGCTTTGTATTGAGCACAAAAATGACCGACTTAGAATTTCAGTTGCTGAGAAAGCATATAGCGGAATACTGCGGCATTCTCATTCCGGAGGACAAGGCATATTTTATAGAATCTCGTCTTTCGCGTCTTATGGTTGAAGAAAAGCTAGACAGCTTCTCAGCACTTTACCAAAGGATTTGTTACGCCACGAACAACGCGATAAACGAGCGCGTCATTGACGCAATCACGACCAATGAAACGCTCTGGTTTCGCGATAAACACCCGTGGCTTATTCTTGAGCGCGTATATTTACCGCGCTTTATTGAGCAACTCAGAAGCGGTGAGAGAAACCGCATACGTATCTGGAGCGCCGCCGCTTCAACCGGTCAAGAAGCCTATTCAACGGCTATGGCCATAGACAACTATCTAGCCACGCGATTTATTAAAGACGTGAGTTTAAGTCAGTTTGAAATATTCGCAACCGATATATCGAGAAGCGTTTTGACCCTTGCGCGAAACGCCCGTTATGACGCAGTAAGCATCATAAGAGGTCTTGACGACAGCATAAAAAAACGCTATTTTACGAACGAAGGCGTAGTCTGGCAACTCTGTGACAAGATTAAAAACGCCGTGACCTTTCAACACTTCAACCTGAATGACAGCTTTATAAAACTGGGTCAGTTTGATATAATATTTTGTCGGTATGTAATGATTTATTTCTCCGAACAGACACGCGCGCTACTCTACCCCAAACTAGCCGATGCACTTAACGATGACGGCGCAATGTTTATAGGAGCTTATGAGTATTTCGCCGACCTCGGTAATCTGTTTGATAAACAACAACTTGAAAACGGCGTTTATTACATAAAAACGCGGGGCACTCAGAACAGGAGGTGACATTCGGTGACTATTCTTTCAGTAGATGATTCGTCAATAATCAGGCGAATTGTATCAATGTCTGTGGGCGTTCTGGGTTATACATTCGCGGGAGTTGGTGACGGCTTTGAAGCGCTTGAATTTCTTGAACAAAAACATGATGAGGTTGTGCTCATACTGCTAGACTGTAATATGCCCGGCATGTCAGGCTTTGAGTTACTCGAACAGCTAAAATCTGACGAGCGTTATAGAGATATTCCCGTGATGATGGTAACAACAGAGAGCGAACAGGAGAGTATCGTCCGCGCGATTAAAGGCGGGGCTGTGAACTACTTGGTGAAACCGTTTACGGTTGATGATTTGGCTATTAAAATTATGGAATGTATGGGAGGTGCGCCCGATGCTTGATAAAACGCAAAGTAAGGTTTATCTTGACACACTGACGTCTAACTTGCGCTCTGCTATGACAGATGTATGTCGCACAACATTGGGTGAGTTTGTTGTATATACGCCGGATGCGGATGTCGATAATTCGAGCGCTGTTGCGGCTTTGTTGCCGCTCATGGGCGAGCGCCCCGGTATGCTCATGTTATATATGGATACCGTTTCGGCGCGGTATGTCACGCGCCTTATGACGGGTGTTGAGTTAGATGAAATAACAGAATCCGATATGCTAGACTGTATCGGAGAACTGTCAAACCAAACAAGCGGTTCCGCTAAAACCAATTCTGTAAAGATGGGCTATCCGTTCTCTGTCGTAATCCCGATTGCGATACGCGGTGAAAAATTGGATTTCTACTATAAAAAGAATACCATAACGTCCATGTCGGTTTTCGCAGGCGACGGCTTCAAAATTGCTATGAGGGTGATTCTATTCTAGGTTCTGTCAAGAATCTAGGGAGGTATAGTATGTCTGAAACAACAACGCGTCCGTTGATTGTCGCGATTGACGACAGCCCCGTGGTGCTTAGGTTCATCACACGCGCGGTTAGCGAGATGTATGACTGTAAAACGGCGACAAGCGGCGAAGAGGGGCTTTTGCTCATAGCGAACGAAAACCCCGAGCTGATTTTGCTGGACGTTGAAATGCCGGATATGTCGGGCTTTGATACGATAAAGATACTTAAACAAAACCCGGCAACGGTAAACATACCCGTCATCTTTCTGACGGGCAAAAATGATGTGGAGTTTGAGCTTGAAGCGTTAAAACTCGGGGCGGTTGACTATATAAATAAGCCGTTCGCGACACCACTTCTGCTAAAGCGTGTAGAGATGCAGATGCGCTTGGCGCAGAATCAACGCGAACTCAAACACTATAACGACAACCTTCAACACATGGTCGCCGAAAAAACCGAGATAATTAAGGAGTTGCAATACGCGATAGTCTTTACGCTTGCCGATTTGGTAGAGATGCGCGACGGCTCAACGGGCGGTCATGTCCTACGCACTCAGACATACTTCAAGCTTATGCTTGAATATCTGGCGGCTAATGACATCTTGCAAGACGAGCTTAGGGGCATTGAACCGGCACTACTGCTTGAAGCGTCACAACTTCATGACATCGGCAAGGTCGCCATACCCGACGCGATTCTGCTAAAACCCGGGCGGCTCACGCCCGAAGAGTTTGAGATAATGAAAACCCATGTCGTCATCGGCAACAAAGCCATCAAAAACGCCATGGAACTCACACGCGACAAGGAGTTTCTGAACTTTGCCGCCATTGTCGCGCTCACACACCACGAAAAATGGGACGGAACGGGTTACATTGGCGGGTTAAAGGGCAAGGAAATACCTATTGCGGGGCGTATTATGGCGCTGGTTGACGTGTATGATGCGCTTGTGTCTGAACGGCATTACAAAAAGGCCATGCCGCATGAAAAGGCTATCGCCATTATAGTCGATGGGCGCGGTAGTCACTTTGACCCCGAACTCGTTGACGCGTTTTTGGCGATAAACGAAAGCTTCGACGCGATTCACCAGCAATACCGTGACCCTCGCCCCGAAGAATTACAGCCGAATACGGAGGCATTGAGATAGAGCATGATTAGGCTTCTGATC